>NZ_JBFTRV010000004.1:0-351985 GCF_056399665.1 Massilia sp. 01N410 | reverse complement strand
TGCCGCCAGATCGTGACCGTCGCGCCGAGCCGCCTGCACCTGCTCGACCACTCCGAGTTCGCGCTCTACACGATCCGCCAGGAGCTGGCCACCCGCTTTCCCGACATCCCCATCGAAGCCCACCTCGGCTCGGTATGCAATGCCGACCTGGTCGAGCGCATCCTGCGCGACGGCAAGGTCGACACCATCTACCACGCCGCCGCCTACAAGCACGTGCCCCTGGTCGAGACCAATATCGTCGAGGGCCTGCGCAACAACGTGGTCGGCGCCCAGGTTGTCGCCTCCCAGGCCGCCCGGCACCGCATCGAGACCTGCGTGCTGATCTCCAGCGACAAGGCGGTGCGCCCGACCAACATCATGGGCGCCAGCAAGCGCATCGCCGAACTCATCTTCCAGGCCGCGGCGGCCCGCCATGGCGCCCGCACCACCTTCTGCATGGTCCGCTTCGGCAACGTGCTCGGTTCGTCCGGCTCGGTGATCCCGCTGTTCCAGCGCCAGATCGCGCGCGGCGGCCCGCTGACCATCACCCACCCGGAAGTGTCGCGCTACTTCATGCTGATCCCCGAGGCCGCCCAGCTGGTGATCCAGGCCGGCGCGATGGCCAAGGGCGGCGACGTGTTCGTGCTCGACATGGGCGAACCGGTGCGCATCGTCGACCTGGCGCGCACCATGATCGCCCTGCACGGCCTGACCGAGAAGAGCGTCCAGAACCCGGGCGGCGACATCGAGATCCGCTATGTCGGCCTGTTCCCGGGCGAGAAGCTGCACGAGGAGCTGCTGACCGACGGCGTGGTCTTCCCCAGCGACCACCAGCGCATCATGCGCATGAAGGAAAACGCCCTTCACCCGAGCGTGCTCGAGACCTTCATCACCTGCCTGATGATGGCTTGCGAGACCCACGAACGCGCCATGATCGAGTCGATGGTCAAGGCCATCGTCACCGAATACACCCCGCAACTGGCCCCGGCCGCACCGGCGCCCACACCCGCGCCCGCCGCGCCGCGCCTGGGCCTGATCCGAAAATTCGTGCCGTTCCGTATCTAATAATTTAACGTTTGGCGAGGACACTCATGCGTGATGAAAGCAAACCGGCATATCTCGAACAGCTGACCGAGCGGCTGGGCAAGCGCGCGGCCGTGATCGGCATCATCGGACTCGGCTACGTCGGGCTGCCGCTGGCACTGCGTTATTCCGAGGCGGGCTTCCGCGTCCTCGGTATCGACATCGACGGCGCCAAGATCGAGCGCCTGAACCGCGGGGAAAGCTATATCAATCACATCAAGCCGGCCGCCATCGCCAGCGCCCGCGAACGCGGCTTCCAGGCCACCACCGATTTCACCCGCGCCGGCGAGCCCGACGCCCTCATCATCTGCGTGCCGACCCCGCTGAACGCCTACCGCGAACCGGACCTGTCCTTCGTGCTCGACACCGCCGACGCCCTGCTGCCCTTCATGCGGCCGGGCCAGGTGCTGTCGCTGGAAAGCACCACCTACCCCGGCACCACCGACGAGGAACTCAAGCCGCGCCTGGAATCGCGCGGCTTCACGGTCGGGCGCGAGGTCTTCCTGGTGTTCTCGCCGGAGCGCGAAGACCCGGGCAATCCGGACTTCCACACCCGCACCATTCCCAAGGTCTGCGGCGGCGTGACACCGGCCTGCCTGGAGGCCGGCATCGCCCTCTACGGCCCGGCGATCGACAAGGTGGTGCCGGTCAGCTCGACCCGCGCCGCCGAACTCACCAAGCTGCTGGAGAACATCCACCGCGCCGTCAACATCGGCCTGGTCAACGAGATGAAGATCATTGCCGACCGCATGAACATCGACATCCACGAGGTGATCCGCGCGGCCGCCACCAAGCCCTTCGGCTTCACGCCCTACTACCCGGGGCCGGGCCTGGGCGGCCACTGCATCCCGATCGACCCCTTCTACCTGACCTGGAAGGCGCGCGAATACGGCCTGCACACCCGCTTCATCGAACTGGCCGGCGAGATCAACAGCGACATGCCGCACTGGGTGGTCGGCAAGGTGACCGACGCCCTGAACCGGCGCGGCAAATCGGTGATGGGCAGCCGCGTGCTGGTGCTGGGCATCGCCTACAAGAAGGACGTCGAGGACATGCGCGAATCCCCCTCGGTCGAGCTGATGGAGATCCTGCGCGAGAAAGGCGCGGCTGTCGATTATTCCGACCCGCACGTTCCGGTCTTCCCGCGCATGCGCGAGCATTTCTTTGACCTCAGGAGCGTCGAGCTGACCCCGCCTTCCATCACGTCCTACGACGTGGTGCTGCTGGCGACCGCTCACAGCGGCTTCGACTACGAGCTGATCCGGCAGTACGCCGCCCTGATCGTCGATACCCGCGGCGTCTACCCGGCCCTGCCGAACGTCGTGAAAGCCTGAGGAGCCGCCGCCATGCGCCACTACCCTGCTCCCATACTGGACCGCAAGATCCGCTTTGCCCTGGTCGGCTGCGGCCGCATCGCCAACAACCACTTCGAGGCCTTGCGCAAGCACCAGGACCGGGCCGAGCTGGTCGGCGTCTGCGACGTCGATCCGCGCGCCCTCGACCGCGCGGTCGGGGCCACCGGCGCCGAGGGCTATGCCAGCCTGGAGGCGATGCTGCGCCAGGCCGACGCCGACATCGTCGTGGTCACTACCCCATCCGGCCTGCATCCCGAGCAGGCCATCCAGATCGCCGCCAGCCGGTGCCACGTGATGACCGAAAAGCCGATGGCGACCCGCTGGGAGGACGGAAAACGGATGGTCGCCGCGGCCGACGCCGCCGGCGTGCGGCTGTTCGTGGTCAAGCAGAACCGCCGCAACGCCACCCTGCAACTGCTCAAGCGCGCGGTGGACAAGAAGCGCTTCGGCCGCATCTACATGGTCAACCTGAACGTGTTCTGGACCCGCCCGGAAGAGTATTACCGCAGCGCAAAATGGCGCGGCACCTGGGAATTCGATGGCGGCGCCTTCATGAACCAGGCCAGCCACTACGTCGACCTGATCGACTGGATCGTCGGCCCGGTCGAGAGCCTGCAGGCCTATACCGCCACCCTGGCGCGCGACATCGAGGTCGAGGACACCGGCGTGATCAGCCTGCGCTGGCGCAACGGCGCCCTTGGTTCGATGAACGTGACCATGCTGACCTATCCGCGCAATATGGAAGGCTCGATCACCGTGCTGGGCGAACACGGCACCGTGCGCATCGGCGGCGTGGCGGTCAACGAGATCCAGCAGTGGGAATTCGCCACCCCCGATCCCGACGACGCCAAGGTGGGCGACGCCAGCTACCAGACCACCTCGGTATACGGCTTCGGCCACCCGCTCTACTACGACAACGTGATCAAGGTACTGCGCGGCGAGGCCGAGCCCGAGACCGACGGCCGCGAAGGCCTGAAGTCGCTCGAGGTGCTGGTCGCGGCCTACATGTCCGCGCGCGACGGCAAGCGCGTCGCCCTGCCGCTGGAGTACTGAATGGGCGCCACCGTCCACCCCAGCGCCATCGTCGACGCCGGCGCCGTGCTCGGCGAGGCTACCCGGGTCTGGCACTTCGCCCACGTGTCCGCGGGCGCCCGCGTCGGCGCCGGCTGCTCGCTCGGCCAGAACGTCTTCGTCGGCGCCGACGTCGTCATCGGCGACCACGTCAAGGTCCAGAACAATGTCTCCGTCTACGACGCCGTCACCCTCGAGGACGAGGTGTTCTGCGGCCCGAGCATGGTCTTCACGAATGTCTACAACCCGCGCGCGGCGCTGGTGCGCAAGCACGAATACCGCCGCACGCTGGTCAGGCACGGCGCCACCATCGGCGCCAACGCCACCATCGTGTGCGGCGTGACGATCGGCGAGCACGCCTTCATCGGTGCCGGCGCGGTGGTCAACCGCGACGTCCCGGCATTCGCGCTGATGACGGGCGTACCGGCGCGCCACACCGGCTGGATGAGCCGCTTCGGCGAGCGCCTGCCGCTGCCGCTGACAGGCGGGGGCGACGCCCGCTGCTCCCACACCGGCGACGTCTACGTGCTGAAAGACGGCGTCTGCACCCTGCTCCCGGCGGCGCCTGCCCACCTGCCCCATCCCTGACCCACCGAAGCGAACCGAACATGGAATTCATCGACCTCAAGTCCCAATACCAGCGCGGGCGCGCGCAGATCGACGACCGCATCCGGGCCGTCCTCGACCACGGGCAGTACATCATGGGGCCGGAAGTGGCCGAACTGGAAGCCAGGCTGGCCGACTACACGGGCGCACGCCACTGCATCACGGTAGCGTCCGGCACCGAGGCCCTGATCATCTCCCTGATGGCCCTCGGCATCGGCCCTGGAGACGAGGTCATCACCACACCGTTTTCCTTCATCGCCACCGCCGAGGCGATCGTCCTGGTCGGCGCCACGCCGGTATTCGTCGACATCGACCGGGCCACCTGCAATATCGCGGCCAGCCTGATCGAGCCCGCCATCACCGCGCGCACCCGGGCGATCATGCCGGTATCGCTGTACGGCCAGCCGGCCGACATGGACGAGATCAATGCGGTCGCGCGGCGCCATGGGCTGGCGGTGATCGAAGACGCGGCCCAGAGCTTCGGCGCGACCTACCGGAACCGGAAAAGCTGCAACCTGTCGACGATAGCCTGCACCAGCTTCTTTCCAAGCAAGCCGCTGGGCTGCTATGGCGACGGCGGCGCCCTCTTCACCAGCGACGATGCGCTTGCCGCCGCGGCGCGCGAAATCCGCGGGCATGGCCAGTCGCGCCGCTATGTGCACACGCGGGTCGGGGTCGGCGGCCGCATGGACACCCTGCAATGCGCGGTCGTCCTGGCCAAGCTTGAGCACTTCGAGTGGGAACTGGCCGAACGCGCCAAGGTGGCGGCGCGCTACAACGCCCTGCTGTCGGGCCGCCTGGGCCTGGTGGGCTGCAACCCCAACCGCAGCAGCGTGTTCGCGCAATATACGGTGGTGCTCGAGGAACGCGAGCGGGTCCAGGCGGCGCTGCAGGCGGCGGGCATCCCGAGCGCCGTCCACTATCCGGTGCCGATCCACGTGCAGCCGGCCTACGCCCGCCTGGCCGACGCCGACAGCTGCCCGGTCGCCCTCGAGATGGCGAAAAAGGTGCTGAGCCTGCCCTTCGGCCCCTATATGCCGGCCGCGGACACCGACCGCGTGGCCGCCAGCCTGCTGGCCGCCGCCGGCGTGACGCTCCCGGACACCGCATCATGCGCATAGCCACCGTCCCCCGCGCGGCCGGCGCGCGCGGCCGGGTCGCCCATCTGACCTCGGTCCACCCACGCCACGACACGCGCATCTTCATGAAGCAGTGCCGGACGCTGGTGGCCCGCGGCTACGACGTGACCCTGGTAGTGGCCGACGGCAAGGGCGACGATCGC
This sequence comes from Massilia sp. 01N410, assembly GCF_056399665.1. NCBI lineage: Bacteria > Pseudomonadati > Pseudomonadota > Betaproteobacteria > Burkholderiales > Oxalobacteraceae > Massilia > Massilia sp. 01N410. Next base: position 346,609 of record NZ_JBFTRV010000004.1, on the reverse strand, counting down.
AAGGACGGCGTCGCGATCGCCGACGTCGGCAGGCTGCCGGGCCGCATCAACCGCATCCTGCGCAGCACCCGCCGCGTATTCCTGAAGGCGGCCGCACTGGATGCGCAGATCTACCACCTGCACGATCCGGAGCTGATCCCGGTCGGGCTGCGCCTGCAGCGGATGGGTAAAAAGGTCATCTTCGACTCGCACGAAGACGTCCCGCAGCAACTGCTGGACAAGCCCTATCTCAAGCCCGCGGCGCTGCGCCTGCTGGCCGGCATGTTCGCCGCCTACGAGCGCTACGCCTGCGCCAGGCTCGACGGCATCGTCGGCGCGACGCCCTTTATCCGCGACAAGTTCCTGCGGATGAACCCGCATTCCATCGACGTCAGCAATTTCCCGCTCGCGGGCGAGCTGGACGCCCCAGCCGGCTGGAGCGGCAAGCGGGACGAGGTCTGCTTCGTCGGCGGGGTCGACACCATCCGCGGCGCGCGTGAAATCGTGCGCGCATGCGCGCTGCTGCGCTCGCCGACGCGCCTGAACCTGGCGGGGCAATTCACCGAGGCCGCGCTGGAAGCGAGCGTCAAAGCCGAACCCGGCTGGCACCGGGTCAACGAACTGGGCTTCCTCGACCGCGCCGGCGTGCGCGCGGTGCTGGGACGTTCGGTTGCCGGGCTGGTGACATCCCATCCGATCGGCAATTTCCTTCATGGGCAGCCGATCAAGATGTTCGAGTATATGGCCGCGGGTATTCCCGTCATTGCATCGAATATCCCTTCCTGGCGCAGCATCGTCGATGGAAATCAATGCGGCATTTGCGTCGATCCTTTCGATCCTGCCGCAATTGCTGCCGCAATCGATTATCTGGTGGCAAACCGCGATCTCGCCGAACGGATGGGAGAAAACGGAAAAAAGGCCGTGCGCGAGCGATTCAATTGGGACGCCGAAGCGGAAAAACTGACGGCCTTCTACAGCGAAATCCTGCGCGGCACTCCCGTTGCGGACACTCAAGGCTGCACCAATACTTTGCCCTCATGCTAACAGGCGGACAAGCTGTTTTCCTTCATTAAAAACATTTGAAATACAGGCCCGGGCGAAAAGAATAAGCGCCGTTTAATTCCGCGGTGTGCCTGGTAATAAACTCATAGGCTCACATACGTCCCATCATGAAAATTACCGTGGTTGGAACTGGCTATGTCGGTTTGGTGACTGGCGCCTGCCTGGCCGAAGTCGGCAATCAGGTTTATTGTCTCGATATCGATCAGAAAAAGATCGACATGCTGAATGCCACGCGCATTCCAATTTACGAACCGGGTCTCGAAAATATCGTCCGGCGCAATATGGCGGCGGGCCGGCTGCAATTCGGAAGCGATATTGCCGCCGCGGTCGCTTTCGGCGATATCCAGTTCATCGCGGTCGGTACCCCGCCGCACGAAGACGGCTCGGCAGACCTGCAGCACGTGCTGGCCGCGGCGCGCAACATCGGCGCCCACATGGACGGCTACAAGGTGATCGTCAACAAATCGACGGTCCCCGTCGGCACCGCCGAGAAGGTCAGGACGGCGGTCGGCCAGGAACTCCGCAAGCGCGAGCTCGACATCGCGTTCGGCGTCGTATCGAATCCGGAGTTTCTCAAGGAAGGTACGGCGATCGGGGACTTCATGCGCCCGGACCGCATCGTCATCGGCGTCGACGACGAGCATGCGGCCAAGACCATGCGCCAGTTGTACCAGCCCTTCCAGCGCAACCACGAACGCATGATCGTGATGGACGTCCAGGCCGCCGAACTGACCAAGTATGCGGCGAACGCCATGCTGGCGACGCGCATCTCTTTCATGAACGAACTGGCGAACCTGGCCGAAAAACTCGATGTCGACATCGAACAGGTACGCCTGGGGATAGGCTCGGATCCGCGCATCGGCCACCATTTCCTCTACCCCGGCTGCGGCTACGGCGGCTCCTGCTTCCCGAAGGATGTGCGCGCATTGCGCAAGACGGCGGCCGAGCACGACAGCCCGATGCTGGTCATCGACGCCGTCCAGGCCGCCAACGCCGCACAAAAGCAGCTGATGGTCGACAAGATCCGCTCCCATTTCGGTCGGAGCCTGGCCGGCATGAACCTGGCGATGTGGGGACTGTCGTTCAAGCCGAATACCGACGATATGCGCGAAGCGCCCAGCATCGCCGTCATCAATGGCTTGCTGGCCGAGGGCGCGAGCATCCAGGCATTCGATCCGATCGCGATCGACGAGGCGCGCAAGGTCTATCCGCATGCATCCGGCGTCCAGTTCGGCAGCAATATGTACGACGTACTCGAAGGTGCCGATGCGCTCATCATCGTCACCGAATGGAAGGAGTTCCGCAGTCCCGATTTCAACCTGATGAAGCACAAGCTGAAAGCGCCGGTGGTATTCGACGGGCGCAATCTCTACGAGTCCGCCTGGCTGCTCGAAAAAGGATTCGATTACTACTCGGTCGGCCGTCCTCCCGTCGCCGGTGCGGCTGCCGCCAACCCGTCGTCGACTTCGGGAGCCATGTGATGATCAACGTCGGAATACTCGGTTGCGGGCGCATCGCCAAACGCCATATCGAATTGCTCGGCAACGGCAAGGTTGCCAATCTCCGCCTCGGCGCCGTGTGCGACGTCGTGCCCGAACGCGCCGAGCTCCATGGCCAGCAGTTCGACGTGCCGGCCTACCGGCATATGGACGAACTCCTCAACGCCCCCGGCATCGACGTGGTCGCCGTGCTCACCCCCAGCGGCATGCATGCCCGGCATGCGATCGCGGCGGCCAAGGCCGGCAAGCATGTGGTCGTCGAAAAGCCGATGGCCCTGCGTCTGGACGACGCCGACGCCATGATCCACGCCTGCGACGATGCCGGCGTCAAGCTCTTCGTCGTCAAGCAGAACCGCTTCAACCTGCCGGTCGTCAAACTCAGGGACGCACTCGACGCCGGCCGCTTCGGCCGCCTGATCCTCGGCACCGTGCGGGTGCGCTGGTGCCGCGAGCAGGCTTACTACGACCTCGACCCATGGCGCGGGACCTGGGAGTTCGATGGTGGCGTGCTGACCAACCAGGCCAGCCACCACATCGACCTGCTCGAATGGATGATGGGCGACGTCGATGCCGTGCATGCGCGCTCGGCGACGGCGCTGGCCCACATCGAGACCGAGGACACGGCCGTCGCGACGCTCAAGTTCTGCAACGGCTCGCTGGGCATCATCGAAGCGACCACCGCCGCCCGGCCACGCGACCTGGAAGGCTCGCTGTCGGTGCTCGGCGAACATGGCTCGGTCGAGATCGCCGGCTTCTCGGTCAACAAGATCCGCTCCTGGCAATTCGCCAGGCCGACCCTGGAAGATGCCGACGTCGTCGAGAACTTTTCCGTCAATCCACCGAACGTGTATGGCTTCGGCCACCAGGCCTATTACGAACACGTGGCCGCCTGCCTGCTCGACGGCAGTCCGGCGCTGGTCGACGGCCTGGTCGGGCGTCGCAGCCTGGAACTGATCAGCGCGCTCTACGAGTCGATCGAAACCGGCCGCGAAGTGCAGCTGCGTTTCCGTCCCAAGCGCTGCCGTCTCGGAGAAGTCGTATGAAGCCGGTCGATGCGGCCGCCGCAGCGGGGACGCGTGCGCCCACCCTGCTGCAAGCCGGGCTCCGGGATGTGTCCTTCGGCCGCGGCGTCAAGGTCGTCGCCCCCGTCAACCTCTACGAATGCGAGATCGGCGACGGCTGCTTCATCGGCCCCTTCGTCGAGATCCAGTCGAGCGTCCGCATCGGCGCGCGTACCAGGGTGCAGTCGCATGCCTTCATCTGCTCCCTGGTGAGCATCGGCGAAGACTGCTTCATCGGCCACGGCGTCATGTTCATCAACGACACCTTCGCCAGCGGCGGACCGGCCGGCGGAAAACAGGACTTGTGGCGCGCCACCAGGATCGGCCGCGCGGTGTCGATCGGCTCGAACGCCACCATCATGCCGGTACGGATCTGCGACGGCGCCGTCATCGGCGCCGGTGCGGTCGTCACCAAGGACATCCTGGAACCCGGCAACTACGCCGGCAATCCGGCGCGCCGGATCCGCGCCCTCGCGGCGCCCGCAGCATCGCAGCATTCTTCCAACCACTGACCTGCCGATACCATGCCTACCGTTCCCATCGCCGATCTGTATGCGCAGTACCTGTCGATCAAGGATGACATCGACGCGGCCATCGCCGCCGTGATTGCCGAATCGGGCTTCATCCGCGGTCCCTACGTCGACCGTTTCGAACGCGAGTTCGCCAAGCTGCTCGACGTCCCGCACTGCGTCTCCTGCGCCAACGGCACGGACGCGCTGTACATCGCCCTGCATGCGCTCGGGGTCGAGCCCGGAATGGAAGTCATCACCTCGGCGCATTCCTGGATTTCGACCTCGGAGTCGATCACCCAGGCCGGCGGCACGGTGGTGTTCTGCGACACCGACAGCGACACCTTCACGATCGACCCGGCCCAGATCGAAGCGAAGATCACGCCGCGCACCGTCGGCATCATCCCGGTGCATCTGTATGGGCAGCCGGCCGACATGGACGCGATCATGGCGATCGCGCGCAAGCATGGCCTGTGGGTCATCGAAGACTGCGCCCAGGCCCACCTGGCCAGATACAAAGGCCGTACCGTCGGCAGCTTCGGCAACGCCGCGACCTTCTCCTTCTATCCCGGGAAGAACCTGGGCGCGATGGGTGATGCCGGCGCCATCGTGACCGCCGACGCCCGGCTCGCCGAGCGGATGGCGATGTATGCGCGGCACGGCGGCCTGTTCAAGGGCGACCACCAGATGGAAGGGATCAACAGCCGTCTCGACGGCCTGCAGGCCGCGATTCTCTCGGTCAAACTGCCCCATCTTCCGGCCTGGACACGGGCGCGCCAGCAATGGGCCGCGGCCTATGCCGAAACGCTCGGCGAAGTCGAGGGACTGAGCTTGCCGACAGTCGCCGAGGGGCGCGAACACGTCTATCACCTCTACGTCGTGCGCCATCCGGAGCGCGCCGCCCTGGCCGCTCACCTGCACGAAGCGGATATACAAACCGTGGTGAATTATCCAGTTGCGCTGCCCTTCCTGCCTGCGTATCGCCGTTTCAGGCATGCGAGCCACGAGTTCCCGAATGCCCATGCCGACCAGTCGACCATCCTGTCGTTGCCGCTCTATCCCGAAATGACTTACGAACAGCAGCAGCACGTCGTCGATACCATCAAGTGCTTCAGCCCAAGCCATGCATGAACAAGCTCATTCCGGCCAGTGCGCCGGTCCGGAAAAGGCCCGCCCCAACCGGAGCGGTCTTACGACTATGAAGAAAATCTTCGGCAGGATCTATAGCGATTACATGATGCCGTCGCGCCTGGAGCACCACGAGAAAATCCTCGTGGCGGCATCGAATGCCGGCTATACCCATACTTCCTTGCGCGATTTTTTCAAGTCGATGAAAACCGGCGCAACGCCGTCCGATGATGTCATCCTGCACCGGCACGACATCGATACCGATGTGCGTACCGCGCGCCGGCTGTTCCAGATCGAAAAGAAGTACAAAGTCAAGTCGAGCTACTATTTCAGGTTGTGCACCCTCGACGTCGACTTGATGAACGAGATCGAGGAATATGGCAGCGAGGCGAGTTATCACTACGAGGAACTCGCGACCTTCGCAAAGAAGCACAATATCAAGCACCCGGCCGTATTGCACGAACGGCTTCCGGAAATCCGCGATTATTTTCTCAAGAACTTCCGGCTGCTCGAACGCCGGCTGGGCCGGAAAATGGTCACGGTCGCCAGCCACGGCGACTTTGCCAACCGCCGCCTGAAACTGTCGAACACGGAAATCCTCCGCTGCCCGATGCTGCGCAATGCGTGCGGCATCGAGTGCGAAGCCTACGACGAGGAGCTGCTCGGGCACTTTGGCGTGTACATTTCGGACCGCCCGCCTCCGCAGTACTACTACCCGATCTCGCCGCTCGACGCGATCCGCAGCCACAGCCGGGTCTATCTGCTGACCCATCCACGGCAATTCGACACGAACTGGAAGGAAAACACCAAGAGCAACCTCGTGCGCTTTTACGAGGGCCTGACCTGGTGAACGCCTGCCGTCCGGACCTGAACAGCTTGAGCATTGGTGACCTATGACCTCCAGAAAAATCCTGACCATCATCGGGGCACGTCCGCAATTCATCAAGGCCAGCGCGGTGTCGGCCGCCATTGCCGGGTGCTCCCGGCTGCGCGAAATCGTGGTCCATACGGGGCAGCATTTCGACGCCAATATGTCCGATGTGTTCTTTCCCGAACTCGGCATGAACAAGCCCGCTTACCAGCTCGCGATCAATGGCTGCGGCCACGGCGAGATGACCGGACGCATGCTGATCGAGATCGAAAAGCTGATGCTGGCGGAAAGGCCGGACGCGGTGCTGGTGTATGGAGATACCAACTCGACGCTGGCAGGCGCGCTGGTCGCCGCCAAACTGCACGTCCCGGTAGCCCATGTCGAAGCCGGATTACGGTCCTTCAACATGAAGATGCCCGAGGAAGTCAATCGGATCCTGACCGACGGGGTCTCGGAATGGCTGTTTACGCCAACCGGCGCGGCGGACCGGCATTTGTTGCACGAAGGCGTTGCGGCGTCGCGGATCCACCAGGTCGGCGATGTCATGTTCGACGTCGCCCTGCGCCATGGCGCCCGGGCCGGCGTCCACAGCGGGCCGATGCAGAGTCTCGCCCCCATGCTGGAGTCACGGCCATACTGCCTGGTCACGGTCCACCGCGCAGAGAACACCGACGCGCCGGCCCGCCTGGGCGTCATCGTCGAGTCCCTGGCAGCCTTTGCCGAACATGTGCCCGTGATCTGGCCGCTGCACCCGCGTACCCGAGCTGTACTTGCCAGACAGGGAATGCTGGACCGGCTGGCCGGCTCGGTGACCCTGCTCGATCCTCTGGGCTACCTGGACATGGTCTACCTCGAAAAGCAGGCCGCGCTGATTGCGACCGACTCGGGCGGCATCCAGAAGGAAGCCTTCTTCTATCGAGTGCCCTGCGTGACCTTGCGCGACGAGACCGAGTGGACGGAACTGCTGGAGGGCGGATGGAATCGCCTCGCACCGCCAAGCGACGCGGCGACGGTACTCGCCGCCCTGAAGGCGGGCCTCGGCAGCCGCGGCGATGACATCACGCCGTACGGCCGCGGCGACGCCGCCGCGCGCATCGTCGAACGGCTCGTCGCGGACCTGGATTGAGCGAGACCCGCCACCATGGAATCACTTGCCCGCCACTTCGCCACCGCCGTCGAGATCATCCGGCTGCCGGTCGCCGCACTGAACTTTCATTCGCAGATCGATCCGGCCGGCATCCCGGAGGCCTACCGCTACTTCACCAAGCCCCACCCCAAATACCGCATCATCCAGAACAAGAGCGTGGGCGCGGCGCTCGTCGACCTGCGCGCCAGCGCGAACCGCGACGCCTACCTGGATCAGATCATGGGCAAGAACCGCGGCGCCTACCATGCGAAGCGCGCGCGCTCGCGCGGCTATGTCCTCCGCGAGATCGAACGCAACAGCTACGTCGACGAGATCCATGCCATCAATACCTCGGTGGACGTCCGCCAGGGCCGTCCGATGGAGCAGCACTATCTTCAGAAAGTGTCCCGCTTCGAACAGCTGCCCTACTTCAGGTATTTCGGCGTGTTCGATGCCAAGGGCACGCTGATGGCTTACGCCAACCTCGGCATCTACGGCGATTTCTGCGCCTTTTCCCACGTCATCGGCCACCGCAACAACGATGGCGCCATGCATTTGATGGTGGCCGACATCGTTTGCGGGCTGGTCGAGGAAGGCAGCCTGAATTACGTCATGTACGACACCTTCTTCGGCGCTCAGCCTGGTTTGCGCCAGTTCAAACTGTCCCTCGGATTCAAACCTTACCGTGCCAGATACCGCCTGAAATGACACAGGAATTATTTTTCATGGCCTTTTGCTACCTGTCGAGAAATTCTCCCGACCTCTACGTCTGGCAGCGCATCGCAATGGTGTACTCATGAGCGCCTTGCGGCCCGATTTCTGGCGTAATGTCGTTACCGTCCTGACCGGGGCAACGGGCGCACAAGTCTTGCCCCTGCTTGCAGCTCCCCTCCTCACGCGCATGTGCACACCGGCCGACATGGGCGCCTTCAGTATCTGGCTGAGCGTGATCACGGTGGCCGCGATCGCCGCCACCTTGCGCATCGATGTCACCATGGTCCTCGAGCGCGACGCGGCACAGCAACAGGTCTGCTTCGAGGTGGTCGCTTATTCCGCAGGCGCACTGGCGCTGGTGCTCACGCTGCTCGCGGCGCTGGTGCGCGCCCTCGGCCTGCCGGCGCTGCAGGACATCACCTGGTTCGAACTGCTCACCATCGGCATCGGCACCTGGCTTACCGCCTATATCCAGACCACCTATGCCTACGCGACCTCGCACAACGAGTTCGGTAAGGCAGCAAAAGCCAAGATGGTAGGCGCCGGAACCATTGCCGCGACCCAGCTGGCCTTGCTCGCGCTGGGGCTGGGGGCGACGGCGCTGCCGGGAGGCCAGCTGATCGGTCTGGCAACCGGACTGTGGGTGGCGCGGGCGCTGCTGTCGCCGCCCTCCGCAAGGGTCGGGCTGAAGCTCGACACCGAACAACGCAACTATCTCGTGAAGCACCAGGCCTTCTGGCGCTTTTCCCTGCCCTCGAGCCTGCTCAACGCACTTGTGGGTCAGCTGCCGTTGTTCATCATCGGATTCAAACACGGCGCACTCGCGGCAGGCCTGTTTGCGCTCACCCAGCGCGTGGTCGCCGCGCCGATTTCCCTGCTCGCGGCCTCGGTGCTCGAAGTATTCAAGCGCCAGTCCGTGCATGACTTCCAGACGGTCGGCAATTGCGAGGAAGCCTACCTCGCGACCTTCAAGGCCCTCGCCCTGCTGGCTCTGGGGCCCTCGCTGATCCTGTTCCTGTTTGCGCCCGATCTGTTTGCCATCGTCTTCGGCCAGGACTGGCGGCCGGCGGGGGACCTGGCGCGCATCCTGGCCCCGCTGTGCTTCCTGAACTTCATTGCCAGCCCGCTCAGCTATGTCTTCTTCGTCGCGGGCAAGCAGAAGGTGGAACTGGTGTGGCAGGTGGCGCTGTTCCTGATGACGGCCACGGTGTTCGCCGTGGCGCCCTCGCTGCAGCAAAGTGTGCTCTGGTATGTGATCGGTTATTCCCTGCTTTATCTGGTCTACCTGTACATGTCCTATCAATGTTCCCAGAATCGGACGGCGGTCGCATGACGACTTTTCCCATTCCCGGATCCCGCCTCGAACGCGTCACGCTGACCGCGGCCTACCTTGCGCTGTTTCCCGGTTTCTTCTTCTATCACTTCCTGCTGGGGACGGGACAGATACACGCATTTCTTGGCGGGTATTTCGCTCCCGTTTCGCTGGCCTTCACATTTCCCATCATCGTGTTCTACATCAGGCAGCTTCGCCAGAACCGCAGCCGCCTCCTGCCCAACGAGCTGTACTACGGCGGCTTCCTGGCCTTCATCTGCGTCGTTGCCATCGTCAACGGCGCGAACGGCAAGAATCCGGTCATCGTCATCGCCCATCTGCTGGGGGCGCTTTACATGGCGAATACCTTCATCATGTTCAAAATGATCGATTTCGCGCACCCGGAAGTCCGTTATCCTTCTTTATTGTGCCTGCTGGGGATGTCCATCATTATCTTCGCGTATTCCGTCGATGGGGTATTCCGCATGGATGCGATGGGCCTCGCCCTGGATCCCAGCGCCCTGTCGACCTATCAGGGACTGGCGCGCTCCTACCTGGTCAATTGCCTGTGCGTCGTGGCGTTTACCCGGAGCCTGCCATTGCGCGCCTTTCTCTACGTCGTCGGCGCCATTTCCCTGTTTCTCAACACGGCACGCAGCGAATTCGTCGCCCTGCTGTTCACCATCCCCTTCATCGAGTTTTATTTCGCCCGGCATAAAACCGTATTTGCGATCGTGCTCGCATTGATTGCGTCGCTGATCACCATGAATCTGGACCATTTGCTGTCGATGATGCCGGATAACAGGATCATGGAATTGCTCGACCTGTCGCATTCCACCTCCGCCATTGCGAGACGTCACCTGGCCGAACTGGCGATGCGCACCATTTCCACTTATCCGATATTCGGGGATTATGCGAGTTACGCTCCCGGCCATTATGCGCACAACATCATGTCGGCCTGGGTCGATCTCGGCATGTTCGGCTTCATTTACCTGGTCGCCTTGCTGGCATTTCCTACCGTCTCGATGCTTATCAAGGGATATTTTTCGCGGGAGGATAGCGGCGACCTGATACTGGGCTTTTCGATGGCATGCGCCACTATCTTATTGCTCATCAAATCGCATTTTTTCACGGACATGCTCATCGGCGGAATGCTTGGCGCCTATTCGCAATACAGACTCAAAGGGAAGTATTCAAAAGGACGTGTCACCGAGCCCGGGCCATCCGCGCCAACCCCACTGCAAGAGGCGGTGCCGCACCGATCGGGTTGAAGCCTTGTACAAGTCCATCGGCATGAGCGTACTGATTGCCGCAGGCGGGTTTGCCTGTGCGGGCCGGATCATGCCGGAGCCCGGGCCCACCGACACCAGGCTGTATGTAGCGACAACGGGCGCTGACTCGAATCCGGGCAGCGAAGAAGCGCCCTTGCGGACCATTCAGCGCGCCGCCAGCCTGGCCAGGCCGGGCACCTCCGTACACGTCGCCGCCGGCACCTATCACGAAAACGTCGCAACCAAGGTACACGGCACCCCGGCCGCGCGGATACGCTTCGTGTCGGATACCAAGTGGGGCGCGCAGGTCGTCGGCAGCGGCACCGAAAGCGTGTGGACCAATCACGCCGACTACACGGACATCGTCGGCTTCGATATGTCCGGGACCGGCCGTCTCGGCATCCTCAACCTCGCATCGCACACGCTCATACAGGGCAACCACGTGCATGACCTGGGCGTGTCGGGCGGCTGCACCGGCGCCGGCGGCGCCGGCATCCACAACGCCAACTACCGCGCTTCGGACAGCGAGATCATCGGAAACGTGGTCCACGATATCGGGGTGCCGGGTGCGTGCGCCGGCATCCACGGCATCTACGTGACGAATCTGCGCAGCAGGATCGTCAACAACGTCGTGTACCGCGCCTCATCCTGGGGAATCCATTTGTGGCATGCCGCCGACCATGTGACGATCGCAAACAATACCGTCTTCGAGAATGGTTCCGCCGAGATGGGTGGCGGCATCGTCGTCGGCGTCGGCGACAGCCCGGGCGGCAAGATCCTGACCGACACCAAGGTCGTCAACAACATCGTCTACAACAATCCCGCCAAAGGCATCGCGCAGTTCTGTTATCCGGGCCAGAACTGCATCGGCCACGGCAACGAGGTGGCTAACAACCTCGTGTACGGCAGCACCGCGGCTGTGGTCATGAAGTTGACCAAAGCGATCGGCACCATCATGGAAGACCCGCAGTTCGTCAATTACCGTGCCAGGGGCGGCGGGGACTATCGACTGAAACCCAGCTCGCCAGCTCGCAGGAAAGGGCTCGAGAGCTTCGCACCACCCACCGATATCGAACATGTCACCCGTCCACGCGGGGCGGCTCCCGATATCGGCGCCTACGAAAACCGCTAGCAATCCTCCCGGGCGCCGTCCCATCCCGCCCATCTCCCTCTCCCTCTACCTCTCCCAACAGCGTTTCTTGGGAATTTGATATTTGTCGGAAATTTTTCTGTAAATCCATTGAACTTAGGAAGTTTCCGCCGCTCAAAGCTTACTCATTTGGGCGTCATTGAGGGACACGGAAACTGCTTTTACAAGTTTGATACTTCTAGAAGATTTTCCGCGAATCCATTGAACTAAAGAATTTTCCACCGCTCAAAGCTTACTCATTCACACGTTGTTGTTAGGATTTTTTTAGATGAAAAACGTCATTACCTCTGCTTCGAACGCTCGTATCCACGCCCTGCTCTGCTGTAGCGCCACCGTCCTGCTGAGCGCAGGCGTCGCCCAAACCGCCGCTGCCGCAGTCGTCTCGTCGAATACCAACCAAGCGCTCGTCGCGCCGGCCGATGCCACCAGCCAGCTGGCCGCTTCCAACGCCGCCACGGCTGCCGCAGCCACGTCGATCTATAACCTTTACGTGTCGCCGACCGGTTCCGATTCCAACCCGGGCACCGCAGCAAAGCCGTTCAAGACCATCCAGCGCGCGGCCAACATGGCCAAGCCCTCGACCACCGTCCACGTCGCCGCAGGTACCTATCGCGAAAACGTCACGACCAAGGTGCACGGCAGCTCGACCGCGCGCATCCGCTATGTGTCCGACACCAAGTGGGGTGCCAAGATCATCGGCAGTGGTACCCAGGGCATGTGGACCAACAACGCCAACTACACCGATATCGTCGGCTTCGACATCAGCGGCCCGGGCCGCCTGGGCATCCTGAACCAGGGTTCGTACACCCTGGTGCAAGGCAACCACGTGCACGACCTGACCATCTCCGGCGGCTGCACCGGCGCCGGCGGTGCCGGCATCATGAACGCGGTCTACACCGCTTCGGACGGCGACATCATCGGCAACGTCGTGCACGACATCGGCGTTCCGGGCAAGTGCAACGCAGTCCACGGCATCTATCACGCCAACCTGCGCGGTCACATCTACAACAACATCGTCTACCGCAGCTCGGCCTGGGGCATCCACCTCTGGCACGCGGCCGACAAAGTCATCGTGGCGAACAATACCTCCTTCGCCAACGGCGCCGGCAGCATGGGTGGCGGCATCGTCGAAGGCACCGGTGACGCTCCGGGCGGCAAGATCCTGACCAACACCCTGGTCATCAACAACATCGTCTACAACAACCCGGCCAACGGCATCCTGCAGTACTGCGCTTCCGGCCAGAACTGCATCGGCAGCGGCAACGTCGTCGCCAACAATCTGGTGTACGGCAACGGCGGCAAAGGCGTCTCGATGAAGGTCGGCAGCGCAACCGGCACCATCTCGGCCGATCCGCAATTCGTCAGCTACCAGGCCAGCGGCACCGCAGGCAACTATCGCCTGAAGAGCAGCTCGCCGGCAGTCAACAAGGGCCGTTCGAGCTCGGCCCCGACCACCGACATCGACGGCATCGCCCGTCCGCGCGGCGGCGCATTCGATATCGGCGCCTACGAAAGTTTCTAAGCTGTAGCGCACTGGCCCTGGACAGGATCCAGGGCATCGCCTCGACCCACGCGGAGCCTTACTTCGCGTGGGTTTTTTATTTGTGGTGCTTCAAAGCGCGGGCTTACTAAGTTGATATCGTCCATGCATAGCATCGGCAGGCACGAACCGAATCGACTGGCTCAGCGTGAACATTCTACTAATCAATCATTACGCAGGCTCGCTGCGGCATGGCATGGAGTACCGGCCCTATTACCTGGCGCGCGAATGGCGGCGGCTGGGTCACCGGGTCCGGATCCTCGCATCGGCCCGCTCCCATGTACGGACCCACGATCCCGACCTGCAGGGACGGTCGCGGCTCGACGAAGTCATCGATGACATCGAATACACCTGGTTCGATACGCCGGCCTATGCCGGCAACGGCGCCGGCCGCGCCCTCAACATGGCGGCCTTCGTCACGCGCCTGTACCGTGAAGCACGCGCGCTGGCACGCGAGTTCCGCCCGGATGTCGTCATCGCCTCCAGCACCTATCCGCTCGACATCTGGCCCGCGCACAGGATCGCCCGCCTGGCCGGCGCGCGCCTGCTGTTCGAAGTGCACGACCTGTGGCCGTTGTCGCCGATGGAGCTGGGTGGCTATTCGAACCGCCACCCCTTCATCATGCTGTTGCAGGCGGCCGAAACCTACGCCTGCCGCCATGCCGACGCCGTGGTCTCGATCCTGCCCAGAGTGCGCGAGCATCTGGAGGCGCACGGCATGGCGCCGCACAAGCTGCATCTCATCCCCAACGGCACCGACCCGGCCGAGTGGCTGCGCGAACCCCAGCCCCTGCCGGCGGTGGCCGAGGACACGCTGGCGGAGCTGCGCGCGCGCGGCCGATTCATCGTCGGCTTTGCCGGAAGCCACGGCGTGGCCAATGCACTCGAGACCCTGCTCGGCGCGGCCGCCCTGATGCGCGACGATCCCGTCACCTTCGTACTGGCGGGTACCGGCCCCGAAAAGGAAAGGCTTCGGCAACGCGCCCGCGACGAAGGCCTCGACAATGTCCGCTTCCTCGACCCGGTCGCCAAGCAATACGTACCCGCGCTGCTCGCCTCCTTCGACCTGGCCTACATCGGCCTGCAACGCCAGCCCTTGTTCCGTTTCGGTGTCGCACCCAACAAACTGATCGACTACATGATGGCCGCCCGACCGATCCTCTACGCGATCGAGGCAGGCAACGACCTGGTGGCGGAAGCAGGTTGCGGCATCTCCGTCACGGCCGAAGACGCGTCTTCCGTGGTGGAGGGCATCCGCACCATGCGCGCGATGGATCCGGAACGGCGCAAGGCCATGGGACTCCAGGGGCGCAGGTTCGTCCTCGAGAACCTCACCTATCCGGTGCTGGGACAACGCTTCCTGCAAGCTTGCGCCTGACCTTTCAGTCTGACTTTTCACACTGAGGACAATATGATCGAACCGACCGTGGCACCCACCGACGTCTCCCCTTTTCTCCCCTTCGCATTACCGGACATCGGTGAAGAAGAAATCACCGAAGTGGTGGCCTGCCTGCGTTCCGGCTGGGTGACAACCGGCCCCAAGACCCGCCAGTTCGAACAGGAATTCGCCGCCTACCTGGACGCCGGCGTCGAGACGGTGTCGGTCAATTCGGCCACCGCCGGCCTGCACCTGGCGCTCGAAGCGCTCGGCATCGGTCCGGGCGACGAAGTGATCCTGCCGACCATGACCTTCACCGCCACCGCGGAAGTCGTGCGCTACCTGGGCGCACAGCCGGTGCTCGTCGACGTCGAACCGGACACCCTGAACCTGAATGCCGCCGCGATCGACGCCGCGATCACGCCCCGCACCAAGGCCGTCATCGTCGTGCACTATGCCGGCCTGGCCTGCGATATGGACACGATCCTCGCGCTCGCGGCGGCACACGGCCTGCGCGTGATCGAAGACGCCGCGCATGCCTTGCCCACGCTCTACAAAGGCCGGCTGATCGGCACCCTGGACAGCGACGTCACGGTCTTCAGCTTCTATGCCAACAAGACCATGACCACCGGCGAAGGCGGCATGGTGGTCACGCGCGACGCCGCGCTCGCGGCCCGGGTACGGATGATGCGTATCCACGGCATCAAGCAGGACGCCTTCGCCCGTTACACCTCGACCACGCCGGCCTGGTTCTACGAAGTCGTTGCGGCGGGATTCAAGTACAACCTGACCGATATCGCCGCCGCCATTGGCGTCCAGCAGTTGCGCAAGCTCGACCACTTCCTGCTGCGCCGCCAGCAGCTCGCGCGCGGCTACGCCGAAGGACTGGCCGGCTTGCCGCTCCAGCTGCCACCGGATGCGCCACCGGGCTCGAGCCACGCCTGGCATCTCTATCCGGTACGTCTGACCAGGGCTGCGCCGCTGGACCGCGACGAGATGATCGCCGCACTGTCCCGGCAGCGGATCGGCACCAGCGTGCATTTCATTCCCCTGCACCGCCATCCCTACTGGAGCGAAACCTGCCGCCTGTCGCCGGCCCAGTTTCCCGTCGCCGAAGCGAGCTATCACGCCATGCTGACGCTGCCCTTGTACACAAAGATGAGCGATGCCGACCAGGCCCGCGTCATCGCGGCCGTGCGCGCGACCTTGTCATGATCAAGCGCCTGTTCGACATCCTTGCCTCCCTGGCCGGCCTGGTCTTGCTGGCGCCGCTGTTCGTGCTGATCGCCCTCGCCATCAAGGTCGACTCGGCGGGACCGGTGTTCTTCCGGCAGCAGCGCGTCGGCCGATGGGGCAAGCCCTTCAGGATATTCAAGTTCCGCACCATGAGCGCGCGGACCGACGAGACGCGCCAGCTGACCGTCGGCGACGACTGCCGCATCACCAGGGTCGGCCACTTCCTGCGCCACTACAAGATCGACGAGTTACCGCAGCTCATCAATGTACTTTACGGAACGATGAGCCTGGTGGGGCCACGGCCCGAAGTGCCGCGCTACGTGGCCTGTTATCCCCCGGATGCGCGCAGGATCGTCCTGTCGGTAGCGCCGGGAGTCACCGACTGGGCCTCGATTCTCTACCGCGACGAGAGCCGGATACTGGGCCAGGCCAGCGATCCCGAAAAAGCCTACGTCGACACCATCCTTCCCATCAAGCTCCGCTACGGCATGCGCTATGTCCAGGAGCGCAGCTTCGGGACCGACCTGCAGATCATCTGCAAGACACTGGTCGCCATCGTGCATTGACGAGGACAGAGCATGTTCTGGCGCGAGCTCGTGCATATCGGTGACGTTCCCCTGACACTGGCGGCGGCGACGGCCGTGACGGTGTGGCTGCTGCTTGCGCGCGCCTGGCGCCCGGCACTCTTGTGGAGTCTGCTGTTCGCGCTCGGCATCGGGCTGGTCGCGACGACCAAGGTAGCCTTCCTGGCATGGGGAGCCCCGCTGCCGGGAATCAGCTTCAAGGCCGTCAGCGGCCATGCCGCCGGCGTCACTGCGGTGCTGCCGCCCCTCTTGTTCCTGCTGCTGCAGCGCACGCCGCGTCTTCAGCGCGCCGCCGTGGCAGCCGGGCTGGCGGCCGGTGCGCTGATGGGCGTGCTCCTGGTCGTGCAGGGCTATCACAGCGTGGCCGAGGTGATCGCCGGCTGGGCCATTGGCGTCGCCGTCAGCCTGGGCGGGATCTGGCTGCTCCGCCCGATGCCGCGCCCGCCCGGCCGCGCATTGTGGTGCGCAGGGGCGGTATTCGCAGCGACCGTGTACACCATGCATTCCTTCCCGTTTGCTTACGTCATGCATCGCGTCGCGCTCGCCGTGTCGGGCAGCTCCACGACTTTTCCATTCACGCAGCCCGCCAAAGAATGCGGGATTCGACCGAAGAAGGAGGCATCATGTCTACTAAAGAAATGCGTGGTTCCGCGCTCCCGCGGCTGGCATTCCAGCGAAAGAGTCGGTTAGGGGATGACTATTGGCACTCCGTCCTGATATCGCTGCTGCGCGGCGCGGCCGCAATCATCGTGGCCGCCGCCCATGTGCGCGCGGCCATGTACCCGGGCCTCCGCACGATCTCCGATCCCCCGCTGTGGTTTCAGGGGTTTGCGTTCGTTACGGGGTTTGCTCACCAGGCCGTGCTGGTATTTTTCATCATCAGCGGCTGGCTGGTGGGAGGCAGCCTGCTCAACAAACTCGACAAGCCCGGCGCCTTCACGGACTATGCGATCGACCGCATGACGCGCCTGTGGACGGTGCTGATCCCGACCTTCATCCTGACGCTGCTGTTCGCCGCCGCCATCGACGCCGTCGATACGGGCAGCGTCGATTACTCCGCCACCAACGAGTACTCGGCACTCGTATTTTTCGGCAACCTGGTCGGCTTGCAGCGGGTGTTCCTTCCCGATTTCGGCGGTAATTTCCCCCTGTGGAGCCTGGCGAACGAAACCTGGTATTACGTGCTGTTCCCGCTGCTGGCGCTACTGTTTGCCGCACGCACCTACATGGCACGGTTGGCCGCCACCGCAGCCGTGCTGCTGATCGTCGCCATGCTGCCTTTCTCCATCACCGCTTACTTCCTGATCTGGCTGCTCGGCGTTGCCTTTTCGCGCGTCCGGATCGAATGCGGCCCCGCCCTGCGCCTCGTCTGGCTGGTGCTGCTGCTCGCGGTGGCCGGGTATTTCCGCCTTACCGGCACGCTCGACGCCTTCACGACAGATACCCTGTGGCAGGACCTGGCCTGCAGCCTGATGTTCCTGGTCCTTCTGTCGAGCATGCAGTTCCGCGCCGCGCCGAGCTCGGCGCTCGTGCGCCCGCTCGCCAATGGCGGACGCTTCTTCGCCGATTTTTCCTTCAGCCTGTATGTGCTGCACGTTCCGCTGATCGCCCTGTTGGCGCATTGGTTGGCGACGTCTTTCGGCCTGCGCCAGCTGTCTCCCTACCTGCCCATGCACTTCGCGATCTGCATCGGCATCGTCGCGACCTGCCTGGTGTCGGCCTACCTGTCGTACCGGCTGTTCGAATCGCAGACCTATCGCATCCGGCGGGTCGTCAAGCAATGGGCGACGAGCGCCCGGCGCTCCAGCCAGTACCGCGCTGGCTGAACACCAAGCGCCATCACGCCGCCATATCCGGATGAGTTTTTGGACAGGAAAGCGCGGCCTCGAACCAGGCCGGCGGCAAGTAGAGAGGGCTGCGCGGGGTTCAGGCGCCCAGCTGCCCGATAGGGCCCGCCAGGAACTGCATGTGGTAGCCGCCGATTCCGTGGGTCATGTTGTTGAACAGGACCCCTTGCGGCGACAAGCCAGCGTGGTTCAAGCGCTTGACCGATTCGGTGACCTCGGCATTGGTCGTCACGCTCGCACGCGCCAGCAGGAAGATGGCGCCGGCGCGGTTGCCGATCACAAGCGCATCCGCGGCCAGCAACAGCGGCGGCGCGTCGATCAGCACCAGATCGTAGTTGGCACTGACGGTGTCGATCAGGCTGCCCAGGTTGACGTGCTGCAGGAAGTCCGAGCAGTTCTGCGGCACGGCCCCGGTCGGGATAAAGTCCAGGTTGTCGATCACATCGTGATGGATGACCTCTTCCACCGGGGCGGATCCATTGATTGCCTTGGACAATCCCTGGTCGCGGCTGACGCCGAAATAGCGGTGCAGCTGGCCGCTGCGGAAGTCGGCATCGATCAGCAGGACGCGCTTGCCGCTGCCCGCCATCACAGCGGCGAAATTCGCGGTGACGAACGTTTTCCCGATGCCACGCGTTGGCCCGACGAACATGACGATATTGTTCCTGAAGTGGGGCATCGAGAACTGCAGCGTCGCCCGGAAGCCGCGCAGGCTCTCGACGGCCGGATCCTCGGCGATGATGGTCGCCAGGAGCGGCAACGCGCCGCCGTCGCCCTTCGCCTTGCGCATCAGCTTGTCCTGGTTGCTGCTGTGCGGGATGGTGGCGTAGACCACACGCGCGCGCAGCAGGCGTTCGATCTTCTGCGGATCGTCGATCCCGCCCAGCATGGCCTTGCGCGTGAAGGCGACCAGGCTGCCGAGGAAAAGCCCCGTCACCACGGCCAGCGCCACGATGAGCGGACGGTTCGGCTTGATCGGCTTTTCGGGCGCGATCGGTGCATCCACCATGCGCACGTTGCTGACCCGCCCGACCGAGATCAGGCGCAGCTGCTGGGCCGTGTTCGACAGCGCCGTGTAGAGATCGGTGCTGACCTTGATGTCGCGCGTCAGCCGCGCCTCGTCCTGCTCCAGCACGGGCATGGCCTTGATGCGGGCATTGACTTCCTCGATCTCGGCGTCGACTTCCTTGCGCTGGCGGTTGATGGCCGCCACGACGGGGTGGTCTTCAGTGAAGCGCGCCAGCAATTCGGTCTTCTTCTGGATCAGTTCGATCCGTCGTGCGCGTGCGGCCGCGGCTTGCGCCAGGCTCATGCGGGCTTCTTCCTGCAGGTCCACCGTGCCGTGCACGTTGCGGAACTGGTTGTAGCGGTCCTCGGCCTGCTCGAGCTGGCGCTTGATGATCGGCAGCTGCTGGTTCAGGAAGGCCAGCGACTTTTCCGCTTCCTCGGTCTTGCGCGCCAGATTCTGACGCATGTATTCGCGGCCGATCTCGCTCAGCACGCTATGGGTACGGCGTGCGTTTTCGCCCTGCAGCTTGGCCTCGATGATGCCCGACTGCTTGCCCTCCTCGGTGATCACCAGGGTGTTCTGGATGGCCTCGATCATCGCCAGGCGCGACATGCGGCGCAGCTCGAAGCGGGCGCCGGGGTTGGCCGCCATGCGGTCCACCTTCAGTTCGATCACGCCCTCGGGCGTCGGCACCCGGTAGCGCAAGCCAACATTGCCGTCGAAGACGATGCGCTGGCCGCCGCCGAAAAAACGGAAGCGCTGGTTGCCCAGCGCCGTCAGGGTGAACTCGCGCCCCAGCCAGACGTCCGGCACTTCGAACAGCGACACCTCGGCCTTCTCGGCACCCCAGACATAGCCGCCATAGCCGAACAGCCCGGGTTCCGACAATCCGCCGCCCTTCTGGTTGGCGAACCAGAAGCCCGCGATCGGGAAGTATTTTGGGCGGACGTCGATATACAGCTGCAGGTTGTCGACCGCGCGCGACACCACCATGCGCGAGCGCAGCAGCTCCATCTCGGCGATCGCCGCCTTCTTGGTCTCGAACAGCGACGAGGCTTCGCTCAGGATATTCTTCGACGCGTTCGGGCTTTCCTCCTCCACGTGGATCATCATATTGGTCTCGAACACCGGCTTGGCGACCAGTGCATACAGCACTGCCCCGAGGGTGATGACGGCGGTGATCCCGCCGATCAGCCCGCGGTTCTCGTACAGCGTGCGCAAATAGCTCTTGAGATCGATGGAGGATTCATCATGCGGCCCCTCGACCGCGCCCGGGTCGAAAGGCACCCCGACAATCGGCGGACGAGGGGCGACATGGGTCAGGGCGTGCTGCTCGCTTGCATTACTCATGGTCGTGCTCCATGCATTGACGGGGCTGCCGGATCAGGGGCGGTTGGTCGCGCTCACGGCGGAGGTCAGCGCGCCGGGGATCAGCAGGCTGAGGTTGCGGTTCCAGTTGGCCAGCGGGGTGGCGGCCACATAGACGATGTCCTTCGGCTGCAGCTCGAAGGATTCGGCCATCGCCAGCGAGCCGGCCACGCGGGCGTCGAGCTGGAACACGCGCGTGCGTTCGGGCGTCTTTCGTACCACGTAGACCTGGCGCGCGTCGCCGCTCAGCGGGCTGATGCCGCCGCTCTCGCCGAGCGCTTCGTTGAGGGTGAGGCGGCCGTCGTGCATCGTCAGCGCCTTCGGGGTCAGGACTTCGCCGGAGACGAAGACCTTGCTCTCGTCGCGCGAATGCACGCGCACGACGTCGCCCGGGGCCAGCATCACGCTGCCGGGATTGATGCCTTTCTGTACCAGGTCGCGCAGGTTGATCCGGTAGCGCTGCTCGCCGCGCTCCAGCACGATGCGGCTCTGATCGGCGCTCGGCAGCAGGCCGCCGGAACGGTTGATCGCCTCGACCAGGGTCATCGGGATATCGTTGATGGCCTGCAGGCCCGGCGACTTGACCTCGCCGTCGATGTACACGCGCTTGCTGCGGAAGGACTGGACCCGCAGCGTGACGTTCGGATTGGCGAGGTACTTCGCCAGCCTGGTGGTCAACAGTGCGCGCGCCTGCTCCTCGGTCAGCCCCTCGACGCCGACCATGCCGATCAGCGGGTACTGGATGCGGCCCTGGTGATCGACGACGAAGCCCGGCGGCGAGGAATTGGCGCCGCTGGGATCGGGCAGGATGTTGCCGGGGCTCATGGCATTGCCTGCCAGCTCGGGATGGTCCCATACCACGATGGACAGCACGTCCCCGCTGCCGATGGCATACGGCGGCGGATTGGGCACCAGCAGCTTCTCGAGTTCGAAATTGGCTTCCTCCCGATGCTGCTGGCGCTCGGCGGCGATCAGCTTCTCGGTGATCATTTCCGTCGGTGGTGCGGGCTCGTCCGCACCGGCCTGGTCCTGCGAGCGGAAATGGATGGTGGGTGCACAGCCCGCAAGGACGAGAACAAAAGCCGACGCCAGCACGAAGCTGAGGACTCGTGCCAGAAATTGCGTATTGGAAGCGTTCATGTGTTGCCTGTCGAAATGTGCTGCCAGCCTCTGGCGATCAGAATCAGGGTAAGCCCCCTACCCGGAATGGCTTTGGCGCACGTCAAACGGCAGGCTTAGGTCAACAGTGTCCCCGCGACGGGGCTCAGCGCACCTCCTCGACCAGGCGCAGCACTTCGGCGAAGGTCCAGATCCGGCGCAATTCGATCACGTCGTAGTTCGCCGCCACGTTGGCCGGGAAGGCCGAGTAGCGCGCGTTCAGGCTGACGATGCGGCGCACCACGTCGTCGATGTCCGGACGCCCGCTGGAGCGGAGGATGGTGACGTCCTCGACGCTGCCGTCGCTGCGGATCGCGATGCTGACCACCGGATCCGTATGCACGGTTCCGCTGGACAGCTGGATCTGGCTGACGATGGCGTTGCGCTCGATCTTCTGGCGCACGCTGTCCAGGTAGAGGCGCAGCGGCACGTCGCGGCGTGCGGCATCGGCCAGGGCGCGCCGCACCGCCTGCCGGGCCTGTTCGGCGGCGCGCATGGCCGGCGGAACGGCTTTCGCGACGTCGATACCACGCAGCAGCTCGCGGGCGCGCGAACCGAAATCCTTGCCCGGCAGCCCGCGCGATCCCGTGCCGGCGCCCCGCCCGGCGCCCAGGTCGAGACCGTCGCCGGTACCGCGCTCGCCACGTGCAAGCGCATTGCCCGGATTGGCAGCCGCCGGGCCGGGCAGCGCGTCCTGACGGGCCAGCCGGCGCGCGGCTTCGGCTTCCGCCGCCTGCTGGCGCGCCAGTTCCTCGGCGCGCTGGCGCGCGGCGGCCTGCTGGGCGCGCTCCTCGGCCTGGCGCTGGTCGGCGAGCTGCTGGGCCCGTTGCTGTTCCGCCAGCTGCTGACGTGCGAGTTCCTCGGCGCGGCGTTGCTCGGCCAGCTGCTGGGCACGCTGCTGTTCGGCCAACTGCTGACGCGCCAGTTCTTCAGCCCGCCGTTGTTCGGCCAGTTGCTGGGCGCGCTGCCGCTCGGCCAATTGTTGACGTGCGAGGTCCTCGGCGCGGCGTTGCTCGGCCAGCTGCTGGGCACGCTGCTGTTCGGCCAACTGCTGACGCGCCAGTTCTTCAGCCCGCCGTTGTTCGGCCAGTTGCTGGGCGCGCTGCCGCTCGGCCAATTGTTGACGTGAGAATTCCTCAACGCGGCGTTGCTCGGCCAATTGCTGCCGCGCCACCTCTTCAGCCTGCCGTTGCTCGGCCAACTGCTGGGCACGCTGCTGTTCGGCCAGCTGCTGACGCGCCAGTTCTTCAGCCCGGCGTTGCTCGGCCACCTGCTGGCGTGCCAGGTCGTCGGCGCGGCGCTGTTCGGCCACCTGCTGCCGCGCCATTTCCTCAGCTCGCTCCCGCTCGGCCACCTGCTGCCGCGCGAGCTCCTCGGCGCGCTGTTGCTCAGCGCGCTGCTGCTCGGCCACCCGCGCCGCCTCCTCGGCCTCACGCTGCTGCGCCAGCTCACGCTCGGCCGCGGCGCGTGCCTGCGCGGTCTGGTCTTCATCGGCCTGCCGCGCAAGCTGGGGCGCCGGCGGCGTGCTGTCTTCAGGCGCCTTCGGCACCTCCGTCAATGCGGGCAGTTCGGGCTGCGGCAGGACGAAGCCGGTATCCTCGCCGATCTCGCGCGCGATCACCTCGGTGTGCAGGGTCTCCTTCGGCGGCTGGATGCGCGGACGGCTGCGCCGGCGCAGGGTGCGTCGCGCAGGTGGCGACGGCTTGGGCGCCGGCGGGGCCGGCAAGGCGGGCGCCGGATCGCGCAAGGTGAAGCCGCGGTGCGGCGGGGGCGACGGCGCCGGCTGACTGGGCTGGGGCTTGGCCACGGCCTGGGTCGGCGCGGGCAGGACCGCGGCCGGCGGCGGCAAAGGCAGGCTGGCCGCTGGCGGTGGCAGCGGCGTCTCGACAGGCGGCGCCACCGGCACGGACGGCAATGGCGGCAGGGGCTGCACCGCCGCCGGCACAGGCGCCAGCACGATGCTCAAGGGCCTGCCCGCGCCCGCCCTCAGCCCGGGAATACCGAACTGCAGCGACAACAGCAGCGCATGCAGCAGCAGCGACACCAGCAAGCCTCCGGCCAGCCGGCGGTTCGACGGCGCCAGGCTGGCGGGGACGCGCGGAACAGTCGCCGCAATCGCAATGGGCATGGACATGCTGATGGCGGTTGGAAATATTGTCTAAGTGTTACATAGCTTATCACTCTGCAGTTCAATACGCGCGCACGGTTCGGAACGGCAAATCCGATCCCGGCTACAATGAAATGCCGCGTTCCGGATGAAAGGGGGTTGAATGTCTCCAGGATTTATCTTTGCTACGGGTATCGAAAACAGCAATCCAACCATCCAGAATGGTCGGGTACGGATGGATGAGCTCGAAAAATGCGGCCACTACAAACACTGGCGCACCGACTTCGACCTGGTCCAGGAACTTGGCCTGAAAGTGTTGCGCTACGGTCCGCCGCTGCACAGGACCTGGCTCGGCCCCAAGCGCTACGACTGGGAATTCGCCGACCTGGCCTTCAACGACCTGCGCCAGCGTAATATCGCTTCCATCGTCGACCTCTGCCACTTCGGCGTGCCGGACTGGATCGGCAACTTCCAGAATCCGGATTTTCCGGAACTCTTCGCCGAGTATGCCGGCGCCTTCGCGCGGCGCTATCCCTGGCTGCAGCTGTACACGCCGATCAACGAGATGTCGATCTGCGCCCTGTTCTCCGCCCTGTACGGCTGGTGGAACGAGCAGATGACGACCGACCGCAGCTTCATCACGGCGATGAAGCACCTGGTCAAGGCCAATATCCTGGCCATGCGTGCGATCCTGCAACTGCGTCCGGACGCGTTGTTCATACAGAGCGAATCGACCGAATATTTCCACGCCGAGAGCCCGGCGGCCATCGGTCCGGCCGAGCTCTACAATGCCCGGCGCTTCCTCTCGCTCGACCTCAACTACGGCCGGCGCGTCGATTCCGAGATGTACGAGTACATGCTCGACAACGGCATGACGCGCGATGAGTACCACTTCTTCCTGAATAATAATCTGAAGCACCACTGCATCATGGGCAACGATTATTACCAGACCAACGAGCACTACGTCTCGGCCGACGGCCTGACGCGCTCGGCCGGCGAGATCTTCGGCTACGCCGTCATCACCCACCAGTACTACAACCGCTATCGCCTGCCGGTGATGCATACCGAGACCAACCTCTCCCAGGGTCCGCGCGGCGACGAAGCCGTGCAGTGGCTGCGCAAGGAATGGGCCAATGTGCTCCGCGTACGCAACAACGGCGTGCCGCTGGTGGGCTTTACCTGGTATTCCCTCACCGACCAGATCGACTGGGACACGGCCCTGCGCGAGAACAACGGCAATGTGAACGAGCTGGGCCTGTTCGACCTGGACCGCAAGATCCGCCCGGTCGGCATCGCCTACAAGGAGCTGGTGCGCGACTGGATGGAAGTGCTGCCGACCCAGAGCGTGTGCCTGCAGGTGCCGATCGTGATGCCGCACGAATTCCAGCGGGTCGTGCCGCCCTACACCGGCTGGCCCTTCGACGACGACGCCACCATGGCGCCGCGCACCGAAGAGCGGGAGTAAGGCGCCATCCGGGCGCCTAGCGCTTGCGAGGAGTAAAAGTGTAGGTCTCGCCGTGCGCCAGATAGGTCACCTGCTGGTCCAGACCGGCCGCCTTGAGCTCGCGCGCGAAATCCGCCAGCGGCGACTTGAACACATCGTAGTCGTCGTAATGAATGGGGATGACCCGCTGCGGCCGGATGATCTGCATCAGATCGACGCCATCCTTGCCATCCATCGTCACCTTGAACACGCCAAGGATGCGGGTGCCGCCCAGGTGCAGCAGCGTCAGGTCGATGCCGGGGAAGCGCTGCGGAATGTTCTTCAGGTCGTCGTACACCAGGGTGTCGCCGCTGATGTACATGCGGTAGCTCGGCGCGACGGGATTCGCTCCGAAGTCAAGCACCGAACCCATCACGGAGGGCAGCAGGAGCTGCATGCCGGCCTTGCCATGGCGTCCGGGCACGGCCGTGAGGCGCAGGCGCGATTCGCCCTTCTCGACCTCGAGCTGATCCCATTTCCCCAGGCCGATGGTGCGCCGGAAACCGAGTTTTTCGAGCGCGGCCGCGGCTTCCTTGGTGGTGACGATGGGCGTGTCCTTGGCCAGCTTCTCCTGGACCAGCTTGTCGAAATGGTCTTCATGCAAGTGGGAGAGCAGCACGAAATCGATCGGCGGCAGCTTGTCGAGTTCGATCGCCGGGTTGGTCAGGCGCTCGGCTGTCAGGCCATAGCCCAGGTGCACGTGGTCGCCCTTGTGCAGGAAATTCGGATCGGTGAGGATGGTAAAGCCCTCGTAGCGGATCAGGACGGTGGCCGTGCCGATGAATTGCACGCTGCCGCTCGCTTCGGTGGCCGGATTGCTGCCCGGCGGCAGCTTGAGCGACAGCACCTCGCCGCTTGGTGTGGCCGCGGGCGCCTGCTGGGCCTGCACAGGGACGGCGATCGGGATGGCCAGCGCCGCCAGCAGGGCGGCGCGTCCAGCGCTGGCGCACCAGGACCAGGGCAATCGGCAAGGCGGCATGCTTCCTCCTCCTGTCATCCGACGGGGTAGTTGTCGGCATGGACGTTAACACGAACGCTACGGTGGCACCGTTCGCTAGCGGAGAGGAAATCTTGGCCTGCCCAGCTGGGTTCGAACTACTAAGGGGGGTCCGGGGGGGCAGCGAGACGAAGTACCCCAGTAACTAAAGGTGGTCAAATATGCGTCCAACTGCGTATTGCAGCCAAGGCATAACCAGGATTTCGTTTTAGGCACAAGCAAAGGCATGCGCGTCCACGCTATAAGGGCGTTGGCGTAAGGAAGTCAGATATAAAATATGAAGCGCATTTCCTATTTAGAGGGTGTAGACAAAATCTATGTCCCTGCTCAACATGTTGTCGAGACGAGTGCGTGCTCACCTCCGCGGGCGTACACTACTTTGAATGGCACCTATCCTCTATCTCGATTACGATGGCGTTTTGCATCCACCTGATGTACGCGTCACGATGGCCGAGCCCAAGAGACCGCGGGTTTATGAGAAAGGACGGCCGACAGATCGTCCTTTGTTCGAGCATGCATCGCTATTAGTGACTATTTTAGCTGCGTTCCCACAGGTCCGCATATCGTTAGCGACGAATTCGGTGAGCGCTCTCGGCTACGAATTTGCAGTGCAACTGCTGCCACCAGCGCTGCGAAATCGAATAGTAGGGACTATCTGGCAAGGTTGGATGCTGAAATTTCCCCCACCGCGACGACATGACGCCAGTACCACCGATGCCGAAGAGCGCGGGGTTGGGCATTGGCTGGCGTTAGACGATGATGTCGAGCGCTGGCCGGCAAACAGACGTCATTTGCTAGCAGCTCCAAAAATTCTTGGCTAGGCCTTTCGCAACCTAGCTTAGCGGACGAACTGTCAGGTGCGCTCGAGCTGCTATGCACAGGTCAGCGCTTAGAAATGCGGCTGCCCATGGGGGCAGCCACACCCTCTACTGTTGACCGATCATTTGAAGCTGATTGAGCGGGCTCAACCGCTTAGGAACATCGAATAACAGCACTGGAAAATATCTGAGCGACCTCGAAAACTTCTATCGTGCGATTAAGACGATGTATCACAACCGAAAGTTGCGTGAAGAATACGCATCGGTGGGATTGGCCGAGGCGCGAGGTTACTCGATAGACTTCATGTCAGATGCAATTTTTTCTACGCCCTTTAAGCCCCCCCGAAACGCTTTTCATTACTGGCAAGCCAGTTTATATATGCATAGACATAGTTTTCTTCAACAATAATCCCTGACTTTCCGGCCGGGGGCTCCGGATCGATTAGCGCTCTAGAACCAGGATCAAATTGAACATAGAAAGAAAGATGCTTCAAAACAAGATCGAGTGCTTTACATGTACTCCCTAAATCACACTCTAGTTTTTTTATTTTTTCTGATAATTCATCATTTTCGCAAATATTTCCATTAGACAATTTCGACTGTCCTGAAATAATATCTGACTCGATCGTACTTAAGTGCTTTTTCAGTCGCTCGTTCTCCAACCTCAAATTGCTGCGTTCGAGTTTAGTTTCCAAGCTAATGAGTTTTTCTAACGGATTGAATTCAATATCATTATGGATACGACCTAACCCTCCAGGAATTTCCGCCTTAAAGTAATCATCTAAATTTTTTCGATACCGCGAGTTTCTAAGAAGTGTAGAGGAATTACAAGGCTCTCCGGACCTTTCAACCTCAGTTATATGTGCAGCTGCCATTTCCGCAAGTTGTGTAACATTATCAAATTTAAGCCGCGCGCTCTTTGATTTTTTGAGGTAGTTCCTAATAATTTGTTCACGATCATCTTGTTTTCGCTTTTGGTACCCTGCAAAAGGATTTTTTCGTACACGATTATTCATCCATCACACCGTCAGAAGAGAGTGAGATAACGACTTCGCTGATCGTAGATAGCCGTCGTCGCTTAGCAGTTTTAAGACATCTGAAACTGCTAAGTTTTTAGCTTTCACAATGCTTCGCAACTGCCCAACACATTCACTTATGGGGTCAGCAGGGTCTTCTAAATCAAAAGCGTCATCAAGCTGACCACAAGCAAATAATGCCCGTCGACGCAACATATCAAACTGCCTTTCGACTTTCGGATTTTTAAATCCAGGGAACGATATGGCTTCCATCAAACGAGCCAAAATGAAGTTTTTCTCAGTGTCCTTAATTTCAATACGTTGCAGTGACTGAATTAGTATTTCAGGTTTTTCGACGACCCACGTAGCCTTATGATCGCTTTCAACAGCCCTTTTCCGCGCCGACTCCAGGCTGCTCTCACAAATCTTCCAGCCAGCAAGCTCCTCGGCGGCACGCTGGCGATCCACTTCTGCCTGTTCTAATTCCTTGTCCACACTTGGACCAACGGCTTTGAGCTTTATAATTCTTTTATTTAGCTCGCGCATATTGTCGAAAGTATTCCGAACAGCGGCTACGACTGCAGGAAGGTGGTCAATACTGCGAATAGCGGCGGGGCATAAAGAACAGCGACGAAATCCAGAAATGTGTTTGACGATTTGATCCGGACATAGGTTGTTGTAAGGACAAATCTCAGTTAAATTATAAGCAATTTGAGTTATATCTCTTTCGAAAATTAGCTCTACTCCAGGTTTCGTGTCCTCCCCAGCCATAATACTTATGCAGCCATATCGTGCTATTGTCTCTCTGGGGCTTATAGCCATACTTTTGGCAAGATTCGAATTTACCAACGCTGCCTTGCTTTCAAGATCAACTGTAGAGGCTTGGCCTAAAAAGATATCGGTTGCTGTATTGTTAAACGCCGCTTGCTGTATTTGCATTGCCTGATGCAAGGAAAGGCTACTCAAATCTTCCTGGGCAATCTTTAAATAATACGCAACTGTGCCAACTTGCTGGCCAGTCACACGCCTGCCGATAATTTCCGGTGGCAGTAAAGTTAGCGTAAGATTTGTTACGACAGTAACTCGAGAGCTATGTGGCGTAATTTCGCTAGCAACGTGCAAATTACAAACAGTTTTTTCTGTAGAATTATAACTTGCTAGCTTTTCCTTAATACGTGGATCGAAAAAATTGACTCCTTTGGCCAAAAGCTTGCAAAGAACAACTCGCTTTTCGCCTACACCAAGCACATTTGAATTAAACCAGGTCTGAAATCCAATAAGAATATCACCCCAGGCAAGTCCGTAATTACTATCGGAATGAGGCAAACCGCTTTTACCATTAACAGAAAACAAGGGGCGAAATTTCTGATAAGATGTACTAGGATTGTCGTTGTAATAGCATAAAAATTCGAACCCAGGCTCGTCAATTAGATCGCGCCATCGTTTCTGACTACGCAATATTTGGATAACACGTCCGTTGACGTCAGGCGTCCAATCCTTTTTCATCATTTTGTCCGTATTAACTAATAGCTTACTAAAGCTTTCGTCATCCTCACAAAAAATATCAAACCTATCGGCGTCGAGCCACTGAATGTGATTATGGCGTATCCCAGTATACAGAGCCACTAAGATTTGGTTAATCGCGTGCGGCTTGATAAGGTTTAACATTCCCTTATCCCTAACCATATACCATTCACGATCGGGAAAATACGGAAGGTATCTAATTTCGATACGTCTATCTTCCAACTCCACATAAGGAGAGGGGCCCATCACTCGCGCCAAAATGGGATGTTTTGTATCAACGCATCTATTATTGATTGCGACTATGCTTACCATATCATCATTAGTTATTGTTCGATCCAAAATTCTTTCGTTTATGCGATCGATGTATCTCTTTAATTCTTCGACATAAGCCACAAATATACCAAATAGCTTCCTCGGGATTGGCGATTTATTGGTAATTGACGGCCGATAAGCACTGGGATAGTCGTAACTAAAAATCACTTGAGTGAATCCACTTGCCCCCTCGAGCTCATCCGAATAGACTTCGATAAAATTGAAAAAACTTTCAATCGCTCCGATGTATCCATATATAGTAGAATCAGCCGTATTAGTCAATTTTTGGCGCGCCTCAACAAAATCCATCAGGGTAGACGGCAATCCTAGCAAGTCGCTTCGGATCCGCGATATGAAGGCGGTGCGATTCAATTTATTTGGAGCATCAGGAAACTTCAGCGAAACAATAGGATTTCTTTTATACCAAGCTGGCAGATAAAAAAACAAATATAAGTTCAAAAGCCCTAAAGCGTATATTGCCGCTTTAGGGTTTTCCCTCTTAACTTTTTCCAGAAAAAGCTTTTGCGTTTTTATCCATACAGATGCATTCGCTATCACATCAAAATCTGTTCCTGCAATTTTCTTCAGTTTCTCGAGACGACTAGGTTCTGCGGAGCTAGGCTTTAGGCCTGCTACACGCTTAAGAAGTTCAGCGTCGCTCTCCGCCACTGGCAAGTCATTCACCGCGATTTCAGAGGAAACCGTTTGCTTGAACTTATCTCGCTTCCCACCTTGGCGCGACTCAAAAGCATTTGTCCAGTCTTCAGGCAAAACTCGACAACGCGTACCAAACTTGCGGCAAAGCGTGTCTAAAAGCGTTGACTGTACCGATACGGATGCATCAATCGAACTGCCGAGTTCGACAGAGCGAAGTTCGAGCATTTCGCTGAGATTTACATCCTCTGGCCGGTGCCAACCAAGTGCAATTATCAGGCGCGTAGCGTTTGTCAGGTACCAGGCGATGGACTTCTCAGTTCGAGCAACTGAGTCGAATGCGGGATCAGGCGACTCACCCAATTCACGGTGAGCGCTACGAACAAAACTGATGAGTTCGCTCCGCGCAAAAATTTTTTCGCATGCTTCGCTCGTGCGGCCTCCACTACTCCGACTCGTCGGCCAAGCGTAGTT
The DNA here is from genome assembly GCF_056399665.1 of Massilia sp. 01N410. Taxonomy (NCBI): domain Bacteria; kingdom Pseudomonadati; phylum Pseudomonadota; class Betaproteobacteria; order Burkholderiales; family Oxalobacteraceae; genus Massilia; species Massilia sp. 01N410. Next base: position 315,422 of record NZ_JBFTRV010000004.1, on the reverse strand, counting down.
TCGAGGAAGAGTTATTATCTTCTCACAATGCAGAGCCAACAAAAATATTCCTATGCCAGTTTTTATCCTTGGGAAGAGCGATGGCTTGATTGGAATAGCGTCAAAATCTTTGACACCGCAAAATGTTTCGTAATAGGACAAAATATCCTTATCAACTAATTTAAATTTATACGATAGAATCCGGCAGGCATTATAGATATAAGCGTCGTTAAGAGCCCTGTCGCGGCCCAGCACGTTTAAACAGACATATTTTGAAAACGCTCCGTTAATATTTGTCTTGGAAGTGACACCCGAGTGTAGATCTACACCAACAAGATCATACGCCTGCAGCAGTGCGTCTGAAGTTGCGGACAGAGCCTTTCGAATGGCCAGATCCAATTCAGGGCCATGTACATGAATAATTACTTGATCGGTTAAATTTTTCATATAGCAAAATAGAAATCTTGATCGCTCCGGCTTCCGGCCTGAGCTAATTAAGCTAAAATTTGGGATTCTTTCTGAAGCTGTAATAGCTTCAGAAAGCCATCAAAATATGATGTAATAGAAAGCGCAGATTCTCCTCGAACAGCAATGGTTCAATTAAGTGCGCCTTCATATCTGGAATTAAACTTCTCCATCCCAACCCAGTTTTTTCGCACTGCTCAGCAATGCTTTGATTTGCAGTTCGCTTGCTGACTGCATACTTCCGGGAATACTGCGAGAAAAACTTTCTGCTGCTATCAGTTGAGCTCTCAATATATCCCTGTCCTTTTGTGCGTATAGCTGAGTTGCCTTGAGATCTTTGTGCCCCATCATTATTCTCACAATCGTAATCGGCAACCCAAACTCGCCATTTGGCAACGGAAAATAATTGAGTGCATATGTGCCGTAAGAATGTCGAAGAGAGTGAGCACCTCTAACGTTTGAAGGAACTTTAGCTAGTCTGCAAGCTCGTTTAAACACTCCCTCCCAACTCTTGTGATCTGCCGTAAAATACGGATCACCACGTGTATCACCTTCCAGGACTTGAAAGACAAAATCGTGTCGCCCATGTGGTATGTACTCATGTTTTAAATATAATTCTAAATTCTGCCAGAATAGCGAAGCAAAAGGCTCAACCAAAAACGTTTCAGGACTCTCGCGACCTTTCCACGCCAATTTATTTCGTTGTTCGATGCTTAATGCTAGATAACTTGAATGGTTAATTCTGCTTCCAGGATTTACAAGAAAAACTTCACGCTCATCAGGACGAACATCCGCCCAAAGCATCTGGCGAGCCTCGTGCCCGCGCGCACCACTTGCACCAAGAAAGTTATAATATGCTCTGTCTCGATACGTTAGTAAGTTATCGTAAAAATCTTTGAATCGATCGAATGGAAAAATTGTGACTCTATTATCATCTATAACGGACAAATGAGATTCATTCAGAACAGTAACCTTTTTCGTCTTTGCTCCGTTCGCGATTACCCCTGGCAACATCGATGAAGCAGCCATCCGTACACGCTCTAAAGCCGGCCTCAACTTAACTTGACCTATGTTGGAAAATAAATGTTCTAGCCTGTTTTCAAAATCATTTATGACACCAAGTTTGCTAAGGTCTTCATGTTCTTTCTGAATCTCATCTGAAAGCTCTAGAAATTTTTTCAACCCTGCATGATAGGTCGAAGAAGTTTTTGAGGTGACCATAGGCGATGGCATCAAAGTGGAGATTTCCTTAACCATAGGGTCACCGGAATTTTCTCCAAAGGTCAGGTATTCCGCCCAATGGTAAATAATTTTCTTCAGTTGTGCCTTATCTATCCGCATCACACCACGCTTCTGAAAAGTGTTTTGCGCCTCGAACATATAATCTAGAAAATAGGCAATGCTAGATTTATAAATCGCTATTGTATTTGGAGCATACCCCTCCTCATGTAAGCGTCGAATAAAAAATTCGAACGCATGTATCTCTCCGTACGGCCCAATAAGTTTAAAACATTGTTTCCCTTTAAAATTACCAGAAGGAATAATAGTCACGTTGCGCATAATTTTATCTTTCGTAGAAATAACGTCTATGCAGATGCTGCTCTACCGACGCATCAAAATAATTACATAGAAATTTTCCACAATCGTTTTTGATCACGCAAGGAATTTCGTAAGCCATTGATTTTAAAAGAATTTACAAAGACTATGGAAAACTATAATTCGCTATAATTTGGAAAATTGCGTGTGAATTTGCACCATTAAACGGACTATGGAAAACTATAATTGACTATAATTCGCGCAAATAGTGCAATTTAAGACATGATTGACATGCGCGTTAATGGACGGATCGAGCCGTTAGCACAACGGTCTTTCTGATTTACATATTGAGTCACCTCAGGTTTTTATTCATGCTTCATTAAATGCCGCTTTCAAACTCGACAGGTAACTGGCGTTCCCCCACCACAACGGACACTTCCGATAGGTATGATGTTCCTATCAGATGTATTACATGGCACGTGAAGGACGGGGTTTTTCAGAAGAGTTCAAGCGCGAAGCAGTCAAGCTGGTAGGCCAGCCTGGTGCGAGCAAGGTGGCAATAGCCCGCGACCTTGGCATCGGTGTCAATTTGCTGGGACGATGGTGCAGAGATGCCAATGTCGATGCAGAGGTCGCGGTCGGACGCGAGAAGGTATCGGCCCAGGAATATGGGCGCATGCGGCGTGAGCTGGCGAAGTTCAAGACGGAGCGCGACATACTGAGCGTTCGGCTACTTCGCAGCCGACCTCAAGTGAAGTACGGCTTCATCGCCAAATATCGAACCATCTGGCCAACCCGAATGATGTGCCGTCTACTCGGCGTATCGAGCAGTGGTTTTTACGACTGGCTTAGACGTCCCGCAAGTGCGCATGAGCGCGAGAATGCCAAGCTCCTCAAAGCAATCAAGCACAGCCACGAAGCCAGCGATGGCACATATGGTTCGCCGCATAGTGCGAGACCCGATCGATGCTGGTTTCTCCTGCAGCGAGAACCGCGTGGCGCGACTGATGAAAGCGTCCGGTATCAACGCCCGCCACAAGCGACGTCGTGCGCCTGGGAAGTTCGATTCGCCAGTCCACGCCATCGCGCCGAACCTGCTGGATCGGCAATTTGAGGCGACCGGCCCGAACCAAAAATGGGCAGCCGACTTTACTTACGTCTGTACTGGCGAAGGCTGGCTGTTTGTTGCTGTCGTCCTGGACCTGTACTCGTGGCGTGTGGTGGGCCGGTCGACGCAACCGAAGATGATCGCGCAGTTGGTGATAGACGCCCTACTGATGGCCATCTTCCGCCGTGGCCGGCCTCGCGCTGTGTTGCATCATTCGGACCAAGGTTCCCAATATACGAGCGAGGACTTCCAGCGCTTGCTTGAATCGCACGGCATTGTTTGCAGCACGAGCCGTCGTGGCAAATGCTGGGACAACGCTGCAATGGAGAGCTTCTTCTCGACGCTCAAGACTGAGCGTCTAAGCAAAAAGCATTACCGGACCAAGGATGATTTACGCTGATGTGTTCGACTACATCGAAAGGTTCTACAATCCACGCCGCCGTCATTCCACTATCGGGTACATCAGCCTGGTACAGTTTGAAAATCTAAAATGCGCTTAACGGAAGTGTCCGTATGGATGGGGGAAGGCCATGTTAAATTCTTACTCCCGCCTGCGTCCTGCGCAGTGAACTTGCGACAGAACGCTATTCCGACGCGGCCGGGGCTTCGCCACGTATGTTAGTGGTACTTCGCCAGTACGGCACGGGCGGCAGGAATACCTCGCTCAGTATCCATAAGCGCGGCGCCAAGACTCTCTACACCTGCTTGTGCTGGCACGACTGAACCCACAGTTACGCCGCGCGCGACCTGGCCAGACTCCCCATTCTGGAAATCACGTACGCCCACAGCATGCCGCCGACGACTTTGGCGATCCATTGGGCGAACACGATCGACGGCAACGCGACACCGAACGCGACCAAGGGAAAGATCAGCGAGTCGACCGCGGCGCCGACAACATTGGAACCATTGGCACGCACGGCCCAGGAGCGCCCTGCCAACATTTGGTAAGCGGCCGCGTCCGCCAACGAAGCGAGGCTGAAAGCGAGTACCGAGGCGATGGCGATCGGGCCGCTCATGGGATTCAAGACGTAAGACAGCACGCCGGCGCTGGCAATCAGCGCCAACATGCGCGGCCACAACTGACGGCCCTGCCATTGATCGTGAAGACGATCACGCAGGGTAAGATCGAAACCAATGAGGACGAACGCCACCACGGGCGTCGATACAGGGCCAAAGTGAGCGACCACCATGTTAGCGATCACGAGGGTCAAAATATATATTACGGTGTACTGCATCTTGCTCCTTGTCGATGTGAGCGCCATCTTTTAAAAACACTGTACATTGCACCAGTCTGAACGTCTGCAACTGGCCAGGCGCGGTCGTGCGACGCGTCCCAATTAGACCTCATCGGACCGTTTAGCCTGAGACCAATGACACCACGGACGCGCAGTCGTCGGCGCGACCGTGGCTTCGCTTGGCAGAGGCGCGCATGTTGGCACGCTTCGGTGAAGTCGCTATTGTACCTAGTACTGATGAGCCATCTCTAGGTCGCGCTCGAGCGGCCAGTCAGGCTTAAGGCTGGATGAGCCATCGCTGGTAGTTCACCAGGCTAAGCCGGGCGTAAAGCTAAGGCGAGCGGCGTGTCTGGCGCGACCATATCGAATGGCTTTTGACCGTTACCATTGCCGGCGTCTGGATTAGCGCCGTTGCGTAAAAGTGTTAACGCCGCTTCGTACAGGCCATGGCGGGCGCACAAATGCAGTAGGGTGTTTCCTCGGATCCGGTCGGTCAACCGCGTCAGCGTATCGTCCTTATCGGATGCAGTTACGAGCGTCACAATCTCATCTTCCGTCATACGACTGCCTGCAAGGAATCTTTTCGTGGCAATGGCGAGACGATTTTCCACTTCCGTAATAAGTGCCTGCTCTTCTGCTTCAGCCGCTTGTCTCGCTTTCATGACTTCCTCATGCATTTGATGCACGCGTTCGCGAAGGTAGGCGGCCTTCGCTTTGGCCTCGTCGCCATTGGCTGCAGAGAAAGAGCGCGCCCAAGTCCCCGCATGGCGTCGCCCCTCTTCCAGTTCCGCCAAGGCGGCGGCCCAGAGCGCGTCGTCCTCGACCAGCACTGCGGCGGGGCGCGTCGGTACCGGCACTACCTGCGAATGCGGCGGCGACAGGTGATCTTCAATGTTGGTCTGTGGGCTTGTTACGATGATCGCTTCAGACTGATCTGGCAGTCGGCCAAGTGCTTGACCGGCCACAACGCTGCTTGTTGCCGAAGGGGTTGGAGATGCAGAAGTCCTTGAGGCGACAGGGTCAGTGGATTGTAGAGGGTCGTTCGGCGAAACCAATTCCCTTGTGTTGACCGGGTAATACGTATTCCTGACCCGTTTCGAGAACTGGAAGTATGCCGCCCAGATAAGCCCACGCACCAGGCCCGTCATGATGCCCTTGAGGGCAGTTTCTGAGTCGATGACGTCCAGCGTGACCATCCCCAAAGTGATGTCGCCGACGACGACTATGAGCGGTAAGGCGAGTGAGACGATCTTGACGAAGCGGATGCTATAGGGCTGCCAGCGGTTCTTCAGGAGCCAAGCGGCACGCCACTGCACGGCAATCGAGGCGAACGCAAGCAGCCAGGCACCGGCCTTGTAGTTCTCCCATGCGGCCAGCGTCGTCAGTATCGCGTTAGCGACTTCTGCGCGGGACAGTTCGTTGTTGAGGCTCCCGAGCGAGTACAGAGGCGCAAGGTAGTATGACGCGCCGATATAGAAGGCTAACCACCCATGGACGCCGTAGGGTCTTTGGCCTTGGGGTCCAGGTGCTTCGCTCTTTACGCCCTGATGCAAGTAGTAGCCGACCGCCACAATGATCGCGATGACCAGGACCGCAGGCAGAAACATCCAAGGTGAGCTCTCCACGCATTTACTCCATGTTTTATTTCTAATAACAAAACTTTATCAGAGTTAATAAGATGCCGACAGGAAATCTTATTCATCGATGCGTAAATAAGTTGCTGGGTGCTAGCCGGTGACGTCGCTTTCGTGTCTTGCACATGCGGCACGAGGACCAACAGACGGAGGTCTAGCGTTCCTTTCGCTTGTCAGTTCGGTGATCCTTTCGCGATATGCAGAGTAAATTTGTCAGGCGCACCAAGCCGCTCCTAGCAGCAGTTCGGTGCGATCTTGAGCAGCTCGAACGGCGACGGCAAGCGGGAAATGAAGGTCCCTTAACGAGCAGTATCGGCTCACTTATGCGTTGCTACTCATCTGAAATCGCAAAATAACTGCAGACGTTTGCGTGGCGCATCTAGCAATTAAGTGCAGCAAGTGAGAAAATACGGATGGGCTTCTTTCCTTTACTGACATCATCTTTTAGCTTGGCAATTTCACAATGACTCAGGTCCACGACGTTATCGTGATTACAAGTTGCACGAGCAGAAAAAAGAAAGTGCCAACAGTGTTGGCACTCGAGGGGACCGAGCATACCAACTCGCTGGAGGCTTTAGCGCAGCAGTGGAAGCAGCAGGTAGAAGCCGTCGACGCGATGGCATTGGTGCCGGCGGCGGCGCTGTACGGGGGACGTTCGATGACGGAAGCAAGACGGACCGCGCAGCAGCTAGCGGCCCCGCTGTACATTGTATCTGCCGGCCACGGCTTATTGAACGCCGAAGATTGCATCCCCTCTTACGACATTACGACATCAGCCACGCCTAACAACGGCTTATACCGTTGCCTGTTGCGCTTGAAAAAAGCGCCGACTGATTGGTGGCAAGCCTTGGTGCAGGCGTTCGGGAGAGATCGTTCGCTGACCGCTTTAATGGCGTCCTCGAAGGCGCTGGTGTTGCTGGCGGTACCATCTGCATATTTGGGTTTGTTAGAAAGCGAATTGGCACAGTTAGATGATGCGTCGCTCGAGCGCTTACGCATTCTGACGTCTGCGCACGGGGCGTCGAACTTGCCGGCGCGTTTGCAAGCAGCCGCCCTCCCCTATGACGATCGCTTAGAGGGATTGCCGGCCTATGCCGGCACCCGCAGCGACTTTCCGCAGCGCGCCTTACGCCACTTTGTCCTTGCTCTGCAAGGACATGCATTGTCGCGCGACGCGGCTCGGCAACGGGTCAGCGCAGCGATGGCCGCGCTGCATAAGCCCAGTTTGCCTGAGCGCCAGCGCAAAACGGATGAGGAAATCATTGCTCTGTTGCGGCAGAACTGGGAACGTTTACATGGTTCTTCGACGGCGCTACTGCGCTACTTGCGGGATGACGCTTTGGTCGCGTGTGAACAATCGCGCTTTCGCAACTTGCGTCAGCTCATCCTAGAAGAACGTCACGATCGCACTGGCACCTATGGATAAACAAGCACTCGTGGTCCGGGCGCTGCACACGACCCAAGGCGACGGCCTCGATGTGTATGCCTTTTTTATTCGGGGCGGCGACATCCTGAAAATTGCGGACATCTCGCGGGTCGAGCGTGATGCGCATGAGGTCTTAAAAGGCTTTCAGCGACCAGAGATTCAGCAGCACGTGAAAAGCATTGCTGACTACCTCGACCAAGGGGATGTATTGTTCCCCAATTCGATCATCTTAGCAATGTCGCCTGATGTGCGCTTTACGGCCTCGCGCGGGACTCGGCCAAACAAGGATGAAGGGGTCGGCCAGACCGGGACCTTGACGATCCCGCTGTTCGAGGCAGGCAACCGCGTCGCCTGGATCGTCGATGGCCAACAGCGCTCCTTGGCCTTATCGCGCTCGACCAATCAATCGTTCCCGGTTCCGGTGGTGGCCTTCGTCTCGGACAATTTGGAGGTGCAGCGCGAGCAGTTCGTGTTGGTCAATAAAGCCAAACCCCTGCCGCGCCGCTTGATCGACGAGCTGCTGCCAGAAACCCGCAACGTGCTGCTGCCGCGGGACCTGCGCAAACGAAAAGTGCCGAGTGAGTTGTGTAATTGGCTCAACCGCAACAACAAGTCGCCCTTTTATAACTTGATCAAGCGCCCGTCCGACAAGAAGGACGAGGCGACCGCCGTGATCACGGACACCGCGGTGGTCGAGATGATTCGTCACAGCTTGTCGAATCCGTTGGGGGCGCTCGCGCCCTATAAGCCGTCCGATACGGATCCGGGCGACGTCGACGCGATGTGCACGATCCTGGTCACCTTTTGGTCGGTTGTGCGCGACGTGTTCCCAGAGGCCTGGGGCAAAGACCCGCGTCAAAGCCGCTTGATGCACTCGGCTGGCATTGTGGCCATGGGTATGCTGATGGACTGCATTTATGCGCGCCTGTCGGGCGCCAATGAGTCGTACGCAGCCGTGCGCAAAGAAGTGGAAAAAGTGGCGCCTTTGTGTCGCTGGACTTCTGGGGTATGGGAATTTAACGGACTGCGTTGGAACGACATCGAAAGCACGCCCCAAGGTAAGCGGCGCCTGCAAGAAGCCTTAATCCGCGCCTACATGACTGAAGCAAGAAAATGAAGTTTCTTTACTCCGACACCCAGGACTACGTCGATCCTGAGTACGATTTTATTAACGATCGCAACGCGCCAACGCGGCGCCGTTACTGGGATGATCGCTATGCGCATGAGATCATGCAGCCGACACCGTATGATGGCTTGCTGGTCGCGATGAGCGCCGTGGTGCCAGCGCCAGGCGTCGCCTCCTCCAAGGTCCGCTACGCAACCGCCGAGCGGCACCGCTTCTTGCGCGATGGCGTGCGCGCCTTCTTGCGTTTAAATGGCCCGAAGTACAAAGATGCGATGGTGATGGGCGATTGCGGTGCGTTCGCCTATGTCCAGCAGGAGAAGCCATCGTACTCGCCGCGCGAGGTGTTCGAGTTTTATGCGGACGCAGGTTTTACGCATGGCGTGTCACCTGACCACATTATTTTCGCCTGCGAGACCGACAACCCGCCACGTGAAGCGGTGGAGGACGACGTCCGCTTCCGCTTTGACTTGACCTTGGAAAATGCGCGCGAGTTCCTGCGCATTTGCCAGGAACATGGCATGCCGTTCGAGCCCATGGGTGCGGTACAAGGCTGGTCGCCACACAGCATTGCGCAAGCAGCGAAACAACTCGAAGACATGGGTTACCGCTACCTCGCGATCGGTGGTTTAGTCCCATTGAAAGTCGATGTGATCCACCAAGTCTTGCGCGCGCTTCGTGACGTCATCAAACCGGAGACGAAGATCCACTTGCTGGGCTTTGCCAAGGCCGACTCGATCCAGCACTTCACGGGCTACGGCATCACCAGTTTTGATTCGACCTCGCCCTTAATTCGCGCCTTCATGGACGAAAAGGCGAACTACTACGTGCCTAAGTCAGACGGTAGCCTCGAGTACTATGCTGCAATCCGCATTCCACAAGCGATCGAAAACAGCCGTTTGATGCAGGGTATCAAGCAAGGGATCTTCAACGCTGAAGACTTGGTCAAGCGCGAAGAGCGTGCGCTGACAGCCTTGCGCCGCTTCGATCTAGGCCAAGAGACTTTACATGCCACCGTCGATGCGGTGATGGACTACCAGCAATTTTTGACGCTGGCGGGCGACAGCGACAAGCACGCGAAAGGTTTAATTAAAACCCGAGTGCAGGTGGAGCGGACCTTAGCAGCAGCGCCTTGGAAGTACTGCCGCTGTGATATCTGCACCCAAATCGGCGTCGAGGTCATCATCTTCCGCTCGGCCAACCGCAACCGCCGCCGCGGCTTCCACAACCTCGGCGTGTATCACCAACACGTTCAACGCATCCTGGAGAAGTCCCAGTGAAAACTTATCAATTCAAAGCCATCCGTGCGAAACAGGCCGAGGGCCACGACGTCTTCTGCTTCGCGGCTGAACCGGCCGATGTGCTGGGCTTCTCCGAAATCGACCGCGTCGGCCGCCAAGATAACGGCGAACTCAAAGGGTTCCAGCGCCATCAGGTGGCGCCCCATATCAAGGAAATCCGCGATTACCTGGGACGCGAAGATGCGCTGCTGCCGAATGCCGTGATCGTTGCCTTCCTCGGCAGTGTCGAGGTCAGCGACCTCGGTAATGGCATTGTCGACGTCACCATTAGCGTGCCGGAAGATCAACCCCGCCCAGGCTTCGTGGTTGATGGCCAACAGCGTTTGACTGCCCTGTCCGGCATCCGCAAACCAGGTTTTCAAGTCTTCGTATCAGCCTTGGTCTGTAAGGACTATAACGAGCTGCGCCAGCAGTTCGTTTTGATCAACAATACGCGCCCTCTGCCCAAAGCGCTGATTTATGAACTGTTGCCGAACGTCGAAGGCTTGCCGGAGCGCTTCACGGCGCGCAAATTCGCTGCACGCCTGGTGGATCGCCTGAACTTCCGTGAAGACTCGGCGCTGCGAGGGGATATTCGCCAACATACGAACCCGAAGGGTGTGTTGAGCGACACGGCGATTCAAAAGATCGTCATGAATTCGGCGTCCGATGGCGCGGTGCGACGTTTGATCCAAGAGTGTGGCGCCATCCCTGAAGGACTGGTCGAACTTGAAGAGAAGGCCTTCCAACTCTTCAATGCCTACTTCCTGGCCATCAAACACGTCTTTGCGGCAGAGTGGGAAGGGATGAATCCGAAGACCTCACGCTTGCGTCATGGCGCTGGCCTGGTGGCCATGGGCTTCGTGATGGAGCAGTTGTGCTCGACGGCGTTACCGAGTTGCGCGAGCGATTACGATAAGTTCGTGGTGGGGCTCAAAGCCTTGAAACCGTACACTGCCTGGACCCACGGTCAGTGGGAATTGAGTGAGGTGCTGAAGCCCAATTGGAACGGCATTCAGAACACGCCGACCGATATCAATTTCTTGACCGATTACTTGGTGCGTACCGTTAAGCGCTTGTTACGCAGCCTCGAAAAAGCGGCTGCCTAAGGAGCGTGATGATGACGACCGCATTGGTACTGTTTTCGGGTGGCCAGGATTCGGCCACATGCCTGGCGTGGGCGCTACAGCGCTATGAGCACGTAGAGACGATCGGCTTTGATTATGGCCAGCGTCATGCGGTCGAACTCGCCTGCCGCCAAGAGATTTTGGCGGCGCTGCGTGCGCAGTTCCCTGCCTGGAGCGCCAAATTAGGCGCAGACCACATGCTCGACATGCGACTGCTGTCGACCATTAGTGACACGGCGATGACGTCGGGCCGTGCCATCGAGATGCAAAAGAACGGTCTGCCGAATACCTTTGTGCCGGGACGGAATCTGCTGTTCTTTACCTATGCGGCGGCAGTGGCTTACCGACGTGAGCTCAAAGTCCTCGTGGGTGGGATGTGTGAGACCGACTATTCGGGCTACCCCGATTGTCGCGACAACACCTTGAAGGCGCTGCAGGTGGCGCTCAGTTTGGGCATGGAGCACCCGCTCGTTATCGAGACCCCGCTTATGTGGCTCGACAAAGCCCAGACCTGGGCCTTGGCGCAAGAACTCGGTGGTGCAGCGTTCTTAGAGATCGTGCGCGAAGAGAGCCACACTTGCTATGTTGGTGATCGTCAGACATGGCATGCGTGGGGCTATGGCTGTGGTACATGCCCCGCTTGCGAGTTGCGCCGGACTGGTTACGAAGGTTTTATGAAAACGGCGGGGGCGCAGTGAACTACGAACTCAGCCAAAAATTCTTCTTCGAAGCAGCGCACACCTTAGAGCGCGACGTCGACGCTGAGGGCAGTCGCCGGATCCACGGCCACACTTATCACGCCGAGATCACCTTGGCGGGGACGCCGGACGCTAACGGGATGGTGGCGGACCTGGGCTTCGTGCGACGGGAGATCGAGCGAGTGCGCGAAAAACTCGATCACCGCTTTCTGGATGAGATTGTAGGATTGGGTCCGGCAACGCTGGAAAATCTCTGTCGCTTCATCTTCGTCGAACTAGCCGACTTTCTGCCCGCTTTGACCAAGGTATCGGTCGAGCGCCAAGCAAGCGGGGATCGCTGCTGTCTGTCGAAGTAGCGCGACCGTGCGAAAGTCAAGCACGTTAAGTAGACGCGCATGAATCTGTGCGCCGTGCGCCTTCGGCTACAATGGCGACCGGTTTCGTTGGGCGCTCTTGGCGGATCCAGCGAGACCACTCTTCTGTCATCACTTTTCTGAACGGAGCATCGATGCAGCACATTACGGCAACCCAAGCGTTCTCTTCTGCTGATTCCGTGCGCGACATTGCGCTTCAAGTCATGCGGATGTCGGAAGCCATTCACCAAGCCTTGCGTCAACATACGGCCGCCTCGCCCGCTGATTCGAAGGCGACATCTGCGTATGCGCTTCTTACGGAAGAGTATGCGCTGCGTGCGCGTGCAAGCATGCTGCTGATCGAAGCGGAACGCTTGGCGCGTCCGGATTTTCCGGTCAGTCAGGCGGATACGCTCGCGACGCTGACGCAGGTTGAAAGCCGGCTCTCGCAATCGTCTTCGCTCGACGAGTTGAGCGAACTGATCACTGGCCTGCTGCTCTTCACCAGTTCCATCATTTCGCGCAACAATCAGGTAATCTTGATGCTGCTCCAAAATTTGGAGCAAGCTGTGGCTACAGCCTGATACTTAGTGGCGCATGGTCGTGGCGCAGTAAATTCCTGATCAGCCTCGACAGCACAGCGACACAACAATCTTGCTGTTGGCTGTTTCGAAGCGCGCTAGTGCTTGCTGTGTCCAGTCATTGCTTTCATGATAACTGACGGTTAGGTTAGTTAAGCGCTCTACGCCGGTTGCCGACGGATTTCACGAAGATCTTTTCAGACGATCGTTCCTTGGCAAACGCTCAATAACGCAGGTGAGACGCTGTTCAGTCGCCGCCCAGGACGTGGTTTTCGATGGCCCGTACGATACTTGAGAAACCCCTTCCGTTTGCGTAGAGAGTCGGCTTGCCCTGCCTTTCTTGTTGGATGTATCCGGTTGCAGCGTGCTTTGCCGATGCGGCAACCATCACGAAGATGTCAGCCTGATGTGCGAGGTTCTTGAGTGTGATTGAGGCGACCTTGTCATGTGACGATTCGACGCGCAAGGTCGGTGCCAATTCCTTGAGCACCGTGGTGGCTTGTCGCGCAGCCGATTCGGTCAAGGTGTAAATCGCCACAAAACTGCCGTCGAGTGCGCTTTGCAAGAGTTGGCGTTGCGAGTCCGCCGTCACTTTGGCAAGGCGCTCTTCCTGCTCCCACTGCGCCGGCCAACCCAAGTCTGTGGCAAGTCTGTCGAAGACAATTTTTTGTCCTGGGCTGAAAAATGCCTTCAGTTGCATCAAGCGCGTGCAAGCGGCGTACCAAAACGCACGCCGTGCTTCTTCGTTGGCACAGGGATTGAGGAGGGTCTCTTCCAGCACGTCGAGCATCCAATACACCGTCCGCTTCGACATCGCCTCGCCATTTAACATTAGGCAGTCGTCGAGCAGTGAGCGGTAGCGACTCTGATTCAGACCCAAGGACAGCAGTGCGCGAATGAGAACGGCCGCCGACTCGAACACGGCGCTGGAGCGGCGCACCCCCACCATCAAGTGAAACAGTAGGGTGTCGTACACGGGCAGCATGCTCGGTCGCGGGAAAGCTGGATCTTGCAGCGTCCAGTTGACTAGGGCGGGCAAGGCATCTGCAAGGCGGTCTGAAGCGGGCGACGTTTCGGGGACCTCTTGCAAAGCCCGCTCAAAGCTTGCGATGTCGACTGGGTCTTGCAAGAGCGCAGCAGGCCATTCGCTCACAGCGTGCGTTAACACGTGCAAGGCGTCAGTGAATTCTGGCGCGTCCAGACGCTTAAACCACTCTTGCCAGGTGGCGGGTGGCGCGCTGTGGTTTTCCGCCTCAAGGCTTTGCCATAGCGAGCGAAACGGCGCTGACGCCAACAGATTTGCGCGCTCATCGGCACTCAGCGCTTCGATCGACAGCAAAGCGCGTGCGATGGTCTCGAGCGTGTTGCTGCGCTCAGCCTCGACTAAAGCTTGTTGCGCAGCCGGTAGCGTAGCGGCAGGTGCCGCCGGGGCCGCCGGTTCGGACGTCGGTTCGTCTCCCGTGCGCCCATTTGCAGTCAAGGCATCGATGAGGTCGGGAATCACGGCGGCCTGTGCCAACACCGCCGCTTCCAAAGTACGATTGCGGGTTGTCACTGTCAGTGCCTCTAGCGCGTACAGTGTCAGTACGCCTCGCGATGCACTGGGAAGAATCGGCAGTTGCAGCAAACTCAGGAAGTCAGGCCGTAATTGGTCGGTCCAGACCGTTCCGAGCGCAGGGATGTCACCTTGCTGATGCACCCAGACCTGATAGACCGCCTCCTGTAGCGCTGCCGTGACGGCTTGCGGGCGGCGGGTGTGGCATAGGGAACGGAACTCGGGCATGTCGACGATCGCGTGCCAGTTGCCGAACCAGGACAGCAAACGAACGCGCAGGAAAAGTAAATTCAGCGCATCGACGCGCAGCTCACGCTCACACTGCTCGAGGATCTGCTGCGCGCTGGCGTAATCGTTCCCGTTCAAACAATCGGCAAAATGTGCCAGCAAGCGGTCAGTCGATTGCGGGACGGCGGTCGTGGTAGTCGGCGCTGCAACGACCATCCCCACCATGCGCTCGAAACTGCGGCGCGTGAACCGTTGGACTTTGTCGTCCTCGCCTGGGACCAGACGTGCTACCACGTGGAAGCCGGCAGTGGACAGCAGCGCCTCGGCAGCGATCGCGTGCGGCAATAAAGGTTCTGGCCAACCTTGGAAGGAGGTTAGCGTTGGCCCGACATAGGCGATCAGTAGCGGGCGTAAGCGACGCCATTCGGCAGCATCGTTGGCTAAGGCATAGTAGAGACTACGCTTGCCGACGCGCGGCAGCATCAGCATCGCACCGGGAAAGCGCTCGCTAGTCGCCGTGCGCGCCAAGGCATCGAACTCTTGGCGGATCTCGTCGGGAAACGCGGAAAAATCGATCAGCGCACGAAATTGGTCGACAAAGTGCTGCGCCGTTTGTACATCTTCGGTAATCATGCGAGCGCTTTACTCCACTTCTGTTCCAATGCCAAACGCCACTCCTGGACCGAGGCCATGTCAGTGCGCAGGGTCAGGTGTTCGTCGTTGATAGTCACGCCGTTATAAGTCAGATTCATCGATCCGCTCAAGAGGAAGTCGTCGCCGAGAATGCCTTTGTCGTGCACGACCGATCCCCATGCCACCTTGAGTTGATCAGGAAAGCGCGCGCGGAGCGGTTTGATGACGTCCATGAACTGGCGATTGTGCTCGATGTCGCGCAGTACCAGCGCAATGGTCCCGCCGGCCTCGATCAGGGCAGTCATCACTTGGGACAAACGGATGCCACTGGCTGGCCAGTCCGGTTGCAGGGCCGCGAATTGTCGTGCTCGATTGTCGACGATTTCGATGTCGGAAATCCAGCCAAAGGCTAGCCAGAGCCGAGGGCTAGGTCGCACTAGTTCAGTGACGAATAAACTCTGCAACAAGTCGCGAATGGCGCCGGTTTGCTCCGGCCCGAACAAATCGCGTGCCGCATGCTTTGCACTACTCATGTCTGCTCCCGTATTGTGAAGACCACACGCATTTCGTGCTCATCTTTCTCGACTCGCTCGAGGTAGGGGAAAAATTGCAAGAATCCGACATCGACTGCCGTCGACACGATGCGGACAATGGCTGCACGTAAGCGCCGATCAGCAGCGCGTGGGGCGGCCAGTTGCACGATGCCACGCTGCGCGATCACGTGCGCGAATTGGGTGTACCAATCGTCGCCCTCCTCCGTCAACTCGACCACTGGCAAGTTCGGATTCAACAAGAGATGGCGAATTAGCGCAGGATCTGATAAGCGACGCGGTCGGAAGGGGTTGTAGGATTGCAGTGTCCGTTGCCGGATCTCGATCCCCTTTGGCCACAACAGCCCACTCAACACAGCGATGAGGTCGGCGTCTTGCGGGGCGGCCCTCGTAAGATTCCCTAGTGCGCTGACGATGTCAGTACGCAGATCTCGGTCTTGTAAGCTGAGACAGCAAAATTCGCGAAGACCGATTGCTACGCCAAAGCGCTGTTCCAGCGCTTCCCAATGGCGGGTCAGTTTGACCAACAAATGATCGACGGCGCTCGTGCTGCCAGGCCGCAATAATCTGGCGTTCAAAGAAACGCTGAAGCCGTGACTGACTTCGACGCCGCGCGCCGACAACAAGCGGTACAAGCGGTCCCGCAACTGTTTGCTTTCCAAGTGACCTTGGCTGCTGCGCAGTTGCGCAGCGAGCGTCTGAATGTTTTCATCGGTGGTTGCTAGATCGACGAATTGCCGCAAACCATAGCTGGCCAGCTCCATGTCGCTCGGCGCGATCGCCGCCTCGATCGCGCGGAATAGCGCCCGAGGTTCACCCGTAAACGCTTGTGCGAAGGCTTGGATGACGCCAGCACCACCAAGCGTGGATTCAGTCACCCAGATCCGAACGGTGTCATCGGGGCGATCGGTGTCGATGTCCACCAATAAGGTGTCAAGAGCAGCGTGCCGCGGCGCCGTGTTGATGCACGCTTGCAGCAGCGCTTCGCCCAAGGTCTCGTGGATGGACGCACGTAGCCAATTACCATAGGCTTCAGGATCCGGCTGATCGAATTCCTGCGCCAAGCGGCTTAGCGTTGCGAAGACCTCCGGGCGCCCGAGGCTTTCCGTCAGGCGCTCTTCTAAGCGGCTCATGCGCTGACTCGGCGCATCCTCTTGCTCGTCGTCGTCATCCTCAATGACCTGTCCCACATCTTGTTCATGCAAGGCGAACAGGGAGCGCATGACTTGGATAAACGCCCGTAACGGATTTGCTTGGGCAAACAACTGCGCCCCCGCTTGTGAAAGCGTGAGCTGCTGCTGTACAGCTTGGTCAACAAGCGCGCACAAGAAGATTTGGAATAGCCATTCGCGCTGCAGCAGATTGACTTCCTTTGGCAGCTCCGGCGCGCTCAAGAGGCGGTAACGCAGGTAG
Organism: Massilia sp. 01N410; assembly: GCF_056399665.1. Taxonomy (NCBI): domain Bacteria; kingdom Pseudomonadati; phylum Pseudomonadota; class Betaproteobacteria; order Burkholderiales; family Oxalobacteraceae; genus Massilia; species Massilia sp. 01N410. The sequence continues at coordinate 298,497 of NZ_JBFTRV010000004.1, read as the reverse complement.
GCAGTGCGACTACTATGCTGCAGCGCCGCTGGTAAGGCAGTGCTTGCCAAAGCTTGGGCAGACGGAAGGCGCACATCGACATAGAAGCCATCGACCTCGACTTCAAAACCAACGGCCGCTGGGCGATTCTGCGCGTCGGTAAAAAGGACGTCGACCAAACGATCCCCAGTATGCTGACGGATCGTCGCATCAACTTGGTGCGTAAAGCGCTGGACGGCGACACTGCCGCGGAAGCGATGCAGGTGAAAGCAGACGGCGGTGACGCAGTCATACCAAGCGCTCTTGCTTGGGACATCAACCCGCAAGGGCACCCCATGCGGGGTCCAGGCGCTCATCCAACGAGGCATTGCGTTCGAGGTCGGTAGCACGACCTTGGTGTTCGGCATGGTCAGTTCGACGGCCCAGGGTCGGAACACCGGGTAGCGCTGCCGATTGCCATCGTGGTCAAGGCCCTCAAACTCGCCAAGGTATTCGTTTTGTCGTGCGTAGGTATCGACCGGCAATTGATACTGATCGTGTTCGATCTCGATTGCGGCCCAGTGATACAAGCCGCCGCGTTCAAAGGCGAAGCGGCGGGTAACACGGCCTGGCGCCAACTGTTGCAGCGCTTGTACGATGGGCATGGCTTCCTGCCGCGCTTCATGACGGATGGTCGCGGGCGGGATGTGAACTTGTACCTCGGGCAGACTGAGATCACTGAATAGATTACGCGGGATAAAGTCTGGCAAAGGGTGCCAGCCGACCTGCATGTCGGTGCGCACACTGCCTTGCGGATTGACCAGCTGCCACTGGCGGAAATAGCGTCGGACGAGCGTGGGTACCGCTTCGAGCATCAGTGCACGCGGTGGCTCCCACAGAATCGCTTCAACGGTTTCGGGCGGAATCTGCAGCGCTTGGCGCAAGTGCGCTTTCAAGGATGCCAGTACCGCAGCGTCACCGCGCGCTAAGGCTGTTAGAGTCGCTTCCACCTGTTGCTTGACCAGCGCATTGGTCGTACTGTCGGGGCGGCTCAATAAATCCCACATCCATCCTGATGCCGGGGCATTGCGAACTTGCTGGCTCAGCCAGTCGAGCAACGCAAACACAGCCTGCATCCGCAACACGTATTCGTTTTTGACCGGTAAGTGCTGGGGCGGCAGCACAGGATCGAACAAGTGCTCATAGGTTTGGAACGCGATCTTGTCGCGGCCGTAATCCGACAGCACCGTGACCGTCATCGGTCGCATCTTGCGCTGGCGACCGGCGCGCCCTTTCCGCTGCAAGAAGGAAGCCATATTGCGAGGCGCTTTGTGCTGAATAACCGCGCCTACTTGGTCGTCGTTGTAGCCGACCTCGAGCGAGGGAGTAGCGACAATCACATCGGCTGCAGCTAAGACGCCGGGGTCTTGAGAGCTGGTGCGACCGACAAGGAGGCGGTCGGACAAATTGCGACCAATTCGTTCGCAAGCACGCCAGCGCTGGCCGTCCAAATCACGTTGTGTATCGTCGTCGCTACCACCGGCGCGCTGCGCCGCTAGCGGTGGCTTATTGGGATCCTCCCGACCAAAGATGTCATAAGCTTCTGCGTCTTGCAGATTGTTGTAGAGGCGATTGATAACGTCAAGGTTGTCAGTGAAGACGAACAGTCGGCGTCCAAAGGCCCCAAGCGACGGCGTATCACGGCTCGGGTCCAGCATGCGGGCGAGGAGCATCGACGCTTGAATCGTGGTGGACAAGAGCGAGGCTTCAAGCATGGCGTCGCCACGCACCACGACTTGGTATTCGGCGCCCTCCTCAGTCATCTCATGCAGTGCTGGCGTAACCTCGGCAACCTGGTCAGTACTCAATCCGACCAGATCGGCAAAGAAGCGTGGTGCCTCCTGCAACGTCGCCGATAAGCCGCACCACACGACTGGTGCGCCGAGCAAATGCCGCCAACGCCGCAACACCAGCGCCGACTGGGCGCCACTGGTGCCAACATAGGTGTGCACTTCGTCGAGCAAGGCAAATAAGGGGCGGCGGCTCGGCGATTGGCCAATCCCGAATAAGCTGCGGTAACGCAAGTCCGACATGCGCTGATTCAGCATCTCGGTGGTCGTAAACAAAATATCCGGTGGTGCGGCGCCCAGGCTTTCACGCGTCAAGGTCAGCTGTTCGCCGGTGATCACGGTTTGGCAAGCGGCAGCACTACATACGAGGCGTTCAGTCTTGCGCTGTAAATCTTCGCGCTTCCAAAGTAGATCAGCATCACACTCGGGACAGCGCAGCCATGGGCAGACGAATGCTTGGCCACGCGCCGGCCACTTTGACTCTACTTCCGTTGGCGTGGCGCGTCTGGGTGTCGAACCGAAATACGCACCGACACGAATAGGACGTTTCCCTTTTTGGAGCAGCACCGCATCCATTCCACGTGCACGCTTAAAGGCCTCAGCTAGTTGGTCCTTCAGAAGTTCAATACGTGGATAGATCGCCAAACATTTGACCCAAGCTTCGCCGCGTTCGATATGCTCCGCCACCCGGATCAGTGCGGGCAAATAAAAAGCTAGCGTCTTACCGCTACCGGTTCCTGCGGTAACAATCGTGCCCGTGTCGCCCTTGCTTGTGAGAAGGCGCATCGTCGCGCGTTCTTGAAAGCCTGCTAGCACCAATGGAGGTTGTTCGGCTAAGGCCTGCCACGCCGCCCAGCGCATACCCTGGTCGTCAAGGACCTGCCTGTGTGCGAGTCCGATCTGGTGCGCCGGACGATCGCGCATCGGATAACGACGCCGCCGTAGGTCGACACGAAAATCGGAGACGAGCCGCGGCGCACCCTGCCATGGGCGTCCGTCGAACAATTGACGCAAGCGGGTGAGTAGACGGATCGACTCGGCAAAGCGTGAGCGAATACGCCGTTGTGGCGTCTCGATCACCAAGCGACGCACGATGAGGTCTTCGAGTAAGGCCTCGACGTCAACGTCCTCGCCCGCGTGAGGTAACAGTTGAAGCACTTCGTTGCGCGACATACTGCCGTCGACGTAGCCCCAGGTCAACGACAGCATCTCGCGACGCTCGATAGCGTCTAACAACGTCAGAGAATCTACCGTCATCGCTGTCAGCCCAAACGAATGCGCAGTACGTGCCGCAAATTATGTGAATCGAGCCAAGCAAGAATCGATGGCGTAAATTGTTCGTAAGTTGCCCCTGTGCTGCCAGCGGCACGCAGGAAGGCCAGCACGTCAGGTTCGATGCCATCACCTGCGAGTTCATGCCAGGCCTTTTCCGCTTGTGCACATTGCCTGAGGACCTGTTGTACATCATCGACGCTTTGCGGCAACGCGTTCGCGTGGCGGTCGATTTGCGCAAGCACCGCTTGAATACGCGTCACGGTAATGCGTAAAGCATTTACGTTGTACAAAACCTTCAACACCTCTTGATCAATCGCTGGCGCCTTGATGTGAACCCACTGTGACCAGGCATTCCTTAGCGCGGTCTCCGCTTTCTGCCGAAACGTCGTGCATGGGTTTACAAAGACATACTTGAAATCTTGACCCGGGAAAGGCATCAACATCGTACTGCGATCTTGAGCGTACGCGGCTCTCATGTCGGCGGCTTTCGAGCGCAAGGCGCCAAGCAGTGCTTCGTCCAGTTCCGGCACGTCGATGCCAGCTTGTTTGAGCACAGCCACCGGCACGCAAAGCGGCTTCAGCGTCGTGACGATGGCGCCTAGCGTGGTGGCACGCTGTTCGAATTCGGCGGCCCGCGCGGCGCGCCGCTCTAATGCTTGTAAGTCGTAGATGCGTTGCTTGGTGCGGGCAACTTGTTCAAGCAGGCTCATGGTCATTCCTTGGAAGTTGTGCCACTACGTCGAGGGCCTGGGCGATCTCATCGAGCGACCTCGCAATCCGCACCTCGCTGTCTGCTAAGCCAGCGCCGGCCTGTTGGTTAAACTGGTGATATTGGTTTTCGACAGACTGGTTGACGGTACGTATAAAAGTATCGGCCCGTGCAAGTAGTTGCGTCATTGCTTCAGCATGTTCGCCGATGCTCGTCGTACGCACCAAGGCCTCACCCATGTTCGCGGCCGCGATGGCGGCACCGTGTCCGAGCGCATTATCGAACAGTTGGGGCCGGGCGTCAGTCAGACTCTCTTCTAACTGCTTACGCGTGAGACCCGCAGTGACGCCTTGCTTGACCACATCCTCGATCAAGTCACGCAAAGCCGCGATTAGGGTCGAGACTTTGGCTTCTGCGCCAAGGTGTTGAACAAGATTGTCGTACCAGACGCTGCGTACTTGGCGTTCGTCCTCCACCGCGGCCGGCAGTCCCTCTTTCACCAAACGGTACAGGTCGATTAGGATTTGTATGTCCCCGCTATCCGACTTTTCTGGCGGTACGTAGTTGAGTTGCAAGCTACGCATGCGCAGTGAGCGCACTGCCGCGAACACGGGCGCCATGCGTACGAAGTTACCGACTCGTCCCCCTTTGGTACCCGAAGCATGTGTGCGCAAGAATGCCAACAACATGGGTACCTTGTCCGCCAATTTATCGGCGATTCGCTTTAAGGTCGGCGACGCGTATTTGGCTGACTCGAGTTGTGGACGACCCCAGATTTGCATTGCCAAGGTATCGATATCGGTTTCGAGTTTGACCTTGCCACACACATAGTGCGCTAGCACGAGCAATTCCGCGGCCGCGGCCACCGGTTGCCACTCCTTGTTTCCACTAAATAGATGACGCAATTGCTGTTGGACTTGCACGGCCCAGCGCTCTAGCGACGTCATCAAGTTGGTGAACAACTGCAGCGCTCCGGGAAAATCCCAGTGTTGATGGTGCTTGAACGACAATAAGGCCTCTAAGGCCAGCGCGTCTTCGCGCCCGATGTCGAGCGTGAGAATCGTTATGAGACGCTGTGTCTGTTGCGGTATGAAGTTGATGCACGCCTGGCGGAAAGGGGCCTTGGTCGCGGTTGGATTTGCCATCGCAGCCTTTTCCATACCCAACATGTCCCAGTCAATATAGCTTTCAAGTGCACCATAGACGAGGCCGCGTAGTTCGTTGACGGCCGGGGAGCTCAACACTTTTTCTTGGTTGGCCCATTTATGCAGTTCGTCGACGTATCTTGGCAAGTGTTGTTGGTTGCTGCCCGGCGAGGTCATCTCAGTGGGCATGTCGTCTTCTACGACGGTACTGCTTCCCACATCGCTCAGCAGTGGGATGCCAAAAGCGGTATGGATGCCAGGGGCGAGGTTGACGACTTCTGACTTACCGTTCCACAGTTCGAGCAAGGCGATACGACGCTCGGTATAGACGCCATCGCGCTGCTGAATGATCTGCTTTTGGGCAGGCGTTAACACCCGGGATCCACCAATGCGATTCACCAGATCAGTCGACGGGGACTCGCCCTGGGCGAGGTCGGCGTATTCGTGCTTCAGCACCCCTTCGAGGACCGAGCGCATGTAGCGTCGCGCATTGAAGGTGCCATCGCTGTTGACCGAGTTCGTGCGGCGCGCCATCGTGTGAATGGCCGTTTGCGTGAAGGGAAACAAACCAATCCCATCGACCGCACCGAACGCACTATGGCAGGATGGCCGGTATTGGCAAGTGCTACAACGCGAGGGCGGTGCGTCGGTCATCGGGAGTTGCTCTAGCCTGTGCATGCCCAAACGTAGGGCGTTCAGATAACCCGTCGTTAAGCGCTCCAAGCTACTTGGCAAGCTCCGATCCATGTCGACCACGATCGTGGTGCGGGTGCGAACCGTCGCCTCGATCAGTTTGTAGGGACCAGTCGTCACGGCCATCGCCCAACGCAGTTCGCACAAGCGTTCATCACCTTGCGATGGCGGCGTGATCAAGGCTTGTAATAGTGCGGTATCGATGCCTTGGACACGCGCAAAGTCTTCGATCAATAGGATCAAGCGCTTGTTTTGGCGTGCTAGGTGGCGCCGCAGGGTGTTCATCAGCTCGATCAGGTGGTCTGCCGAGAAGTTGAGGGTCTGGGAAATGGCGACATTGCGATGCGCGTTCATCATGTTAATCGCGCGCTGTTCCATGCTGCTGTCGCCTTTGATGAAGTCGATCGCGTCTTGCGACATTTGCGCGGCACGTAGATAGCTTTGGCCATCGAGCGGCAAGTCACCTTTACTGAATTCACGCTTCTGGTCGTCGTGATCGCGGCTGCTCGGGTCGCTAAAGATGTGTTGAACGATCAGATCCGTCGTTCCGCCCGGTTTCGTAAAAAACTCTTTACGCAGGTTGGGGTCATGAAAAATGCTCGGCAAAACCGATGCCAAGTCGATGTCGTCTGGGTCCGTCGAGGCATTGCCATGTTCGATCGCATGGGCCAGCGCATCCAAAAATCGCGTCACTTTGGCAGCCTGCGTCATCGCATGGTTACCAGCATTGCGCAGACGCTCTTCATACGGCGCGCGCTCTTCGACTGGCAGGTGCTGGATGATGCGGTCAATAATGCCGCGCAAACTCGTCCCGGTGCGAGGAATCGTCAGCAAGACAGTCGACGGGTCGCGTGGGATGTTGAGGCGTAGCCATTGAATGAGGTGCGATTTGCCGGTGCCGGACTCGCCGATGACCGCCATCTGCACATAATTTCGATGGGGATCGAGGAATGCTTTGACGAGGTCTTCAGGCGACTTCGTGACCAGCGCTCCAGATGCGGAGTCCCCCACTTGCAACTCAGTCGGGCAATGCACCGCATGGAACACGCGGTCATCGATCTCTTCCGCATCCGGTTTGAGGATGTGAAGGAGTTCGCCTTCTTCCCAGCAGGGCATCAGGGTCGTCATTTGCTGGTCTCCAGATAGGTGATATGGCTGGGGGATTTCGTTTCGCGACCGACGCGTAACTCCCATGCACCGGCGTCAGAAATTTCCGCGAGTTTGATTTTCCCAGCCTGCTCTAAGCGTAGTAGGGCGAAACTCGTTGCCTGGCTAAGGTGGTCGTGGGCATGCGTAGCTGCCTTAAGACGGCTCTCCATCTCGTTCCACACCTGTCCCCCATCGAGCACAGGAATTTGCACACCGAGACGTTGTATAAAGGTTTGCATGGTAAGTTCGCGGTCGTCAGCGAAGATCTGCGGCAAGCGCATTGTGATGGCGCGCGCTGGATCCGGAATCACTTTTTCGGCCACAGGTTTGATGGTGAGACGCTCGGCAAGTCCGAGGTAGCGGGCCCAATACACAGCGTTTTGGTAGCGTGCGTCGCTGCGGATGCTATCAACCAGTGGGTCGCCATCGATCATTTGACCACTCAGGGCGTCATAGTGTTGGCCGCCGCTAAAACCAAGCGGCTGCGTAGGATTTTGCCGTAACAACCAGCACAAGGCGTCCGGCAACTCGTCTTGGCCATGCGCGCGTGCTTTCTCGGTCGTGCACATGAGCGGAAAAAGGTAGTCGTACAAGCGTGCTGCCCAGTCCGCTTTTCGCCCATTTGCGGCCAATGCAGGGTTCAAGCGTAGGCGCCCATCCTCGGCCATTTCGAGGATTTTGAGCTTCTGCATTTCATTCAAAACCCCTTTGGCGATTGTCGTACCACTACGCTCGCTCGGGTCGACGTCTGCGTCGCCTTGACCAGTTTGTGTCGGTAAGGGCGAGAGCATCTGCTCCAGGTTTTCCATCGGCGCACCTTTGTCGCCAAAACTATGGACAAATTCGCTGGCGACGACGATACGGTTGGGTTGGGCAACCAGAGTGCTGATGACGCTCATGTTTGGAGGGACTCGTAAAGAGAATTGAAGGTCGCGATCGGGAAGGTATCGCCGATCAAACGTCCTGGACGATCGGGATTGGCTAGTCCAGTCGGAATGATGAAGAACCGCTCCTCGCCTGCGTCGCGTGGCGAGAAATGGTGTTCGGGGATGGCGATACCAGCAACGACCCATATGACGGTTGGTCCTGGTGGCAGGCCGTTACTGCTCAATAGCTTAGCGTTGTCTGACTGCAGTGTGCACCATGGACGTTCGCCAAGCGCGTGCAACACAGGTTCGGGCGCACCGCCGATCACCAGACATTTGCGGATGCCGTCGTCCCACAAGCTTTGGATGAACTCGCGAATAATGCGGCGCTGCGATAAGGTGCTAAAGGTTTCGCGCTCGCGCTCGATAAGCCCGCGGCCTCGGTCCAGATGGCGCAGCAAGCGTGCTGAGACCTTCCCAACAGGCCAAGGCGCGACGGGGGGATTTGGCCAGTTGGCGAACCAATGCTGCCCGTCCTTGGCGCGACATACCGCACACCCTCCGCAGGCGGGCACAACGGGCAGTAACTCGGTGCCGTTATCTAAGGCGTATAGATCCTGCAGGCGTTTGCTCGGGCAATGCGTTTGGGTGAGCAGTGCGCGCATCCCGGCGGAGCGTTCGGAACAGGTGTTCAATAGGATCTGGCGGATCGGCTCGACCCGAACTGCCCACACAGCAGGATCGCGGTGACCATCGTCGAGCGTATCGACCGCCAGTTCCGTGCGGCCTATGTCAGGATTGAAGCGCAAGCCAGCAAACGCAATCAAGCCGGCGCGTGCCATTAAGGACAAGACCCGGCCATTCCAATCTTCATGACGGTCTCCCATCATGTCCATGTCGTACGTCGGTGCCACCGTCGTATCCACGTAAAAGCGCGTCAGCGCATCCGGCGCTCGTCGCGCGCGCTGGAACATCGCATCCCAACGGGCTAAACCCTTCTCGACCGAAATAATCTTTTGGCGCGCAACGGACTGCGCGATGCCTTGGTCAGCGATGGTCGGCACAAGCAGCGCCATGCTTGCATGGTTGTCCCGGCCTGAGCGACCAACTTCTTGGTAATAGCGGTCGAGGCTCTCTGGAATACAGGCGTGGATGATGGTGCGTACATGAGGGTAGTCGATGCCGAGGCCGAAGGCAGACGTGCCAATGACCAGATCGAGGTCACCTGTGCTCCACGCTTTGATGGTGGCACTACGGTCGGCCGCGCTCGACTCGCCGTGCAAGGCGCGCACGCGGCGAAAACCCATGTCCTTTGCCAGTTTGTACCACTCGCGCGCATCCTCCACCTTCGTCACATACAAGATGGCAGGCCGTGGCACGTGCATGAGGGCCTCTATGATACGCGCGCGTCGCGTGTCCTCGTCGGGCATCATTGGTGCAATCCAGGTGTCAGGTTCGGGCCGTAAACGGGCGCCAGCCACGATTGGCAAGGGAGCATAGGGGATAAAGAGGCTTCGTAGGGTGTCGTAGGCGATTTGCGTCACCGTCGCCGACAGGAACACGAGGCGCGGTTGGCGATGCACTGGCGCTTGCGCGCGCAGTTCGGCCACGAGCGCTGCGAGCAACTGAAATTCGTTTCTAAAATCGGTACCCCATGCGTCAACCAGATGTGCTTCGTCGACCACAACGGCGGCGAGTTTGCCGTTTTTTGCCGCACTTAACAGTGCCGGTTGCAAACGACCGACAAATGCTTCGGGCGCGGCGAACAACAAGCCTTGTTCGCCGGTGGCGATGCGATCAACAATCTCAGCGTTTTGTTGGTCTTGGCCGCCCACATAAGCGTGAGGATGGCTGCCGAGCAGCGTGCCATATGCTTGAGTACTGTTGTCGTGGTCTTGCGCCAGTGCGACTGTTGGCACCACGACTGCCACGACTTGGTGCGGATTGGCCGCCGCCAAGGTTTGGAACACCAAGCTTTTCCCCTCACCTGTCGGCAGGACAGCGAGCAAAGCTTCGCCAGTTGGCATGTGTAAGGCAGCACGCACGGCAAGGGCTTGGCCGGGACCACGATAATGCTGGTAATGAAAACGGCCCTGCATCCAGTAATCGGCAGTGGGCAGGCGTTTAATCCAAGGACGCGCTTCCTGCCGCATGGCTTGCAAGTCGACGTCGAAGCGGCCTTGCTCAAGCCAAGTGGGTCGCCATGGTTCGGCTTCGACAAGATCACCCGCGCGCAGTACTAAGCCGCACTCTTCACACTGCTGTGGACTTGGCCAGCGTGCGCTGCCAGGACGCGGGACGGCACGCCGCATACTGCTCGATGACAATGTGGCGTCGGCGTAACGCAGCGCGTGACGCAGGCGGATGCCTCGGTCTAAGGGGCTTAAGTCATCATCCAAAATGGCGCGGCGTAGACGTTCGAATGGCACTTCGGCGCAGGTGAACGACGCTGCGGAGGCTGGATGTTGGAGCGCATCACGCAAGGCTGCGTAAGCTGCTTCACCGGTACACACGGTCGTCATACGCCACCAAACTGTTCTGGCGCTAGACGACTCAAGGCCACCAGGCCGATCGCATCAAGGCGCACGACTGGGTTCGGTAAGGCATCGAACAGCATCGTATTGAGGGCAATCTCACGATCCAAGCCCGAGTCCATGGTTTCACCTCGCTTTTGACGATTCGCCTTGCGCTGATTGAGTCGCGTGATGCGGCGCTGTACATCGAGGCGGCCTCGCTCGACCGCTTCATCCACCGCGCGCCGATAGGACTCGTTATTGCGCAGCCAGTCTTCCGAGTGCTCCCGTACTTGGCGGCACAAGGTTTCGAATTGGGTGCGGCCCATCAGATGATCGAACAGTTCCGGTCGACGTACGAGACTGGTGTCGGTATGTTCGTCGTACGGGCGGTCAAGCATCTTGAGTCGTCCCGGGTCGGTGACGACTTGCAACTCGGCGTCGACAAAAAAGGTTTGTAGCCACGGCGCGAGATAGGTATCTAAACGGGCGCGCAAGCTCTGCTGCTCTTCAAGGGGTAGACCGGTGGGTAAGCGTGCTTCGACGATGTAGCAGAGCTTAAACCCTAGCCAGAGGTCGTCCTCCATTTGGGGCAGGTGGCGCCAGGTTGCAAACGCGGTACCGCGGTCCTCCCATCGACACTGTTTGTCCAATAAACGCGTCATATGCGAGCCGAAGCGCACGATTTGCGGCGGGGACACTTGCCCTTCCTTGAGCGCCAAGTAGCGTTCAAAGGTCAGTTTGGTATTGAGCAGCTTGCTGAAATGCTGTGCCCATGGCTGCTTCGGTAATTGGATGCGTGGCTCTCGCCACTGCACCTCAAACACTTTGAGCGGATCATCGGCCAACTGGAAGCCCAGGCATTTCACCATCCAGTCCAACGTCGCGGCACGAATTTCACTGTCTTGTTGGTCCACCCGCACCAAGGCATTACAAGCATCAGTGGCGCCCTGCTGTTCCAACAATACCTTGTCCAGCGCGTGCTGATCGTCCAAGCGATCCCGCTCCGTGCGCAAGGTCGTCCGGATGCGATCAAGCGCATCGCGCAAACCTTGTACGCCATCGACGAGCAGCGTTTGTACGAGGTCCGCCATCACAGCATCGAGCGAGAACAGCACATCTGTGATGGGCTGATTGAAGATGTGAAAGGATTTGGCGAGGATCTCGTACCAGGCGTGCCAATAGCTGAACTCGATGGGCGCCGTTGGCAGGATGACTTGCTGCTCCAAATGCCCGAGTTTTCGTCCGAAGCGGTCCAGTCGGCCTATCCGCTGCTCGACCCGCACTGGTGACAGTGGCAAGTCGAGGTGCACGATCGCATCCATGAAGTGGAGGTTTAAACCCTCCTCTTCGGCCGGACTGCAGAACAAGAAGTTGGCACTGGCGTTGGTGCCGAAGATGGCGGCGATGTCGTCAGCGTCGTCCAGTTCGGCGGCCAGTACGACACGTTGCCCCCCTAGGCGCGCGGCTAGCGCGGCGGCGCAGGCACGGACATCGTTCGCATCGCTGCCGAAAACCGCAATACGCGGCTTGGCCGTTTGCGCCACCCGACCTACCTGGTGGAAAAATTCTTCGATGCGCGCAGCGACTTGGTGATAGCGTCCCTCGTTCGCTTCTTCTTCGCCGATCACCTCTTGGAACGCGGCTTTCCAGGAAGGCGCGATGACCGCGTCCGGCAAGCTGCCGACCAAGGTGCCGAACAGATCGACGCTCTTACTTAAGGCATCAAATAAAGCGGGGAGATACGCTTTGACGGTCTCCGGCGGCGTATTTCCTTGATCGATCGCGGCGACGCAATCGTTGCGCCATTGCTCGAATAGGTCGACCGTGTCTTGCATCCGGTCGTCGTCGACATAGGCACATTGCACGTGCCCGAGATCAGGCACGTCGTCATCTTCGCAAACGGGTCCACGCGGGCGGAATGCCCACTGCACGGCGTCACGACGGCGCGTGCGAACCAGGCGTTGATTGATACGATGCACGTCGGCGACGTGGCCACGGAGCAGATTCACGATCTGCCTCGTCGCTTCGACATTGCCAGCGGCGATTGCGTCGGCAATGGCGTCACCAAGACGCTGCGCTTCCGCGTCGTTGGGGAACAAGGTAGGCACGTTGCGCAAACGCTGTTTCAGAAGGACGACCGTCGCGTCGGGACGCAAACCGCGCAGAAAATTGCCGATTCGTTCGCGTTGATCGATTTGGATCTGGAACGCTTCGAGCGAGACGTCGGCGTAGCAATCTGGGTCAATCAGACGCAACAAGCGCAGCAAGATGTCACTGCGGCCTAGCGCGGGGGTAGCCGACAGTAGTAAGAGACGCGGTGCGCTCTCGGCGGCCCACTGCAGGTCTGGATGGATGTCGCCACTGACGAAATGGTGTGCTTCATCGACGACAAGCAGGCCTGGTGGGTTGTCCGGTAATAGGCCAAATTCGCTGGGCGTGAAGAAGCGCACCCGATTTGGATAGGTGTCGATATAAAACTTGGTGCGCAGTTCTTTCTTCCACTGCGAGAGTAGGTGGCGCGGGGCCGCCACCCATACCATTTGGCTTTCTGGGGCTGACAACAGGAACTGGCGAATGATCAAACCTGCTTCGATTGTTTTGCCCGTGCCGACTTCATCGGCGAGCAGATAGCGTTGAAGCGGATCTTGCAGGACACGGCGTGCAACGTCAATCTGGTGCGGCACGAAGCGGATCGCTGAGGACAGCAGACTGCCGAGGCCACTGGCGGCGGCGCGCTGTTCCAGGAAATTCGCGTTGAAGCGGTGACGACGCTCGTGCCAATACTGGTTTTCGACACCGCGCGTCGCCAGGCTCAAGGTAGGGTCATCGTGCGCGACCAAGACGCGACAAAACACATAGCGTTCATGCAGACGGATCAGCGGACGATGAAGAAATTCGATGTCGTACTCATTGCCAGTGCCATAGATCTTAGAGCGGAACATGGCTTTGACTTGGCCCGCTTGCCAACCGTCGTCGAACTCGACATAAACGCGGGTTTTTACGGGCAATTCGTACGGTTTGACGTTGTCAGCATTCTCGGAAACTTTGTGTTTCTTCCAAGGCGAATAGAAGAGTTCGACCTTGTAGCGGGTCGTCTCCACCGCCATCACCTTGCCTGCCCCAAACCTTGGAAGCCATACAAACCTACCCACGAGGCGTGGATCTACTGGCATAACGTCGTGTCTTCCTATGTTCTATCGATAAATGTGATCGGCAACGGTTGGGGCTTGCCCAAACCAACTATGTCGGCTGTTGTGTCGCGCGGGACGAGGTGATTCGGTACGTCTTGGGCACCGTCGATGCCTTGCGTCAGGGATTGGCGTGCAGCGGACCGTCTTGCATGCGTCCTAGACGCGACACCGCCCACGGCGACATCGCGTGGCAAGCATTCGGCATGGGCTTCATCGTGCTGAGGCGTTTCAGACTTGAAGCTGTTCAGAAAATGGAGCAGTTTGTCTGGAGAGGACTCCCGGCACACGGTGGCGCTGGTATGGGGGTGCTTCCCAACTTTCTCGCGGATAAAGCGGAGATATTCGCTGGCGCCTCCATGCATGCCTTCCGAGCGCTTGGACAGTGTGCACACATGCGCAAGGGAACGGCGACGCGCTGGTTTGCTGGCGGGCGCGGCCCTTTGCTGTTGGCAAATCACACGTCTACCTTCGGCAGGGGAAGTGAAGTCGTCAACAAGGTATTCTGCGTCTGCGCGTATTGCATTGCCGAAGCAGTCGCGCTCACGCCCTGTTACCTCGCAAAACATCTCTCGTCCCTTCACTTCGCATTAACGCTACGACAAGCCCGTCGGGCGCACTGCGCCTCATTTTGTGACCACAACGGAAAGGCAGCGGACGCGCGTCCTCGTCCGTTACCTGACAAAATTGTAATAAACGCAGTTCCGTCCAGCAAGTAAATTTTCGTTAAATTAAATAATTGAACGGCAGCGTTGTTTTTGTCGCTTCTGGACATGGCGATATTTTCAAATCGGCCATTCGTATACTGACTTGCTTCTTGCTCGCCATCGTGGAGACTAATTCTTTGCACAGAGCGAATGTAAATACGTCCGTGACATCCCAGCACCTAACTTCACAGATGTTGTTACACAAGTACCTCGACTTAATACGCGAATTGTGCGTCAACAGACATGAGCAACTATTGATTGCAAGAAATATAAGCTCTGCCTACAATAGGGTTATCATCAAAACGAAACTGATAATCATGCTGACTAAAAATGCTCGTGAGTTAAACATAATTAGTGGTCGAGACCCCTTACCGACGGTTGAAATTCACGCTGATAGCGTCGAGAAGCAAGGGGCATCGTTCGGAGGGATTGTGTCGACGACGCTAGCCAAGTTCGCTGCGCAAAACCCGTCGATCACGGCGACCGTGTATTCCTACGGCACGATGAGCATCAATTTTCACGAGGCCGCTTGGTCTGAATTTCTCTTTGCGGCAGGTAACGCAAAGGTGCTGAAAGCGCTTTCAGCGGCGTTCGAAAGTTATCCGAAGATCCAATCGCGATATAGCGACTATATTGCGCCGATCCAGGGGCGGGCAAGCTATCACATCGAGGGGGGCCGTCTTTGGGAAGTAGAAGATGCGTTCACGTGGTATTCGGCAGATGGAAGTGGCGACGAATCTGCATCTAATCCAGAAGACGATGAGGGTGATGACGACGCATTTGTCGAAGCGTCATTGACGGATGGCGATAGCGAAGACGACGAGATTGAGGACGACGACATTGATGACGACCTTGAGGATGAGGACGAAGACGAGGATGACGAGGACACGGACGTCAATGATGCCACAGCAAGCTCGGCGCCGGTCAAACGCAAAGGCCGCCTGAACGTCGCTCGCGCTGACGCGAAAGTGTCGACCATTCGGGCTGAGATCGAAAAGGTATTCGGTTTGCCAGAAGGATCGGTTGTGCTATGTGGCCCCGACAAGCGCGGTCTCAAGGGCAATGCCCGTATCAGAACATTGCGCCGTCGATGGGAAGAAAATTCTTGAGTATCCTGGAGGGGAACTCACGCTAAGTCGCTACCCTTTCACTCCTGCTGGTACAGCAGTACTTTACACATCGCTCGCAGCGAACAAGGACTGTGGCGCCGGGACGCCTCTCGCATCGGCATCCGAGCGCTTGTGCGATGACTTGCCGGAAGTCGGCAACGACGAGCGCTATCTGGCGGACATTCGAGACACCAGCGGCGAAGCGGATTGTCTGTTGTTCGTTACCGAGCTGGACGCGTCGCGCGTGTCGAGTGACGAACGTCGTGGCATCAAAATGCTCACCGAAGCACTTGGCGCGTCGGTATGGGAAGACGCCTTGATCGTCTTCACCCGCGCCGATAAGGTCGGGGCGGACGACCTCGAAACCCATCTGAAGGAACGCATGAGTTTGCTTCGGGAAGCGATCGCTGCGTATGCGCCACTGCAGGCCGCTTTTATCCCTGCCCTGGCGGTCTCGAACACCTCGAACACGCTACCGAACGGCAAACCGTGGCTGAGCGAACTGTTTACTCAAGTGCTGACGCGCCTGCGGCACGACGCCACCGTGCCATTTCTAAACTGGATGAGGGAAGACGTTGGCATCGATCCAGTCGCAAGTACGAATGAAGGTAACCGGTTCCTGAGCGGCGTTGTATCTTTCGGTTTCGCAGGCCGGCACAATCCTGTCCGAGTTCAACAACACGGAGCCGGACATGGAAAAGCTGGAATCGCAAAGTTTGAAGGAAGCCGCTTGGCGTAGCCGTTTGCTTCGGCATGCACAGAGCGGTAAAAGCATCGCAGCCTTCTGCCGCGATGAATCGGTGTCGACGGCCAGCTTTCATATCTGGCGCGCCAAGCTGGCCGCAGCCGATGGACACGGGGCCAATGCCATGCAGCAGGCAGCGTTCATCGACCTCGGAGCCATCAGAGATGTAGTCGGGGCGTCGGTAACGGTAAATGGGCCGGCATCGGTGCCGACACGCGCTGCTGGAATCGACGTCCGGATCGATCTCGGCGGCGGGGTCGTTTTGACGATCACGAGACGCTGATGTTCTTCCCTGAAGGCCAAGTACGCGTGTTCCTGTACGGGCAGCCCGTCAACATGCGCCTGTCGTTCGATGGCCTGTATGCGCTGGCAAAACATGTCATGCACCAGGACCCGCTGTCTGGCCATCTGTTCGCGTTCATCAACCGCCGGGCGACCCAGATCCGCGTCCTGTACTTCGATCGCAGCGGCCTGTGCGTGTGGGGCAAGCGTCTCGAGCAAGGTCGGTTCGTCAGTAACTGGGCTGACGTCACAAGCCGCGAAATGGACTGGACGGGCCTGAAACTGCTGCTCGAAGGGATCGAGCCGAAGCAGGTGCGCAAGCGCTACAAAAAACCTGTCGCCGGCATCCAGAATGCACCTGCTCCCTTAGCAAAAACTTTATAATATTGACATGCCTTCTGAGCCTCGTTCCGCTTCCGAAACCGCCAGTCCTGCAGTGGGATTGACCGCGGCGGAGATAAGCGCTTTGCTCGACGCGAAGGAGCGCGAAATCATCCGTCTGCGTCGCCAGGTAGCGTCGTTCCAGCGGCAGATCTTTGGGCAAAAGAGCGAGCGTCGGATGCCGGAACCGGAAGGTGTCCAGGGCACGCTGGGCGAGGCGTTCGATGTCGTTCCCGATGACGTGGCGCCCGTCAAAAAGGCCAGGATCGCGGCGCACGAGCGCGTATCCAAGAACAAAAACAAGCTCCTCATCGATGGCAACGATGACGCGGCCCTGTTCTTTGACGAATCAAAGGTGCCGGTCGAGGTCATTGCCGTCGGCCAATGACGAGGCGGCGGGACTGGACCCGGCCGACTTCGAGGTAGTCGGCGAAAAGGTCAGCTATCGCCTGGCCCAGCGTCCGGGCAGCTACGTCATCCTCAAATACGTCCGTCCGGTCATCAAGCTGCGTGCCGATCAAGTCCTGTCATGTCCTCCGGCGCCAGTGAGCGTGCTGGACGGGTGCCGCGCCGATGTCAGCTTCATCGTCGGCATGATCATCGACAAGTTCGCCTATCATCGGCCCTTGTACCGCCAGCACGTCAAGCTGCAGGATTCCGGCATCAACGTCAGCCGCGCCTGGATCACGAAGCTAATGCCGGCCGCGGTATCGTTGATCGAGCCAATCTTCAACGCCCAGCTGGAGTCGGTCCGGCGTTCGCGCGTGATCGCGATGGATGAGACGCCGATCAAGGCGGGCCGTGCCGGACCGGGAAAGAAGAAGGCGGCCTACTTCTGGCCGGTCGTTGGCGAACAGGATGAGATCTTCTTCCTGTACTACCCCAGCCGGGCGGCGAGGCATGTCGAGACCGCGCTGGGTTTGCAGCGGCCGCATGGCGCCGTCTTGCAGAGCGACGGCTACAGCGCTTATGACCATTACGCGAAGAAGACGGGGATCACGCACGCACAGTGCTGGGCACACGCACGCCGTAAGATCTTTGACGCCAGGGATATCGAGCCGGCGCAGGCCGACCAGGCACTGCATGCAATCGCTGCCCTCTACAAAATCGAGCAGCAGATTCGCGACGATGACCTGAGGGCGCAAGCCAAACTCGCACGTCGCCAAGAACAATCGAAACCTGTCCTCGAGCGCTTCTTCTCCTGGATCGACGAGCAGTTCGACCAGCACGGTTTCCTGCCGAGCAGCCCGTTTCTTGGCGCGCTGGCGTATATCCGCGAGCGCCGGGTCGGCCTGTCGGTCTACCTGGATGACCCGGAGGTATCGATCGACACCAACCACATCGAGCGCGCCCTGCGGGTGATCCCGATGGGTAAGAAGAACTGGCTGTTCAGCTGGACCGAGCTGGGTGCCAAGCACGTCGGCATCGTGCAAAGCCTGCTGGCCACCTGCCGGCTGCACGACATCAATCCGTACGACTATTTCGTCGACGTGCTGCAGCGAGTTGGCCAGCATCCGGCATCCATGGTGGATGAACTCACGCCGCGAATCTGGAAAGAAATGTTTGCCGCGAATTCGCTACGCTCGGATCTACATGACCTGAGCGGCCGACGTGGTTACGCCACCCCGTGATCGCTTACGTTGAATGTTCTCAAGAACGCCTGGCGGGCCGAGGCTCTAGCTTGGCGGGATTGAAAGGATCGAGCGCGCTCGCCTTGTATCTCGTCGAGGATGGCACATCGCCCATCTGATGCGATTGGGCTGAACCTGCCCGACCTGAACGCGCTTCTGTTCTTCGATCCCAACGAAATCCGGATGGCCTATCTGCTGCGTGACAAATTGCCACCCGCGGCGTCACGACTGAACGAGGTGTTGCGCCAGATCGCCTGCCTGGGCGGCTTCCTCGCTCGTAAGGGTGACAGCGAGCCCGGGGTAAAGACGATCTGGTTGGAATTGAAAGATGTTCATGTCGCCGTCAAAGCGATGCGCGCACTACGAAAATTCGGATCTCAGCCGACCTGTGTATAACGAGGTGGCTATGACCTCAGTCCAGTCAGGAACACGCTTCCACCAGCAGCGAATACGTCGCGCCGGCACGAATTCCATATCTGAACGTCGGAAAAGCCCACTTCACAGACCAGCCGGCGCATGGCGAATGCGTCGGCGACTTCCAGAACATGGGTCTCTGAAAATTTTTCATGCCGTGATAGGCAGGTATACACGTAATCCGCAAACAGCCGTTGCGGCCCAGCCGGGTCACGCCTGAAACGGAACTGCAGCGAAACATCGCCGGGCATACCGTCAGGGCCGCACTCGACATCCTCCATCCATGCCGTAGTCAGGTTCGCTGCATGAGCAATCTGCAACAGAATCCGCCCGCCCGGGCGCAGCGCCCTGTACATCCTGCGCAGTACATCCAGCAGTTCGTCTTCGCCCGAGCAGTAATGCACGCACCACGACAACGAGACCAGAAGCTCATACTGCCGGTCCTCGTCAAAATCCTGCATCCGCTGGACGCGCACGACATCGTGCGGAACCCGCGTACGTGCTGCATCGATCATCGCCCCGGAAATGTCAAGCCCCTTTGCCGCGAACCCTGCCGCGAGGGCTTTCCTTACAAAAATGCCGGTACCGCAGCCCACGTCGAGAAGACAGGCGCCTGCACCGTACTCACCTGCAAGTTCAAGCACCAATTCGTGATCATGGAAATAATGATCCGGAGGAGTGTGCAGGTCGTACCGGTGTGCGAAGGCGTTAAACAGGTTATGCATGTGTCAGGTGAATACGGTAGACAGACCGGTGAACTGCCGGGCAGTAAGAGTGAGCACCTCTTGGCGCAGTTTCACTGCCGGGATTTCCAGAAGCTTCGTTCCGGCGGAGCGAAACGGTTTCAAACATGCCGCGATGCGTACCCGGGTGCGTTCCGCGCGCGGTGGCAGCCCTTCCAGACCTTCGAGTGCATCGAGCAGTTCAGCGACCGTGCCACTCGCAGTCCAGTCCGCGAGCGTACGCGGACCAATCGGAAGAAGGTGCGCATGTCGGGCCAAACCAGACCCTTTACAGTACGGACATGCCGCTTCCCGGCACGATGTCCGGATGGCGTCACGCCACTCGCTGTTGCCGCTCCGGTCTGCCTGCTGCAGGACGGAAGTTATCAGTCCGTCCCAGGAAAGCCAGTGGCCAACCTCGCTCCCGTCCATACCCTTCCCCTCCTTGAGGAATGTGCCGTGCCCGGGACGGATCCAAAACCCTTGAAGCAGTGCCAACCGCTGCTCCTCCGGCATTTTCGTCCAGGGCAAGTCGACCCACAATCCTTCCGCGACCATCCGGCGGAAGAACGGTAGCATTGTCGAACGGCGCACTCCCCTGAGCACCGCCAGCGCATGGGTGCCAATCAGGCCCTCGTCAGATACCCGCAACCGCCTGTCGCCGAGAAGAAGCGATTCCGCGAGGTCGGGAACGGTCCCTGTTCCGTTGCAGGCCCGGCAGCGCCCGGCGGCACCGAGCCGGCTGAAGTGTGCCGGCCCCGGCCGCCGCGGCCCGACGCATCCGGTGTCACGGTCGATGAGCCGGTCGCCGGCGCTTGCCAGAACGGCACCGTCAGGGCCGACAAGCTCGACGTACCCGTTTCCCAGCAGCGCGGCTTCTGCAAGAACGGTGTCGAAAGCAGCGTCTGATGCTTTCCCGGGCCACAACCGGGGCCCGGTCATACGTACTTCCAGCGCATTGGCTCCAAGCGGAGCCGGGGGACCGAGTCCCATGGCGGCCGCATGTATATTCACTTCCTGGACTACCGAGACCGGAATTTTCCGCCCCCAGACTTCCACGGCGTCCAGAAGCGGATTAACGTAAAGCTGCGCGTCCGGGTGGCGTCTCCACTGATCCAGCAACCGCGAGGAATCGTTCGCGTTCTGACGGAAGGCGTCGAGTGCAACCGACGCGATCGCCCGGTCGAGATCGGCCAGCTCGTGCGCACGCCGCCTGTCATCGCGGGCGGGAAAGATGGCAGCCGGGCGAACGACCGGACCGTCGTCGGGAGGGGCCACATCATGACCCAGAATCTGCCGGATTTCGGCCCTTGCGCCCGAGGCCACCGCAAGCGAGGCGGCACTCTCCACCTGCGAAAGAACTTCACGTGCTCCCGCAGGGTTGGCCTTCCGGGTGGCACGCGCGCGCAGCGCAAGGCCAGTCGGCGTGTCGAGACGGGATACTACGGACGGAACTCCGGCCGCAATGATATGGCCCCCAGCGGGACCGCCTCCGGGGCCGAATTCGATAATGTGGTCGGAGCGTGCCAGCAGCGCCGGCTCGTGCTCGACCACGACGACCGTGTTGGCGCCTTTCGCCACGATATGTCGCAGCGCTTGGTAGAGGCGGTCGACATCCTCCGGATGCAGCCCGCATGCAGGCTCATCGATGACGAAGAAGGCGCCCTCCCGCCCGTGTCGCGAGAGCGCACGGGCAATGCGCAGCCGCTGGATTTCGCCGCCGCTGAGCGTATCCAGGCTGCGGCCCAACGCGAGATGTCCGATCCCGAGTTCTGCCAGTTGCGCTGCAAGATCGGACGCGATCAGTGACGGCGCGCGGTCACCCAGTTCGGACACCGGCATGGCCAGCAGCTCTGCCATGTTGAGTCCGTGGAGCCGCACGGAAAGGACGTCCATGCCGAAGCGTAGGCCGCCACATACCGGGCACGGCCCCCCGTCAGTTACGGTGCCCACACCAAGGCAGTGCTGGCAGCGGCCGCGGC
The DNA here is from genome assembly GCF_056399665.1 of Massilia sp. 01N410. Taxonomy (NCBI): domain Bacteria; kingdom Pseudomonadati; phylum Pseudomonadota; class Betaproteobacteria; order Burkholderiales; family Oxalobacteraceae; genus Massilia; species Massilia sp. 01N410. The sequence continues at coordinate 277,175 of NZ_JBFTRV010000004.1, read as the reverse complement.
CGGAGTTGGTGCCAAAATCGGCAGCGAGCAGCCCGAGGGCGCTGGCCTGCGGCGCTGCAGCGAATTTCTGCCGCAGCGGAGCTGCCACATCCAAAAATGTGGCGACCAGGCTGCGGCGTTGTGCCGGTACGGGAGACTGGTCCAGTGCATGAAGTGCCGAAACCGGTTCGGCCCCTTTCACGGTCTGCCATGTTCCCCGCAGCATTCTGAAATCCTCTGTGTCGACCTGTTCGCGTGGCAGCGCAAGGCGCAGCGCGGGCACAAGTACGCCACGCACGAAGCTCGACTTGCCAGACCCCGAAACGCCGGCGACGCAGGTAATTGTCCCAAGCGGAATCCGTACTTCGGCAACGGACACGTTGTTGATGCGTGCGCCACGCACAGACACCCACTGCTTCGGTGGCGCACTGCGCCCAGTCACGGAAGGACGGGCTTTGCCCGTACCCTGCCATGCCCCGCGATCAATGATCCGGCCGCCGGCAGGGCCGGCTCCCGGCCCCAGTTCAACAATGTGGTCTGCCTGGCGGACAAGGCTCTGCCGATGTTCGCTCATGACCACGGTGTGACGCGTCGCCGCCTGCACGATGGACTCTCCGAGCCTTGCCAGGTCCGCCTCATGCAGACCACGTCCGGGCTCGTCCAGTACGACCAGCATACCGGTCAGGCGGCTGTTCAGCACTGCAGCCAGCCTGATGCGGCGCGATTCCCCGTCACTGACTTCCAGCATGCTACGGTCTCCGGAGAGGTGTCCCAGCCCCATGTTGACAAACGATTCAGCTATCCGGGCGACGTTCGCCGTCATCCGTAGAGCCTCGCGTCCGTCGCTGCGACCTCCGGAGGAATTTTCCAGCTGACGCCAGGACGGGTCGCACAGGTCTGCCTGCAGCGCGGAAAAAGGCATCGACAGGAGCTGGTCGATGGTCCGTCCAGCTACCCGTAACGCACGGGCAGACGGATTCCACCGTGTGCCCGCACAGACCTTGCACGGCCCGCTTCCGACAAATGGCCTTAATGCCTCCCCGGCTGCTGTTGGACGTGCAGCACGTTCCAGAATGCTCTTCCGGAAGCCGTCATAGCGGTGTGGCAGGCTGGCCTTTTTACGGGTAACAGGGTCGATGTCGGCCACCGGCTCCGGACAACCGTCCAGAATCAGAGCGCGGGCGCTTTCCGGTAGTGCAAGCCATGGCAGATCCGGATCGAATCCGGCCCGGCCGCGTAGGCCTTCGATGGTCGAATGCTGGATGTTGACATGGCGGTAGTTCTTGGCCGTCCACAGTGCAAGGGCACCCTCATGCATGGACCTTTCCGGATGGGTAACCAGTGCGGTTTCGTCCAGGTCCGCAGCAGTTCCCAGTCCGGCGCACACAGGACACGCGCCGCTCTCTTCGTGCAGTGGAGCATTGAAGGACAGCAGGTGCGCTCCTGGCGCACGAAAGACGTGCGGCGAATCCGGATGCACACGGTGCACGCGCGAATCGAGACCGAACGAGAAAGCCCGGGCGAGTTCCGGGTGCCGGCTTTCGGAAAGTTCGACAAATACTCCGCCGTTACCGGCTGCCCAGGCCAGTTCGAGGAGCTTCAGGAGTCGGTCACCGGATCCTGGCCCGAGCACGACGTCTCCAACCTGTGCCTCGATGGTATGCCGCACATCTGCCCTGAGCGGCCTAAACCGGTTCAGACGCATTGGCGTACCCGTTTCGATCCGCCTGCCCCGGTCGGTCTCGCTGAACACCACTGCTTCCGCGAGCCCGGCGGCTGCAAGCCGGCGCACTGCTGACTCCCCGGTAGTTGCCTCCTGACGAACCGGGACCGCCCACACGGTGGCACGGCCGCCAGCATGCCGCGAAAGCCAGCCGGCAAAGACCTCAGGGCCCGGCGCGGGCAGCGGTTTGCCTAGGTCATCCGCAAACGGTTCGCCAAAGCGGACAAACAGGCGCCGGAGCAGACGAAGTAGAGGAGTCGCCGTGCCCACGGTGCTGCGCGACGATGCCTGAAAAGCGCGCTGACCGACGGTAACCGCCGGCGGAAGCTGCCCAATGTAGGCCGTGACATCGGCACCAGACGGCCCGGTTTCCACATCGATGAAACGGCGCATGCGGCTGGCCGCTTCGCGCCCGAGCGTGTCATCGATCAGCGAACTTTTTCCGGACCCGGACACGCCAACTATGGCCGTGAGCGCATTCACCGGAATCTCCAGCCCGATCCCGCGAAGGTTGTTGGCGTCGGCGCCGACGATCTCGATGCAGTCCGGGACGTTCATGCCGGCTCGTCGAGCGTATGAAAGACGCTAACCCGCCGGGCGGTAAACCGGCGCGGGTATTCGAGGAAGCGCACGGTACAGGCGCCGCGCTGGTGCAGCGCGCGCCGGTTGCTGACGAATAGCAGCTCTCCAGGCGCGAGGTCGATCGGCCGGGATACCGCCAGGGCGGCTTCATGCACGACATCCAGGTGCGTCTGCAGGGCGGCCGGACTTTCGAAACCCAGTCCACGCGCAGCCTGCAGGCTTTCGGGATGGAAACGGATCGTGTCTCCGTCGACCAGAACGCCCGACCATCCCTGTGGCGACGTTTCGTTCACCATGGTTATGCGGTCGCCGGTCAGGAACCGGACCGTTTCGCGCTGCCCAGCTGATTCGAGCCTCCGCAGCAGGTCGGCGACACGGGCCACCCGCAGTTGCCCGAATTCGGGTGCGCCAGGGTCACGCTCGAGACACTGCATGACGGTGGCCGCTGGCGGCACAGGCGCAGTATTGATATCGGTGTGGAAGAAACCCGATGCAAGCGTATGCGACAGCGCGGTCGTCCAAGGCGACATCCGGAAATGCTTCACGATCTGGCCACCTCGATACGGCTTGAGCTCGCCGAAGCAGGCGGCAGCTACAAGCAAACCGGTCCTGCCATCGTCAGTGGGCGGGACATTGCGAATGACGGCATGGTCATGCATCCGCCATTGGGCGGCCACCCTGAGGCGCAGCGCGGCGAGACGTCCGATGCTGTTACCTTGCGCTGCCTGGTCCAGCACCGCCTTCTCGATCGCCTGCAGGGATCCTGAGCGGGCGCACTCTGCCTCGACGAATCCGGCCTCCGAATCGGTAAGAAACACTTCCGGGGTTTCGCTCATTTGTGCACCAAACGGAAGAGAAGCTTGTGCCGGAACTGGTGGTCCAGCAGCGTGGAAACACTCGGAAAGCTGAACGGGCTCTCGGCAGGGTCATGGGTCGCCCAGCCACTTTCGCGTAGGGGACGTACGCTGGGCAACAGGCCATGCCGTCCCGCTGCAGCCATCAGCGACATGGGCGCGTGCGTAAAGGTCACTTTTCCGTCGTCTTCAAGAGCTGACTTCCATACCGGCCATACAGGATTCTCCGCATGGCATCCCGTGACAATATATGCCCTTCCCTTCGGAGCCAGGACGCGGGCGAGAGCAGCGGCAAATTCGTCAAGGTCTGGCAGCATGAAGAGAACCTCATGGCAAACAGCCAGATCTATAGCTCCATCTGGCACCTGCGCCCACTGCATCGGAGACAGCAACTGCACACGTTGAGCAACAGATTTGAGACGAAGCAGGGCTCGGGAGCGGGCAGCTTGGATCGGCTCGATGCCGGTCAGCTCGTCCGCACCCCACAATGCGGCAATGCGGGCAAGCAGTCCACCCCGGTGACATCCCACGTCAAGTACCCGCCGGGGCGCGCATGCAAAACCGTCTCGGCGGATATGGTCGAGCATCGCGTCCCAGAAAACCGCATTGCGGCTTTCCAGGGCATCGTCGTCATCCTGCGCCGAAAAGAACGAGGATTCGGTCATCTCTGCCCGGCTTCAGGGACACCGCTGCGGCTTGCAGCTACGCGCCTCGCAGTCTCCAGCAGTAGGATCGGTTCCGAAATGCCGGATGAACAGGTCCACCGTGTCGGCAAACGCGCGCTCGAGGTCTGCATGGTCATCTGGTCCGCGCATGCCGAAATAGGGATAGTGATGAAGCATCTGGCCGAACAGCAAATCGCAGTCGGCCGCATACTGGCGGGTATCCAGGATATGGGCATGCCAGAATTCGTCGACCGGACCATTCGGGCAGAGCTTCCGGTCCGGATAGCGAATATTCAGGGCCAGGAACCTGCGGTAGAGTGTTTCGGCTTCATCGCAGGCGTCAGCAGTCCAGCCGTTCTCCTCGACCAGTTTGCGGCGCACCATGCCGAAATCGATTTTTGAGACCATTTCCAGTGCGGCCTCGAGCTCATCATCGCGCCGGACCAGTCCCTGTGCCTGCTCAAAGGTGAGCAGCTGTTCTGACAATGCTGACATGCCATTCCCTAGTGTTGTTGTGGAAATTTATTATAAGAGCAAGCAAGAAAATTCGAAACAGGATTTATGACAGTCGGCGAATCAGCCCTGGTGCAAATCGTAGGATAAGCACCTCGTTATATACAATTTAAAGGCATTTCCATTTCACGTAGCGTTTTGATGGTATGAGCCGAGGATTGGAGATCCCGAAGTTCTTCCCAGATAGTCTTGGCACCGGGTTCGCCATCGCCTTTCCTGGCCAGGAAGCCGCCGGCACGGGCGATCAAGCGCAGTACGGCATTGAGTCTGGGCGCGGGAGGCGCTAATTGCTTATTAAGCAGATATGCGGCCTGGATTTCCTCCGGGTCGAAGAACAGTCCGGCGTCCTGGTCGGGGCAAGTTCGCGCCATCCGCATCAAGCATGCGATGCGCCAGGCGACCACCAGATACAGCGCCAACGCGCGCTCGATGCGCTCGATCGTGCCTGGTTGAAGTTGCTCGACTTTGCAGCCGTTCTTGAGCACGTTGAACAACATTTCGATCTCCCAGCGGGCGCGATGCCAGTCGATCAATTCGGCGACATCGGCCGCATTGGCAGCGGCCCGGCTCGTCAGTAACCGCCATTCGATCGGCTTGACGCCAGGAAGAGCATTTACTTCACGCGCAGTGATGCAAGTGGCAGTCAGCGCCTTGCCCTTGCCCATATTGAGTTCGACATGACGTGCCCACAGTTGCTGAAGCACGATGCGTGCCTTGGTGCCAGGCCGCGCGGCCAGAGAAAATTCGATGTCGCCCAGTGCCTCGCCTTCGGTGACATGGGGCCACAACTTGTCGCTATTGGGCAAGCAACGGTCTTGCGCGGCGCGCACGAGCCAGTCGGCTGCACGATCCAACTGCTGCGCCCGTATCATCAAGGGCAACATGTCTGCCTCGCGGTCGGCCACATACACCAGGCGTGTCGTCGGCAGACGCGGCGCCAGCCCCGCCAGGCGCTCGTCACCTTCGATCCAGCGCAGGCTTTCCTTCGGGCCGCCCCGCTGGCCGGTGGCGTCGCGAAGTTCGCGCGCCCACATCCATACGTCCAGAATCCCCAGCGGCTCGCGCGTCGTCGTCACCGCGTAGGTCGGGTTCACATACATGCCGCGCTGCGCCTCGTAGCTGAGTGGTCCGAGACCGCGCGTCTGCTGCCCGTTGAAGTCCAGTTCGGTCGTATCCTGCAGACACAATACCACTGCCTGCTCGGCCATTCTCTGTTCCGTTTGCTGCCAGTGCGGCTCCAGGATTGCCTGCCAGTCGACGCCGGCATTGTCGAAAAAGCGGTACGCCGCCATCGTCTCGCCCCAGCCATTACACGCTTTCGGTACGCTCGCCGTCGGTGTCGCCGCCATCGTTTCCATCAGTACCTACGGTCGCCGGTTCAGGCGCGCGTCGCCTAGATCGAGTTGCCGGAATTCCTGCTCAGCCTACGTCGCTCTGTTGGTCAATTGCGCCAAGCAAAAGACGAGGGGTAAACGTGATTTCGCCGGCGTTTTCAAGGCCCGCCCGACGTCAACGGCGCACTTGTGTATAACGCGGTGCTGTAAGGGCGGCCAGTCAACATGTAAGTGTTTTTCGATAGCCGCTAGCGAATGAAGCGAAGCCTACTGCGCAGGCGCAGGACACAAGCGCTGGCGAGACGGCAGCTCAAACTGGCCGTACGAAGCCACGCATTAATCTCGACCCCGAGCAGGAAGCTCGTGTGAAAAAGACTGTCTGGGACCGCATCGTCAAAGGTGCGACGGCGGGCGCGGCTTTGGGCGCCAAGATCGGTAAGTCACTCGGCAAATACGGTGAGGCCGCCGGCGCCGCATTGGGTGCGATCGGCGGGGCACTGCTGGGATGGCTGCTGTAGTACCGCTGCCGTGTGTCAGCTGCGTAGCATGGAAAATTCCATGCTACGCCGGCCATTCACGCGAAATTCCAAGGCATCGCCAAGCAGTTGCTGATAAGTCCAGTGCCCCTGTTTCGTTTTGCGATAAAAGCGCTTGGACTCACAACCGGCGCGGCGGCAGTGGCAGCTAAAGCTGCCGTTTTCTTGTGGCGTAATGAGGGCCGTGTCACCGCATACTGGACACTCACGGAGCGCTTGCACATGCTGCGCCTGCCGCTTGAATGCCTGCGCCAGTTGTGGGCGAGTATGTTGATCGAACAGGTTTTGCATGGTCAACACGTCAGTCGGCGCCAAGGGCGAGAGCACCCGCAACTCGTTTGCTTGCACGACGATCCCCTGCACCTTTTGCCCCTCTTCCGCAACAATCTTCGGCAGCGGTTTGATGGGCATCGCATAGTCGTCCAAGAGTGCTTCGGTGAGAATGCGGTCGACAAGATGCCCCATGTGTTCGACTACGTAGACATCCATCGGCGACAGACGCAGACGATCACCAGTCAGCGCGCGGTCAAGGGTGTCGTTGAGCTCAACGCCAGGCCAGCACAGGCGGAAGTTAGTGGGGATGGCGATGTCGGCGGGTAGATCGTCGGGGTAGGCCCAGGGCACTAGGCCGAGCTTGACCTCGCCATCCATACACAGGAACCAATTCAAATGATCCCGGCGCACGCTTAGGACATGCCCTGCCCACGCGCCCTCATCGGCATGGTCTAAACCGTAACGACGCAAGGCGTGGCGCAGAACCAAGCCGACATACTCACTATAGTCGGCTTCGCGCTGTTGGTTGGTATATAGGCGTTCTGCTGGGGACTGGTGGGCAGCTTGGATCGTCTGGCGCAGCGCATCCCACAGCAGGCTCACGTGCCGGTAGTGCTGGTCGTGCGTCAGGATATTGGTTTGATGGAGCGCTTGCCCCACTTGTCGTTCGCGTGCGACCTCAATATAGAGGCCCCGCTGTCGCAAGCCTTGCAAACTCTTGAGGTGCTTAGCGACCGTGTTTCGCGTCTTCTGCGTGGCCTCGAGCTGCTGGGCGGTCGCCGCCGGCAGATAGGTCTCGCCCCACAAATGGCAGATGTCGTTGATTAGGCGATGGTTGAGGTCGGTACTCGACGAGAACGCTAGCGACCGTTCTAGGCGCTTACACAGGCGGTCGAGGCGCCGCAGGCGGCCCGACAAATAGTGCACCAGCTTATCTAAGAGCCGGGCATACACGACGTTTTCGTAGATGGCATATTCGTCTTCACTAAAGCGCGCCAAGACGCGCTTCGGTTGGATGCCTTGCAGCGTTTGTCGCTGCCAGCATTCAGAGCGCGACGCTAGGTGCGTGTAGGTCTTATTCGTGAGACGCCGGGCGCGCGACACGTCGGTCACGGTTTCGTCGTAGCGCAGATCGATTCGGGGACGTTTCGAAATCGCATGCAGGTGGCCAGCCTGTAAGACCTCTTCGAGGAGCAACTCCAAGTCGTTGAGGTGGTTTTCTTCATTGATGAGGGCGGTCGGAAGCAAGGGCGATGGTAAGGCACCACCCTGCGCACCTGCTTGCGCAATGCTGTCTAGAACACGGCCTAGAAAAACCGTGTCGTCGCTGAGCGCAGGATCGAACTCGCAAAAACGCGTCGTCTCGCCGTTCAAATTGCAGCGCTCGCTTCCATCATCGCTGAGCAGGTCGCCGCTCGCCAACTGTGAATGGCCATTGAATGCGACCACCTGACCCAGAACATAGCGTCCTGGGTGAATCAGCTCAGGAAGTCGGGTCAACGATTTGCTATTGATCCGGTCGTACAGCTTCATAACATCTGTTCCTTGTGGCGCCGGTCTTCTTCGATCAGCTTCCTGGACTTCGGCGCTTCGCCGCCCACGGCCACGCAGAAGTTATCGAAGGTGTCTTGCAGCGTGTTCAGGGTGTCGAGCGTAATGTCGTAACGTCCCGTTACCTTCCCGCTGCGCATGACCCGGGTCGACAGCAGATGGTCAAGCGCATCTTGCTTCGTCGCGCCACACGCCATCATCACGGGAATAAAACGCTTGGCTTGGCGCTCGAAACGGTTACCCCAACCAAGTTTGAACTGTTCCTCGAGAAGCGAAGTCAAGGGGTCACGCTTCAGTTGGTCGAGCAAATCGCTCACCTCATCCACGTGACGGGTCACCGCCCCTTTAAAGCGTGTTTGCAGTGAGGAGTACGAGTAACGGACAGGATCTAATTTTGGAATCGGGAAGCGCTTCTCTTGGCGCGGGAGCGTCATCACGTGAGCCCGGTCATAGGTCTTGTCGGCCAGTTCGCTGGTGGTCTCGTCGTGGTTTGCCGTGCCGATGAACCAGATGTTGCTAGGGACGCGGATCTTGCGTTGTTCGACCAAGAGGCTTGGTGCTTGCGGTACCGCGTGTTCGCTAAGCGTAATGAGACGCTCTTTGTGGCTGTTCTTCTCCAGTGCGGACAGAAACTCGGCAAAGTACTGTTCTGGGCGCGACAAGTTCATTTCATCGAGCAGGATCACGTTGCAGCAATCCTTCCAGGCGTCAGTCTGGGCTTTATAGAGCGCCTGCAAGCAGTCCTTCTCATAAAAGCGCTTTTCGAACGCGTTGTAGTGTCCGAGTAGGTCATCACGATCGCGCCACCCAGCTTGGACAGCGATATCCGTGCAAAAGCCGCCCATGGCTTTGGCGAAGGCCTTGGCCAAACTGGTTTTACCCGTACCGCTAATCCCTTGGAACACGTGTAGCTGACTCATCGCTAAACCACCGAGCAATGCGCGGATGTCGTCGATCTGGTAGTACAGCTTCGTGCCGAGTTCCGCGACCGCGATGCGCTGCTGCAATTCGACAGCGAAGGCGGCCAAGTCGTCGGGCACAGGTTCGAGTGTGGGTGGGATACGGAAATCGGATTGCGCATCCATGTCAGTCAGTTGCGGGAAGGCCGACTGCGTCTTGGTTGCTGAGGTCAAGCTGTCGACGCGGGCTTCCAGATCGATCAGCGCTGCGCTAAGCAACTGTCTGTGCTTTTCAAGGCCACGCTTTTCCATCGACAGTGTCTCGAGGTCGAGCGCGCCCATGCGCTTACGGCTCAGCTCAGCTTTGGCTTGTTCGTGTTCTTGGCTCAGTTCGCGCAGATTGCCCTGCAAAATCGACAGGCGCTCGCGCAAGCCCTGGTTCTCGGTTTCAAGGCGCTCCGCTTCTAGGGCAGCGCTATTGCGGCGTAGCGCGCTGTTCTCGCGCTGAAGGGCTTCGAATTCATCGAGCAGGGCTTGTGGTTCGCGGTCGCCAAAAACGTCGCGAAGCGCCCGCAAGCCATCCGCTTGGCGCCGCTCGGCGTCCAAGTCTTGGCTCATACGCGTCAAACGTGCTTTGTACCCGTCGACGATCTTGCGATGTTTCTCTTGTTCGTCTGCCAGCTCGCGCTTCCTATCTTCGTCGATTTGTTGACGCTCTTCCTCGAGAGCGTTGGCATCGCGCTGCACACGCTGCTTGGCGCGCTCGAGTTTGGCGGTCTCACTTTGGAGGGCTTGCGCCCGTTCTTCTAACTCAGCATCGCGGACTTGCTGCGCTTGATTCAAACTACCTTTGAGCTGATCAATTTCCTTGATCAAGACGTCGCGCGCGGCCTCCAAGGTGCGGATGTCCGTTTTGAGACCGTCTAGCATCTGCTGTTTCGTTTCGACGAAGCCGGTGCGCGCGTTCAGTTCGCGCGCTTCGAGCGATATTTCTAGCTCTTGCAGCCTTGCCTGGTGTTTGGCTAGCTCTTCAAAGCGCGGTGCTAGACTCGCTTCGCGCTCTTGAAGTGCGCGTTGTGCGGTTTCGACTTGTTCACGTTGCAGGCTTAACTTGTCACGGTCTTGCTGCAGGGCGTTGATTGCACCTTCGTGCTGCTGCTTTTGCTCATCGCGCTGCCGTTCGATCGCTGCCTTGTCGCTGTCAACTTGTGTGAGCCACGCTGTGCGCTCTTCGGACAGCGCATCGTTTTTCTTTTCCAGATCCTTGCAAAAGCTGGAGAAGCGCTCAAGCCACGTCGTGAATCGTGTCGCGTTCTCGGACGGTAAGCTGGCCGATAGCTCGTCCAAGAAGCTTGCGTCGATGTTCGCTAAGGCCTCGGGTACCGGTTTGTCCATCACCTTTGCACCATTGAGCATCGCTGCCATGTACGGCGGCACCTTGACCGTGTTCGTCGATTGCGTCGGCTGCGGGGGACCGGCCTTCTGCGTAGGCATGTGTGGTTTCTTCTTACCCATTACATCCATTCTTTCAATTGCGCTGTCCAGTCGAGGGCGAACTTCGCTGCCTGGACAACTTCTGTCATGTGAAATTCCTTACCGCTCGCGTGCGTTGCTTCATTGCGCGATTTCGCGAGCTGCAAAAGACGGCCAAGTGCCAACGCCTCTGGTGCCAGGTGCCGGAACGGGTGTTCTGGCCTGTTTAGCGTGGTGAGGAGTGCGGCGAACAACATAGCCTTGAGTGACTGGTTAGCGCCACCTAAGGCCTTACGTACCAAGCTTGTATCTTGGTTGGCCAAGCTCCGGATCAAGTCTGGCGTCAATGCTGGCAAGTCCAATTCCTCGAGCAAGCCTTGATTGAGGGCTGGATCGCGGTGCTTGGTTGGCGGCACCACATCGATGCTGATGGGATAGCGCCGCACAACCCACTGGCATACTGCCTCGCACAATTTTTGGGCGTCTGTTAGCGCGCTTTCGAGTTCATGCCTGCCGAACGCCTGTTCCATCACTCGCGTACGCCAGCTAAGGACGCGGAAGTAACGTCCGATCAGCTTTTCTCTCGCGACCCAGGGGTGTTCGGTCAACAGTTCGAAGTCAAGTTCTTGCTCGAGTTGGCGCAGCCATTCCTTGACGTTCTGCTGTTCTGGTTGGGGCTTGCCGATCATGGTCGCAAGTCGACGCATCAGCCGGTGTTGTCGCGGATGGCTGAGTAGACTGTCGAAGGTGTGGTCTAACCATGGCACTTGCTGCCGTAAGGCGAACGGATCACATACACGCCACGGCCTGTCGCCTGTCTCGTCGGGTGTGACCCAGGTCAGCATGTACATGGGCTCGGCCTGCTCGTGCATGAGTTCGATACCATGCGCATGCACTTGGGGCTCCACCTCAATACCACCGTACAGTTGACGCGCATTGAAATGGTCGAGTCGATAAGCGTGATACGCCTTCTGGATATCGCGACTGTCAAAATGCGCTGGGACGTCTCGATCCGCGCTGAAGACGTGTGGCTCGATGTTCTTGCGCTCCGCACGTAGCGGCTTGAACACGGGGAGCTCCCCAGCCGCCGCGATCGACTCAATTTCATTGAGGCCATCGATGCTGACGATGCGTGGCCAAAACGCACCACTGATCGCGTCACGGAACAGCACCCCTGCCTTCAAGTCGATATTTCGGTCCTCCTCATCGTCGAGCAAGCCAACGCCGTTCGCTGTCGGTCGACCTTGGCTATCGATCCAGTTTTGGCTATTACATTGGGCCAGGATCAGCAGCACCATTTGCGGATGTAAGCCCAGCAGACTCGCCATCTCGTGCGCATCGCGGCAACCAGCGCGGGCTAAGCCCAACACCGCGCGCTGAAACAGGTTTAAGCTTTTTCCTTGTGACTCCGCATACTGAACGCGATATGCGTGCACGGGCCATAGAACAGCTTCGCCACGCTGCGCGGGCGCTTTGCGTAATTGCAGGTAGCGTTTAGCGAATACAGCCATGCCCCCCCCTGCACAGTGTCGCGAACGCCGCGAGGGCTGGCACCGCCTCTTGTGCTTCTGGACCCTCGGCGAGTGCGAGGTCGCCCACGACGATTAGCAGTTTGCGCTGGCGGCTCATTGCCACGTTCATCCGGTTGGGGAGGCGCAGGAAGCCGTATTTGGCGTTTAGTTGTGCTTCGCGCTGCTCGGCGTCGAGCGTTTCGGTGTCGGACTTCTTGCGGCTAGTACGGACGTTCGAGAGCAGCACAACGTCAAACTCTTTGCCTTGGAAGGCGTCGACGGTGCCGACGCGCAGTCGCTCTTCGCCGTCGGCGGTCATGCGGTAGGCTTCGGCTGGCTCATAGCCGTGCTGTGTCTGCACCATGATGCGCAGCTTTTCGAGCTCACGCATGATTTCCAGGGCTTGGGCGCTATAGAAGGTGATCACGCCGATAGACACTTGGTCCGCCTGCTTGAGGAGACGTGCAACCTCTTGTGCGACCGCGCTAGCCTCTTCTGCACGAATGCGGCTAGTACCAACGCGGCGCTCAGTGCCTAACTCGACGGGCACATTCAGCCAGGCACATACTTTGTTGTCATAGCCCTCGAGCGTATGACGGAACACATCGGCCTCTCGTCCTGACTTCACCGCTTCCATGCCGACCGCTTCATAAAAATGTTGACTGACGAACTTGCCCAGCGCCGGATGCATCCGGAACTGTGTGTCGAGCATCACTACGCGCTGCACTGCGTCTTCTTTTTCTAAACGTTGAAGTTGCACGCGTAGGCGCTCGAACAAGCTGGTTTCAAACGCTTTGCGTTCGACACTAGTGAGCTCGTTTTGACGGGCGACTTCTTGTTCAATGTCCGGCTCGAGTAAGTGGGGAAGTTGGCGATCGTCGCCAACGAGAATGATGCGGCGCTCCGCCATGGCCATCGGGACGAACAGGTCAAGCGGGTTGGCACGCGCAGCTTCGTCGATGACGACGGTGTCGAAGGAAATCGTTGCGTGCTCAAGCCCAGCTACCTGTTTGAGGCTGCTCATTTGGTTGCCGGCCGCTTGCTGGCACGTCGCGCCGACCACCATCGCATATTCTTCGGTTGTACTTTGGGCCTGCCACGGGTCAAAACGAAGGGCGTTACTCAACTGCGCGAGGACGCCGGCGATGCCTCGGCGGCTGGCGCTCAAATTATGCTCGAGTGCCTTTTCCAACTCGGTGAGTAGACCCCGACCCTCATCATCGAGGCGGCTACGAATCGATGGCGGGCGATAGTCTGGCAGCAGACGATCGAGGAGTTGATCACGCAGTTGCCGCAAAGCGGCAAGTGGCGCCTCGTCTGGCGTGTCGGCGTCGGCAGCGTCGTACAACACTTGCTGTTCCGCTTCGCTCAGCGCGACCTTTCCGCGGCGCAGCGCCCGAATTAAGGCGTGAGCGCGTGCATCGCCATCATCGGCGAACCCGACCGGTTCGACCCGCAGCGCGCGCACGCGCACGAGTAGGGCGCGACGGTCGCTCGCATCGCCGTTCCCTACTTCGCGCGATTGCTGGGATTCTAAATATTCCGTCCACCGTGACTCCAATTCGGACGGGATACGTACGCCGCAGTCGGCCGCCTGCGCCAACAATGCCGCGATGCGCTCTAAAGCTTGCAGGCGCCCAGTCGCATCCAGTTTGGCAATGCGCAGCAGTTGAAATTCATGCCGCAGCATTTTCATATGCTTGAGCAATGGCTCACTACGTTCGAGTTCCTCGACACGCTCGTCTAAGTGTTTCGCGCGCTCTTGGCCCCAATGTTCAAACTGAACGCTCAACTTTCCACTGCTCTGGCGGCCACCAACGCGCACCGGCGGCAAGCCAAACACATTGCTGCGGCTAAGCGCGTTATCGACCGCATCGTGCTGGTAACTGCTGATCAAAACCTGTCCGCGCAGGCTACGGCCCTCCCCTTCTTCTGCGAGGCGGCGTTGCAGCGCCGCGATAACCTGGGTTTTGCCAGTCCCGGGCGGCCCGATGATTAGGGCGACGTCTGGCGTATTCAGGGCCACGCGCAGTGCATCGCGTTGACGCTCGGTGGGCTTACCACCTTTAAAGGTTTCCTGCGCATAGGCGGTGACATCCTTAATTTTTCGGTGCCGCTCAACGGGTACGGATACGCCTTCTAGCAAATAGCGCAATTGGGGTAGACGCTTGCCACTGTCGATGGCGCGCTTGGCGTCCTCGCGCCGTTTGCCGACAGTGCGCTCGCCAGCGAGCGAGTAATAGACATAACCCGACCTCGGTGGCTTATCCCCTTTGCGTCGTTCGTCCGGTACCACTAAGATGCTATCGCTTTCGAACACCAGATTGCCGCGCACAGAGCGCGTCTGCGCCGTTGCGTCGGGTAGATCAACGGTCCAGTCCGGCGCATTGTCCGTCACCTCAACCTGCGTCGAATCGGCCATGCCCAATTCGGCCCAGCGTTCCTTAAAGGCTTTTAATGACTCACTGCTCCTGGGGATCAAGCGCCATGCGTTACCGCCTCGGTATTCGAGGCCCTCATAGTCTTGATAGGACAGCGCACCAAGGCGGCTCGCCTCCTCTTGTGCGCGTTTCCAAGACAAGTCGTTATACAACTTCCACAGTTCGAGGTAAGCGGTGTTGTTCTGCAAGACGGCCTCGAGCAATGCTTTCTGCGCTGGGTCTTCTAAGCGTGCTGCGGCGCTCGCATCGACAAATGCGCTCGGCCCCTCAAGAAGAGTGAGGCGCGGTGCACTGGCTGGGCGCGGTGCCAAGTGCTTGATCAAGTAACCCTGGCCATTGATCGACTGGACGTCCGCACGCCAACGCCGACCAATGACTTGGAAATTCGCCGTCGTGCCATTCGAAAACCGAGCAACAATCAGTTTCGGGGGAGTAGTGTGGATCAAGAATTCATTGTTGAGCCAGTCGCACGCCTGCGTCACATTGGCGTCGACGATTTCTCCTTTCTGCTGCAAGGACTCGGCGATGACGGCATCGACACCAATGTTGATGGCGCCGTCCATTCGCTCACTCGGTGAGAGGAAGGCCATAAAGACGTGCGTGGTAGTGGCGCGCGTCAACATCCAAAGCGTTTCGCGGCGCCTTGCCAGGCCCTCAAACAAGAGTTTGTCTTTACCCGGCCGCACCGGTTTGACGACGGCATTTTGGCGGATGAACCACTGCGCGCCCTCTTGGAAAAATCCGGCCTCTTCGTTTGGTGTCAGACCGTCTTCTCCCTCGGGGCATTCCAGGGGCACGATGTTACTCGCCAGTAGTGGGAAATCATGCAAGTTCATCGTGTCACCATTTGACGCGCCAAGCCATATGCGGCGCATCGATCTGGCCGGCATGCAGGATATAGTCGGGACCGGCCTTTCGGTCGAGCGAGACCGATTTAGCGAGGCGCACGACTTGCGCGCCACGCTGCAAGGTTAGCGGTACCTCAAGCGGCGCAAACGTCAGCTTGCCGTCGGCAAGCGTGACATTGACCAGCGGCGTGAGGGACTCACTGGCCCACATCGACGGGATACTCCGTCGCAGAGTCAGCGATTGCTGGGACTGCAGTACGAGCGCGCGTCCCGTTTTAAGCCAGTTGTCGGCTGTGCTGTGCTCGTGCCAATCAGGCAGATGGTCAAGCGGAAGGAATTGATACTCAATAAAGATCACGTGGTCTGGTTCGAGTTCGTGGTCGCAGAAAGAGCAGCTTTTCGTCGGGTTGAGCAGATAGGTACTGGTGCATGCGCTGCAGTAAATCATCCGCTCCGATGCTTCGACGATGGCCTCTAACCACTCTGTCATCGCAGGTCGGGTGTGTGGGTCGGCTAAGCCGGCTTCGAAACAACGCGAGAACAACTGCGCCATCTTGCTGGTGCTCGTTAAAGACAAGGGGATACCAAGCGAGCAAACGTTACTTGTATCGCTGCTATGTCCGATCCATGGCAGTGTGCCGGCAAGCGCTTGCTCCTCCAGTTCCAACTCACCGTCGTTCACGACGTCACCTTTGAACGGGTGGTTTCCCGTCAAAAGCTGAAAAGCGAGAACAGCAAAACTCCAGACATCGGTTCGCGTCGAAAAATCTGCACGCCCGGCGACGAGCTCAGGCGCGCCGTAATCCGGGGTGTAAAGCGCGCGGCACGGATTGGCTTCAAAACTAATGTTGTCGCAGTCAATCAGCCACAGTTCGGCATGATCGACCTTCGACGACACATAGATATTGTCGGGAGAGAGGTCGCCAAACAGCATCCCACGGGTGTGCAAGAGCGCCAGCGTCGTGGCCAACTGTTTTAGTAGCGCCAGACGGCGCGCTAAGCCTCCGCTTTGCAAGAAGCCCTCAACGCCTTCGTCCTTGACCTGCTCAAGTAAGCCTGTGAGTGGGGTCAGACCATCCATCAGTTCCATCACATAGCCCGCATCTGGCGCCTTTAAGAGGGCCAAGGGTTTGGCAATGTGTAGGCCATCGAAGTCTTGGCGCATCAACCAAGCCAGCTGATCCATCGAGCGCTGACGCTGCTCGTTATCGCGCGTCGACAGTTGTTTGATCAGTACTTGGGGCTGATCGGTGCGCCAGACGCTGCCTTGTCCTCCTTGACCGAGTTTGTCGGTGAGGAGATAGGTATGGTCCAAGGTGTCGGTCACTTGGCGAAGATTCGTATCGGGCTTGTTCATCTAGGCTGTTTTGAAGATGGCGACCAGTGATTTGTCATCGCCATGTAAAGGGGTGGACCACTCTTCTAACTCGCGACGCAACCAGCGCTGGGCATTGCGCTGGCTGCGGCGGCGCACCTTGTTGAAGACGGTCTGGTAAAAGCCGTCGAGTGCGTCTGGCACAAGATCATCGGAAATCCCGTCCGTCATCAGCACGACACCATCCCCGGGCTCCGATAGCGTGCACCTTCCGTGCTGCCACTGACCCGGCGCGTGGGTGTCATATAAAGCCTGGGTTTGGTTGCCATAACCTTCGCGCGGTGGCGTGAGCCGGTAAAAACGTCCGCTCTGTCGAAAAAGGATGAGCCCGTCGCCAAGCTGCCCGAAGGTCGCAATGCCGTCGTTTTTGACTGAGAGCCAGAGGCAGGTCGTCGCCACGTCTCTGGCTGGATAGCGCGCGGTCTGCGCGCGCCAGTTGGCGTGGATTGCTGCATTGATGCTGCTAGGATCAATTTGGTCGGCGCCTCGTAATACTTGGCGGGTTGCCTGCGTGGCGGCCTGCGCGCCAATATGGCTTTGACTGGCTGAACCCAGCCCATCGCAGACAGCAGCAAGCCAGCCACCACACTGCCCTCGCAACATCAAGGCATCTTGGTTGGGCAGTTGCTGCGCCACGTGGGCTGGACCACGCACACTCGTTCCTACGACGGCAAAACGCATCAGAATTCGATGTCCAGTGGGTCGTCTTCCGGCGCGTCAGGAATCACGAAGGGGGTCGCTTGATCAGGCACGGGGCTTTGGCTCTTGACCGACACACTCATGGTCACCGCGCGGAAGAAGCGCTGAATGTCGCGCACGTTGTGCGCCTTAAAGAGGGGCGCTTCGGGGTCGTTGGCAAAGCCGCCAAGCATTGCTTCGTCCGCATCGGCGCCAATTGCCATGGCGTAGCGCACGGCCTTTTGGGCGCGCTCTGCGCTCTGCAGACGTGCGAAAGGCTCTTGCCAATCATCGGTCGGATGGCCGTCAGAAACCAGCACGAGGACAGGACGATAGGCGCGCGATGGAATTTGGTCGCGGTCTTCGAGCAGGGTCCTCGCAAGTTCAAAGGCTTGTCCCATAGGGGTGCGGCCTTGTGTTGTTAATGGCGCGACGGTGCCGATCTGGTTGGCAGGCGTAAGCGGCAAATGCATCTTGGCGACTTCGCCGAACGTAATCAGGCTGACCTGGATCTCCGCACGCAGGCGGCTCTGTTCGGCGAACGCTTGCACCATCTCCTTGAGCGCAGCATTGAGCGCTTGAATCTTACCGTCCGACTCCATACTGCCGCTCACATCGGCCAGAACAATCACGGGCAAAGGCCGTGCCGTCGTCATTTGGAACTGCTTGAGTCCGCTCATTGGTTTTTTTCCTTTGTTGGCAGAAGTGCGGTTAATTTCTTGTGGGGCGCTGGGCGATGCCTTGTCCCTGTTGTCATTGACATAGCGGCTGACAATGTCTTCACTGTATTTAGCAAATCCCATGGCGCGATCCTTGAGTTAGGTGTTCATTCGTTGGACGCCGTGCAGGCGCTCATCTGCGCTCGGCACGATGTGCTCTCCTTGAGCAACTCGGAGGTCCGTGTTTGGCGCAGACAGCAGGGGTATTGCGAAAAGCGTGCCAGCAGCCGCATCACTCAGCATCCTCCACCGTGAAACCATGTTTTTTAAGCCGGTGCGCGAGTGTTTGGTAGTTTTTGATCCCCAGCAGCGCTGCAGCTTTCTTCTTTTTACCGCCCGCCTTTTCCATCGCTTCCCACAGGTAATGGCGCTCGAGATCGAGCAAAAAGTTATCCAAATCAATGCTTTGGCCAATTGGTGTGAGAGAGAGACCGGGTCGGCTGGCGCTCTGTGTCAACAGATTGTCTTTGATGTCTTCGACCGAGAGTTCGGCCTCGCGGCTCCAAATCGCTGCGCGAGTCAGGGTGTGATAGAGCTCACGGATATTGCCGGGCCATGAGTATTGATGCAGAAACTTTTTTGCGTTTGGAGAAAGGAATTTCTCTTGCCACTCGGGTGCCAAAGCACTGTCGCGATTGATGAGGTCGATAAAGTAACTCGCCAGACCTTCCACGTCGCGTTCGCGCTCACGCAGCGGAGGCAGCTGCAGGATGCCGACCGCAAGGCGGTGAAACAGATCTTCGCGGAAGCTGCCGTCTTCGACCTTGCTTTGGAGGTTGCGGTGGGTGGCGGCGATGATCCTTACATCGACCGGTTCGGCGATGGATTGGCCGAGTGGGACGATCTGCTTTTGCTGGAGAGCGCGTAACAAGCCGACCTGGGCATCTAAAGGTAAGTCACCGATCTCGTCGAGGAATAGCGTGCCACCTTCTGCTTCGCGGAAGTGCCCTTTGCGGTCTTTGGTTGCGCCAGTAAAGGCCCCGGCTTTGTGGCCGAACAACTCTGAACTGATTAGGTCACTGGAGACTGCGCCACAGTTCACAGTAATAAAGCGACCCTTGCGCGCGCTGGCCTTGTGAATGGCTTCAGCGAACAGCTCTTTACCAGTGCCGGTCTCTCCCAGAATCAGGACTGGTAAATTGTGGGCGGCGATACGCTGGGCGCGTGAGATCTGCGTCTGCATCACCTTGCTTTCGTGGATGATGCCTTTGAACTCTTTAGGAACGCGGTACGGCAGGTCGACCATCCGATTCACACGTGCATCACTGCGCTGCAGATACTCGGGCAGGAAGTCACTTGCTAGGTCGAAGTCGACGTTCGCTTCTAACACTCTGCCGTCGGTGTGGGTCTGGATCAGGCGCGCAGGGAAGCGGCTCTTGGCCAACAGCACCCAAATAGTGGCCATGGCCGGTGTTCCGGGGGATAAGTGAAAGGTTCGGTGGAGGGGACCGTGTCGATCCTGCACTTTCCCTAGTTGCGCCGTGACTTCCCGGTAGATTTCAACGTGATCGATAGGACTACTAAGTGCGATTTCGCGCAGTTCGATATTGGAATGGGACGTCAACGCCTGCAACCACGTGCAATATCGGCTACTCCGTTCATAAGGATAGTTAGTCAGTAAGTGGACAGTATCGAAATGTTCACTTTTAAGCGCTGCTGCAATGGGGCCCACCCCATTATTGAGTTGTCCCTCAGCTGCTCGGTGGTCAGTCTCGCCGACCCAAGAAATAAGCCACTTTTTCATATGCGCATGATTGCTTTTTGCCAAGCAATCTTACGCGCTCGCAAACAAAAAAACTAGAAATTTTATTACTTTAGGTAGTTATTTTTTTGAACTGCACAAATGCCTGAAAAACAAGGTATGGCCTTCCCCTAGCACGACGGTCACTTTCGATAGGTATGATGTTCCTATCGGAGGCCTTACATGGCACGTGAAAGACGGTTGTTCTCAGAAGAGTTTAAGCGCGAGGCAGTCAAGCTAGTAGGCCAGCCTGGCGCGAGCAAGGCGGCGATAGCCCGCGACCGTGGCATTGGGGCCAATTTTCTGGGACGGTGGTGCAGCGACGCTAAAGTCGATGCAGAGGTCGCAGTCGGGCGCGAGAAGGTATCGACCCAGGAATATGAGCGCATGCGGCGCGAGCTGGCGAAGGTGAAGACGGAGCGCGACATATTAAAAAACCGCCCCACACGGTCGCCCGTGACCCTCATGAATAGAAACTCCGGGCGAGTACACTGGACGCACGCAGAGACCGTGACCGAACGCTTTTTGGAGGCATAGACCCCGTCAAAAAACCTGGTCCAGGGGAAGCTGCGGACTCATCTGTGGCGGCGCCACTTGGCGACCCCGTTTAGGAAGTTGATCAATTCCGAGTCCCCGTCCTGCGCCTGACTATCCAGGAGGTGGCCATGTCCCACGAACGTTCGCGATCCAAGCCCAGCGGGCTGCCGATCATTCATCCCTTCGCGGCCGGTATCGATATCGGTTCACGATTTCACGTCGCCGCAGTCAGCCCCGATCTTTGCGACGAACCTGTCCAGACTTTTCAGGCTTTTACCAGTGACTTGGAACGCATGGCCGACTGGCTGGTCGCCACCGGAACGAAGACGGTCGTGATGGAATCGACTGGCGTGTATTGGGTAGCCGCCTATGAGGTGCTCGAGTCGCATGGGCTGGAGGTCATCCTGGCCAACGCCCGCGAAGCGCGTGCCGTCCCCGGCCGAAAGAGCGACGTCAACGACGCCCAGTGGCTGCAGCGCCTGCATGCCTGTGGACTGCTGCGTGCCAGTTTCCGTCCCGGCCGCGATATTGCGGAGTTGCGTGCTTACCTTCGCGCGCGCGAAAAGCACACCGATTATTCCGCCGCGCATATCCAGCACATGCAGAAAGCGCTGACCTTCATGAACCTTCAGCTGCATCACGTCATTGCTACGATCACCGGCGTCACGGGGATGAGGATCATCCGTGCCATCGTTGCCGGCGAGCGTGATCCCGATACGTTGGCGGCGATGCGCGATGTGCGCTGCAAGGAAAGTCTAGAGACGATCCGCAGCGCCCTGGTCGGCAATTACCAGCCCGAGCACGTGTTCGCGCTGAAGCAGTCGCTTGCCCTCTACGACTTCTATCAGCAGTGTATCGACGAATGCGATGCTGAAATCGAGCGCACGGTGGGTGGTCTGAACATCGGAAAGACAGTGCCAGATACGCCGCTGCCCAAAGCCAAGCACCGCAGCAAATTGCCGAGCGATCCGAAGTTTGACGCGCGCACTGCGTTGTACCAGCTGACTGGCACCGACCTGACACAAATCCACGGCATCGGCCCATTTCTGGCGCTACGCTTCATCGGCGAATGCGGCACGGACTTTAGCCGATGGCGTACCGCGAAACACTTCACCTCATGGCTGACGCTATCACCCGGCTGTAAAATCAGCGGCGGCAAGGTGCTGTCCGCGCATACGCGCAAGACCAGCAGCCGGCTCACCGTCGCGATTCGGCTGGCAGCCGTCACAGTTGGACGAAGCAACACTGCACTCGGTGCCTTCTACCGACGCCTCGCGGCACGCATCGGCACGGCCAAAGCGGTGACGGCCACCGCCCGTAAAATCGCGGTCCTGTTTTACAACGCAATGCGATATGGGATGGATTATCGCGACCCCTGCGCGGACCACTACGAACAGCAGTATCGTGACCGCGTCATCAAACAGTTGCATCGTCGTGCCGCGCAGTTCGGCTTCGCTCTGCAACCGCAGCAATCAACAGCCAACGGGTGAGTTTCTTAGGAAGCGCTCGACTACTTCGCAGCCGACCTCAAGTGAAGTACGGCTTCATCGCCAAATATCGAACCATCTGACCAACGCGAATGATGTGCCGTCTACTCGGCGTGTCGAGCAGCGGTTTTTACGACTGGCTTGGACGGCCCGCAAGTGCGCATGAACGCGAGAATGCCCAGCACCTCAGGGCAATCAAGCACAGCTTTGACGCCAGCGATGGCACATATGGTTCGCCACGCGTAGTGCGAGACCTTATCGACGCTGGGTTCTCCTGCAGCGAGAACCGCGTGGCGCGACTGACGAAAGCGGTCGGCATCAAGGCCCGCCACAGCACCGCCGTGCGCCAGGGCAGCTTGATTCGCCAGTCCACGCCATCGCGCCGAATCTGTTGGACCGGCAGTTTGAAGCGACAGGGCCGAACCAGAAATGGGCAGCCGACTTCACTTACGTGTGGACAGGCGAAGGCTGGCTATTTGTCGCTGTTGTCTTCGACCTGTACTCGCGGCGTGTGGTGGGCTGGTCGATGCAGCCGACGATGACGGCACAGTTGGTCATGGACGCCCTGCTCATGGCCGTCTTCCGCCGCAGCCGTCCTCGCGCAGTGCTGCATCATTCCGATCAGGTTCGCAATACACGAGTGAGGATTTCCAGCGGTTGCTCGAGTCCCACGGAGTCGTTTGCAGCATGAGTCGTCGCGTTAATTGCTGGGACAACGCTGCGATGGAAAGCTTCTTCTCAACGCTCAAGACTGAGCGCCTGAGCAAAAAGCACTACCGGACCAGGGATGATTTACGTGCTGATGTGTTCGACAATATCGCGAAAGGTTCTACAATCCACGCCGGCGTCATTCCACTATCGGCTACATCAGCCCAGCACAGCTTGAAAATCTAAAATGCGCCTAACGGAAGTGTCCGTATCGGTGGGGGAAGGCCACCCTGCCGGTGGTGAGGAATATGCATGCCCACGGCTCAGATTCTCTATATCCTGCGATTGGACAAACCTTCGAAATCGTCGTTGAGCTTATTAACCAGTTCTTCCGGAATCAGTCAGCGACGATTGAAGGCTGCAGTTGAGCAACCTCTATTCGGAGAGGGATTATAGTGTGGCTGGACTCACGCAGTTGAAATCGTAGGGAGCACGGTCGCACTAATGCTAAGTGCGCTTCCCAAACCGGAAGGTCGCGGACCCGTCTTGAGGCAAGCTCAAGAAGCGGTGTAGGCGAGGACGGGAGTCCGCCTCGTCTAGACGATAGAGTCTAGCAGCTAGCAAGGCAGGTTTCCTCCGAAGCGGAGTCCTAGATAAAGCTCATGTTCATTTAAGGCCACGACCAGTTGCGAAATCCGCCCGACTCGGGCCTAGATATAAACGCAGTACTCCATTTTTATCAAATGATTTCTGACGAACTGCAAGTCGCCTGCTCGCACCAAGTCAGCGGGCTGCATTCCGTTGAAAGCTAGAGCTGGAGTAGTGAACCATTCCCATGCGTCGGTATAGTTATGTTCAAACACCCGAAGTGCATCAGCCTTGATCAGGCGCCAAGCCCTGCTATTTCCAGCGACAGTCTGATCTGATCTCTGGCAGTCATGTTTGGTGGCGCACAAAAGATACCGGTACAATCTTTTTTTTCTTGATTTCACATCCATATTTGTAGGCCCGAACATTTATTCTTCGCCCCACAGGCAGAGCCGAAATTACTTGGAAAATCATGTGAGATCTTTCCAACCTGACGTACGTTCAATTGTTTGAAACAACCATGTCAATCTCTTCTCGACATCTAACGCTGACTAGATATTTCCAAATTTCGTTTCGCATTTGTTGATCTTATTTTAGCCCCATGTTCCAAATTAGATTCGTGCCATCATGCTTTTGAAATTAAGCAGTTATCGATGGCGGCAGTGGCCAACACAATATTTGGCTGACCCGACAGATTACCCATTTTGCCTCATCGCCTGAAATCCACGATTTTTTATTTAGGATCTCCAAAAACTGTTCAAGTATCTGAACTTCACTCATACGGGTCATTTTGTCGGTCTTTGATCGATTTGCGTCAAAGGCTAGCATCTGCGCGACCTCCTCGCAGTCTCGCCATCGTTCATATACTTCAGGAGGCGTGCCTCCTGAAGGATAAAACTTATCATTGAATTTTGTCGCTATGACTTTCGGCTGAGTGCCCGGAACCGCGCTATATGATGCGGGACGAGGAAAACTTTCTGGAACTTTTGCATAATCGATCTCATCATTTTCAATCATTTTCATCGCCAATTTTCTCGTTCATAACAAATGCGTCGCAGCTTAATCATCAGGTTTATATCTAAATCCAGTCCACAGTAAAACTCATCAACGCTTGCATATCAGCACAATTAGATTCCATCTACCACCACAACAACTGTCGAATACGATATAAAATTTCTGCGTTTCATTTCGCTGCTCATGACATCTAGTGTTCTTAAATCTTGCCTTACGGTGTCTATTCCAATTACGCCATGGAACATCAGCTCAATAAAAATTTTGCTGACGATGCGACTTATTTCTCATCAATATATGGTTGGCGCCAAATTCTATAACGCGAAACGATTTCGTGTTCAACTAGATTATTCAGACTACCTATTTCAACCGACCCGTCGGCAAAAGAAAAAACAAAAAATGATTCTCCATCAATCGCTTTAGAACTTGCTATCTCGACCACTCTTTTTATCTCATAATCCGCGCTGGAGCTTCGTCTTGTCTGAAGGAAAATTCTATACTCATCTATCCTTTCTACTTTGACGAAACTAAATACGTTTTCCATCTTATCGAAAATAAACCGTTGCCATTGGCTGTGCTCATCCACTGGCGCAACGTCGACATGAAACAAATAGCTGTTGAAGACTACTTCAACAAATGGATACTGGTGTAAGCCTGGTTGACCGAATAGCGAGCGAAGCGTTTCGATTCTTTCAACCTCTTCCCAGCCCTCGTAAGCAGAAAACACTATGAGTCCTTCAACAAAAATCTTAAGCAAGCAGTTGGACGGATCCACATCAACTGCACTATGCGCATAGGAAGCACACCCACAGCGCGCCACGTATATGTGCAATATACACTACATCGTAATGAGGTGTATACGCATCATTGCTATGTCGTGTTTAAACCGTCGCACCTTGGGCACGTGACTGGCATCATGCCAACATGACATCAGCTCCAGACAATGATCCAAACCCGAAAAATTTAGCGCTCGTTGCGCTTGGCGTAGGCCTGAAGAAAATTCGGATCGCAGCAGGCATGAGTCAGGCAGACTTAGCATTTGCAGCTGAAATCGACCGTACTGTTATCTCCAAGATCGAGGTCGGCAATGCCAATCCTTCCTACTTAACGCTAGAAAACATTTGTCAGGCTCTACACGTTACGCTGGTTGATCTCTTCAAGGAGGTTAGTGCAGCACGTCTACCAAGCAAGCCGAATGCACGCAGAGCCAATGCGGCTAAACCAGCCCGGCCTGTAATCAACCGAAGGTTGAGGTAGTGTGGAAGAGAACAGAGACAGTGGTACGTCTAGTCTGAATAGAGCGCTGAATCGGAATGAGTTTGGGACGGAGAGCCGCTGAGGACTGCCAACAGCGTCGGCCGAATTTTAAACTCACTTAGAGCTGGACGATCGTTGCAAGACTTTCGAAAGTCTCTGAGGTCGGGTATGGGTCTTAGCAATGCAACTGTCATCAGCTTTCGAACGTCACAACCGCAAAAATCAACGAGACATACTGCAGCGCCCACACGCCGTCAATTATCTCAAGCAAAAAGCAGGTTAACCAGGAAAGGACGGGGCAGCTGGTGGCTTGTTACGCGCCTAACTTGCTACGTGAAAGCGGGTTTACAGGAAGGCGCTCACTCCCAAATATGCAGTTGAGCACAATTGAGTGAGGGCTTCGCATGCCGACGTCGGTGTTGTCAGTAAAAAAGACAACCGACAGATGAAGAGTTCATCCTAGGCTTCTCTAACCCATTGTTTTAACAGGGAAAAGCCCGTCCTACACGAATCGAACGTGTGACCCCAGGTTTAGAAGACCTGTGCTCTATCCAACTGAGCTAAGGACGGATAGGATGAAAATCGTCGGCAGTATAATATGCAACTGGCTTCTCCGACAATAAGAACCAGCGACCCTCAGCTTAGAAGGCTGATGCTCTATCCAACTGAGCTATGGGCAGATGACGGACAGCTTAACTGTCCAGAGGAAATGAAAACGGGCCGTCGAGGACAGCCCGCATTCGAAACGGTGGTCGGAGTACAAGGATTCGAACCTTGGACCCCCTGCTCCCAAAGCAGGTGCGCTACCGGGCTGCGCTACACTCCGATGGGGACGATCATACCCCGCCGGCCCGGAGGCGTCAATGTAAGAGGCTTTGCCTGCATGCAGGCAAAGCTTCCCGTCAGCCTTACACTTCGAAACGCGCAGCGATGCGCTTGGCCATGCTCTCGGCCAGCTCGGCGCTCTTGGCCTCGACCATCACGCGCACCAGGGGTTCGGTGCCGGACGGACGGATCAGCACACGGCCGCGGTCCCCGAGTTCGCGCTCGACGGCTTCCTTCTCGCCGACGATCGCATTGTTCTTGGTCCAGTCGAAGCCAGGCTGCACGCGCACATTGATCAGGGTCTGCGGGAACAGCACCAGCTCCTTGCAGCAATCGGCCAGGCTCTGGTTGCCGCGCTTGAGCGCCGACAGCACCTGCAGTGCCGAGACGATGCCGTCGCCGGTCGAGTGCTTGTCCAGGGCCAGCAGGTGGCCGGAGCCTTCGCCGCCGAACAGCCAGCCCTTCTCCTTCATCATTTCCAGCACGTAGCGGTCGCCGACCTTGGCGCGCGCGAAGCCCACGCCCATTTCCTTGAAGGCGACTTCGAGCGCCATATTCGTCATTAGGGTGCCGACCGCGCCCTCGACCTTGCCGGTCGCCATGCGCGCGCGCACCATCACGTACAGCAGCTCGTCGCCGTTGTACAGGCGGCCGTTGGCGTCGCACATGATCAGGCGGTCGGCATCGCCGTCCAGCGCGATGCCGAGGTCGGCCTTGTGCTCGACGACGGCCCGGGCCATCGCCTTGGGCGCGGTGGCGCCGACGCCGTCATTGATGTTGAAGCCGTCCGGCTTGGTGCCCAGCTCGATCACCTCGGCGCCCAGTTCGTGGAAGACGTGGGGGGCGATGGCGTAGGCGGCGCCGTGGGCGCAGTCGACCACGATCTTCAGGCCGCGCAGGTCCAGCTCGCTCGGGAAGCTGCCCTTGCAGAATTCGATGTAACGACCCTGGGCGTCGCGCAGGCGGGTCGCGCGGCCGAGCTTTTCGGACGAAACGCAGCCCATCGGCTGGTCGATCGCTTCCTCGATCTCGAGTTCGACGGCGTCCGGCAGCTTGGTGCCGTGCTCGGAGAAGAACTTGATGCCGTTGTCCTGGAAGGGGTTGTGCGAGGCCGAGATCACGACACCGGCCTGCAGGCGCAGTGCGCGGGTCAGGTAGGCGATCGCCGGGGTCGGCATCGGGCCGGCCAGCATCACGTCGACGCCGGCAGCCGAGAAGCCCGCTTCCAGCGCGGCTTCCAGCAGATAACCGGAAATGCGGGTGTCCTTGCCGATCAGCACGGTCGGACGTCCGCTGGCGCCGGTGCTGCCCTTGGCCAGCACCTTGCCCGCGGCATAGCCGAGCCGCATCACGAAATCGGGGGTGATGGGCGCGACGCCCACCAGGCCGCGTACACCGTCGGTACCAAAATATTTACGTGCCATATTATTCTCTTCTATTCGGTTGGCGGTTCAGTGGTCGGCGAAGGTGGCGTTCCACACCCTGATCGCATCCACCGTCTCTGCCACATCATGGACCCGCACGATGCGGGCGCCCTGTGCTACCGCAGCCAACGCACCACCGAGGCTGCCTGCCAGGCGCTGCTCGACGGGGCGCCCGGTCAGCGCACCGATCATCGACTTGCGCGACAGGCCGGCCAATACAGGAAGGCCCAGTTCGTGCTCCATGCGCTTGATACTACGAAGCAAGGCGACATTATGCTCGACAGTCTTCCCAAAGCCAAATCCGGGATCAATCGTGACGCGCTCCCGCGCAACACCTGCGGCCTCCAGGGCCTCGACGCGCTCGCGCAGGAAGGCGATCACCTCCGTTACCACATCATGGTAAACCGGCTGGGCCTGCATGTCCTGGGGCGTGCCCTGCATATGCATGATGCATAAACCGCAATCGCTGTCCGCCACCGCCTCGATCGCGCCCGGCGCCCTGAAGGCATTGATGTCGTTGATCATGTCGGCGCCGGCGATGATGGCTTCGCGCATCACTTCCGGCTTGCAGGTGTCGATCGACAGCGCATAGCCGAGCTCGCGCAGCGCGAAGATGGCCGGCATCACGCGCGCCAGTTCTTCCTGCACCGGCACGCTGGGCGAGCCGGGACGGGTCGATTCGCCGCCGATGTCGATGATGTCGACGCCGTCCTTGATCATCTGCTCGGCCCGCTCCATGGCGAATTCGAGAGACTGGTAGCGGCCGCCGTCGGAGAAGGAATCGGGGGTGACGTTGAGGATGCCCATCACCAGCGGGCGCTGGGCGAGATCGAAGCCGAAACGGCCACATTGCAGATACTGACGCATGATGAAAAAAATAATCGTGAACAGAAAAAAAGACACCCCGCAGGGTGTCTTTTATGAGAGATCGGCTGGCGCTCAGGCCGGTGCCGGGGCGTTGGTCGCCACACCGCCGGAATCGCCGCCGCTCGACGGACGCTTGGTCAGCTGGACCGACTTCGGCGGGGTCGGCTCGCGGCCCGCCATGATGTCGTTGATCTGCTCGGCGTCGATGGTTTCCCACTCGAGCAGGGCCTTGGTCATCATTTCGACCTTGTCGCGGTTCTCTTCCAGCAGGCGGCGGGCCAGCGCGTACTGAGAGTCCAGGATGGCGCGGATCTCGGCGTCCACCTTCTGCTGGGTCGCCTCGGAGATGGTCTTGACCGAGCCGCCGAAGAAGCCTTCGTTCGCATCGTCTTCGTAGACCATCACGCCCATGCTTTCCGACATGCCGAAGCGGGTGACCATCGAGCGGGCCAGCTTGGTGGCGCGGGCGAAGTCGTTCGAGGCGCCGGTCGACATCTGGCCGACGAAGATCTCCTCGGCGATACGGCCGCCGAACAGGATCGAGATTTCTTCCAGCATCTTGTCCTTGTAACCGGACAGGCTGTCGTGTTCCGGCAGCTGCCAGGTCAGGCCCAGGGCATAGCCGCGCGGCATGATCGTGACCTTGTGCACCGGATCGGCCTTCGGCAGCAGCTTGGCGATCACCGCGTGGCCGGACTCGTGGTAGGCCGTGTTGCGGCGCTCTTCCTCGCGCATGACCATGGACTTGCGTTCCGGGCCCATGAAGATCTTGTCCTTGGCGTCCTCGAAGTCGCTCATCTCGACCAGGCGCTTGCTGCGGCGCGCGGCGAACAGGGCGGCTTCGTTGACCAGGTTGGCCAGGTCGGCGCCGGAGAAGCCCGGGGTGCCGCGGGCCAGGATGTCGGCCTTCACGTCGGTGCCGATCGGCACTTTACGCATGTGAACGTTCAGGATCTGCTCGCGGCCGCGGATGTCCGGCAGGCCCACCATCACCTGGCGGTCGAAACGGCCCGGACGCAGCAGCGCCTTGTCCAGCACGTCGGCGCGGTTGGTCGCGGCGATCACGATCACGCCCGAGGAGGCTTCGAAGCCGTCCATCTCGACCAGCAGCTGGTTCAGGGTCTGTTCGCGTTCGTCGTTACCGCCGCCCATGCCGGCGCCGCGATGGCGGCCGACGGCGTCGATCTCGTCGATGAAGATGATGCAGGGCGAGTGCTTCTTGGCGTTCTCGAACATGTCGCGGACGCGGCTCGCACCGACGCCGACGAACATCTCGACGAAGTCGGAACCCGAGATCGAGAAGAACGGCACTTTCGCTTCGCCGGCGATGGCGCGCGCCAGCAGGGTCTTGCCGGTACCCGGGGGGCCGACCATCAGCACGCCGCGCGGGATGCGGCCGCCCAGTTTCTGGAACTTGGTCGGATCCTTCAGGAAGTCGACGATCTCGGCGACTTCCTCCTTGGCTTCGTCGCAGCCGGCGACGTCGGCGAAGGTGACGGTGTTGTTCGTTTCATCCATCATGCGCGCCTTCGACTTGCCGAACGAGAAAGCCCCGCCCTTGCCGCCGCCCTGCATCTGGCGCATGAAGAAGACCCAGACGCCGATCAGCAGCAGCATCGGGAACCAGGAAATGAAGACTTGTTGCAGGAAAGACGGCTCTTCCGGCGGTTTGACGTCGAAGTGCACGTTGTTGTCGCGCAGGTCGCCGATCAGGCCGCGGTCCAGCATGGTCGCGGTGGTGCGGACCTTGGTGTCGTCCTGGCGGGTGGCGGTGATGCTCGATCCCTCGATCGTGACATCCTTGATCTTTTTCGCCTTCACGTCATCGAGCAGCTCGGAATAAGCGATCGTCTTGCTGCCGCCCGCGACGCTGTGGTTGTCGAACTGCTTGAACAGCATGAACAACAGCAGCGCGACCACCACCCAGATGGCGGATTTGGAAAACATATTATTCACGAAAACTCCTCTGATGCGGACGCATCTTTTCCCATGTTTCAAACGCGGATTTTACCGCAATAAGCGGGCGGTGCCACGCACGCCCGCCCGTGAAGCCCGCTTTGAAGCTTTATCCCGTCACTATAACGGTTTTTTATTTCCGACGCGCACGAATAAGCATATCTCTGCCCGTCATGATGGCGTCAGCGGCTTCACCAAGCTCACCATCCGTGGCTGATGTGCGGTGTCAATCCCGGAAATCAAGGGTGAAATCGGGAATTAATTCTTGAGACCGCGCCCCAGCAGGAAGATTTCCGAGGATTTATCGCGGCTGGCCTTTGGCTTGATCTGTTTGACCACCTTGAATTCCTTGCGGAAGAGCTCGAGGATTTGCGTGAACCCCATGTCCTTAAAACATTTTACTAACAATGCGCCGGACGGCTTGAGGTGCGCTTGAGAAAACTCAATAGCGATTTCGATCAAATGCTCCATACGCGCCGCATCCGCCGACGGAATCCCGGACAGGTTCGGCGCCATGTCGGACAGCACCAGGTCGACCTGGCGGCCTTCCAGCACCCCGGCCAGCTGGTCGAGCACCTCTTCCTCGCGGAAGTCGCCCTGGATGAAGTGCATGTCGGCGATCGGCTCCATCGGCAGCATGTCCAGGCCGATCATGGTGCCCTTGATGCCGCCGTCCTCGCCGCCGGCCAGCTTGCGCCGCGTGTACTGGCCCCAGCTGCCGGGCGTGCAGCCGAGGTCGACGATTACCTGGCCGGGCTTGATCAGCTTTTCGGCCTCGTCGATCTCTTTCAGCTTGTAGGCTGCACGCGCACGGTAACCCTCTTTCTGTGCCAATTTGACATACGGGTCGTTAATGTGGTCGTGTATCCAGTTTTTATTGAATTTGTTCTTGGCCATTGGCGTAAAATACTGCTTTTATCAGGTACATCAAAAAAGAACCATTATGATCAAACTTACACCGGCCGAGCGCTCAGCCCTTCGTGCTGAAGCCCACGGGCTCAATCCCGTCGTCATGATCGGCGAAGCCGGCCTGACCGAGGCCGTCATGAAAGAAATCTCGTCCAGCCTGGACGCACACGGCCTGATCAAGGTACGTGTGTTCGGCGACGACCGCGAGGAACGCGTCGCCATCTACGAACGGATCAGCGAAGAACTGGACGCGGCGCCCGTGCAGCATATCGGCAAGCTGCTGGTCCTGTATCGTCCGAAGAAGGAAGCGGTCAAGGAACGCTCGACCAAGGCCGGCAAGGGCATGCGCGAAGTCACCATCGTCAAGCCGAGCCCGAGCGGCACCAAGAAGCCGAGCGTTACCAAGGTCCTGCTCAAGGGTAACGAACGCGTGACCCAGGGCGGCAACATCAAGCGCGTCAAGCCGCGCCAGGCCAGCACCAAGAAGACTGCACTGAAGTAATACAAACCGGGCCAGTCCCGGTTTTTTTACACCCTACCTCGATTTCACGACCAGCACGGCACCCAGCACACTCTCGACCAGATAGCACAACTGGGACACCCCATGCAGCGCCGCGAACGTACCCCACTGCGGCGACGCCCTCACCCCGGCCGGGCCGGCCGACTCGCGGATCGCCGCCATCGCCGGCTGCAGGCCGAGATAGACGACCAGGCTGCAGGCCAGCATCCCGCCGATGCACCAGAACAGCCAGCGGCGCCGCTTCGCATCGAGGTCGGCGGAGCGCCAGGCCAGCACGGCCAGCAGCAGCGCCAGCACGATCGAGAGCCAGGCCTCGCGCGTCAGCATCATGCCCACCACCGAGCCCGCCTGCGTGCTGTCCAGCACCGCGAAGGCGCTCGGCGCGGCCAGATAGCTGACGCCCCACACGCTGCCGGCCCACAGGGCGGCGAGCAACAGCCGGGCGTTGGCGACCTGCGCGTCTGCGGCGGCGGCTTTCACGTCAGACGTAGCGGACTTCGAGGATCTCGTATTCGCGCGGGCCGGACGGGGCCTGCACTTCGACCACGTCGCCGGCGTACTTGCCGATCAGGGCGCGCGCGATCGGCGAGGTCACCGACACCTTGCTCAGCTTGAGGTCGGCTTCATCGATGCCGACGATCTGGTAGGTCACTTTCTGGCCTTCCTCGAGGTCTTCGAGGTCGACGGTCGAGGCGAACACCACGCGGCCTTCGGCATCGAGGGTGGCCGGGTCGATGACCTGGGCCGTGGACAGCTTCGCCTCCAGCTCCGCGATGCGGCCCTCGACGAAGGCCTGGCGCTCCTTGGCGGCATCGTATTCGGCGTTTTCGGACAGGTCACCATGCGAACGCGCCTCGGCGATCGCATCGATCACATTGCGGCGCTCCTTGGTCTTGAGCTGGTGCAGCTCGTCCTTCAGGAGTTCGGCGCCGTGTTTGGTCAATGGAGTATTCATGATTATCCGTCGAAAGACAAAAGTAAAACCACAGAGTCACACGGCGCCAGCCGCGCGAACTCTGTGGTTATCGGTACTGCTCTTGATGCTTAGTTTAAGGTTTTATGCAGGCCTTGTAAATCATAGACCCGCAACTCGTCGAGGTGACTCATGCCCTGCACCGCCGCTTCGGCGCCGGCGATGGTCGTGTAGGTCACGACGCGCGCCTGCAGTGCCGAGGTACGGATGGTGCGCGAATCGTTGATCGCGCTGCGCTTTTCCTCGACCGTGTTCACCACCATTGCAATCTCGTGATTCTTGATCATGTCGACGATGTGCGGACGTCCTTCCAGCACCTTGTTGACCGCGGTGACCGGGATGCCGGCGGCGGAGATGACCGCCGCGGTGCCCTTGGTGGCCACCAGCGAGAAGCCCAGCGCCACCAGGTCGCGCGCCACGGCCACGGTCCGCGGCTTGTCGGAACCCTTCACCGACAGGAACACGCGGCCCGAGGTCGGCAGGTTGACGCTGGCCGCCAGCTGCGACTTCACGAAGGCTTCGCCGAAGGTCATGCCCACGCCCATCACTTCGCCGGTCGACTTCATTTCCGGGCCGAGGATGGTGTCCACGCCCGGGAATTTCACGAACGGGAACACGGCTTCCTTGACGCTGTAGAACGGCGGGACGACCTCTTTCGTCACGCCCTGCTGGGCCAGGGTCTGGCCCACCATGCAGCGCGCCGCGATCTTGGCCAGCTGCAGGCCGGTCGCCTTCGAGACGAAAGGCACGGTACGCGAAGCGCGCGGGTTCACTTCCAGCACATACACGGTGTCCTGGACCTTGCCGTCCACTTCGGCGCGCTGGATCGCGAACTGCACGTTCATCAGGCCGACCACGTTCAGGGCCTTGGCCATCAGCGAGGTCTGGCGCTTCAGCTCATCGATGGTCTCCTGCGACAGCGAGTACGGCGGCAGCGAGCAGGCCGAGTCGCCCGAGTGCACGCCGGCCTGTTCGATGTGTTCCATCACGCCGCCGATGAAGGTGGTCTCGCCGTCCGAGATGCAATCCACATCCACTTCGATCGCGTCGTTCAGGAAGCGGTCCAGCAGCACCGGCGAATCGTTCGACACCTTGACCGCCTCGCGCATGTAGCGCTCGAGGTCGCGCTGCTCGTGGACGATCTCCATCGCGCGGCCGCCCAGCACGTAGGACGGGCGCACCACCAGCGGGTAACCGATCTCGGTGGCCAGCTTCAGCGCCTCTTCCTCGGTGCGCGCGGTGCGGTTCGGCGGCTGGCGCAGGCCCAGCTTCTGCAGCAGCTGCTGGAAGCGCTCGCGGTCCTCGGCGGCGTCGATCATGTCCGGCGAGGTGCCGATGATGGGCACGCCGTTGGCTTCGAGGTCCAGCGCCAGCTTCAGCGGGGTCTGGCCGCCGTACTGGACGATCACGCCTTCCGGCTTCTCGAGGTCGACGATTTCCAGCACGTCTTCCAGGGTCAGCGATTCGAAGTACAGGCGGTCCGAGGTATCGTAGTCGGTCGACACGGTCTCCGGATTGCAGTTGACCATGATGGTCTCGTAGCCGTCTTCGCGCATGGCGAGGGCCGCGTGCACGCAGCAGTAGTCGAACTCGATGCCCTGGCCGATCCGGTTCGGGCCGCCGCCCAGCACCATGATCTTCTTCTTGTCGGTCGGGTTCGACTCGCACTCTTCGTCATAGGTCGAGTACATGTAGGCGGTGTTGGTCGCGAACTCGCCGGCGCAGGTGTCGACGCGCTTGTAGACCGGACGAATGCCCAGCGCGTGACGGCGCTCGCGCACGGCTTGCGGCGTGGTCTGCATCAGGAAGGCCAGGCGGCGGTCCGAGAAGCCTTTCTGCTTCAGCTTGTACAGGGTCGGTTTGTCCAGGCTTTCCAGCGTCTGGTGATCCAGCCACAGCTCGATGTCGACGATTTCCTTGATCTGGATGAGGAACCACGGATCGATCTTGGTCAGCGCATGCACTTCTTCCAGGGTGAAGCCCTGGGCGAAGGCGTCGCCCACGTACCAGATGCGTTCCGGACCCGGCTCGCCCAGTTCTTCCTCGATCTTCTCGCGGTCGCGGGTCTTTTCGTTCAGGCCGTCGACGCCGACTTCCAGTCCGCGCAGGGCCTTCTGGAAGGATTCCTGGAAGGTGCGGCCGATCGCCATGACTTCGCCGACCGATTTCATCTGGGTGGTCAGGTGCTTGTCCGCTGCCGGGAATTTCTCGAAGGTGAAGCGCGGGATCTTGGTGACCACGTAGTCGATCGAAGGCTCGAACGAGGCCGGGGTCGCGCCGCCGGTGATGTCGTTGCGCAGCTCGTCGAGCGTGAAGCCGACCGCCAGCTTCGCCGCGATCTTCGCGATCGGGAAGCCGGTCGCTTTCGACGCCAATGCCGACGAACGCGACACGCGCGGGTTCATCTCGATCACGATCATGCGGCCGTCGGCCGGGTTGATCGAGAACTGCACGTTCGAGCCGCCGGTGTCGACGCCGATCTCGCGCAGCACGTTGATCGACGCGTTGCGCATGATCTGGTATTCCTTGTCGGTCAGCGTCTGCGCCGGCGCGACGGTGATCGAGTCGCCGGTGTGCACGCCCATCGGATCCAGGTTCTCGATCGAGCACACGATGATGCAGTTGTCGGCCTTGTCGCGCACGACTTCCATCTCGTACTCTTTCCAGCCCAGCAGCGATTCCTCGATCAGCAGCTCGCTGGTCGGCGAGGCTTCCAGGCCGCGCTTGCAGATCGCTTCGAATTCTTCTTCGTTGTAGGCGATGCCGCCGCCCGAACCGCCCATGGTGAAGGACGGACGGATGATGACCGGGAAGCCCAGCTCGCGCTGCGCGGCGCGCGATTCGTCCATCGAGTGGGCGATGTAGGAACGTGCGGAGCCCAGGCCGATCTTGGTCATCGCATCCTTGAACTTGGCGCGGTCCTCGGCCTTGTCGATCGCTTCCGGCGAGGCGCCGATCAGCTCGACCTTGTACTTGTCCAGCACGCCGTTGCGGTGCAGGTCGAGCGCGCAGTTCAGCGCGGTCTGGCCGCCCATGGTCGGCAGGATCGCGTCGGGACGCTCCTTCTCGATGATGCGCTCGACCGCCTTCCAGGTGATCGGCTCGATGTAGGTGACGTCGGCCGTTTCCGGGTCGGTCATGATGGTCGCCGGGTTCGAGTTGACCAGGATGACCTTGTAGCCTTCTTCGCGCAGGGCCTTGCAGGCCTGGGCGCCGGAGTAATCGAACTCCACCGCCTGGCCGATCACGATCGGACCGGCGCCAATGATCAGGATAGATTTAATGTCGGAACGCTTTGGCATTTACTTCTTCTCCTGAACTTGAGCTTGCATGAGGCTGATGAAACGGTCGAACAGATACGAAACGTCGGTCGGGCCGGGCGAGGCTTCCGGGTGGCCCTGGAAGCAGAAGGCCGGCTTGTCGGTGCGCTCGAAGCCCTGCAGCGAGCCGTCGAACAGCGAGACGTGGGTCACGCGGCAGTTGGCCGGCAGCGTGGTGGAGTCCACCGCGAAGCCGTGGTTCTGCGAGGTGATCAGGACCTTCTTCGAATCGAGGTCCTGCACCGGGTGGTTGGCGCCGTGGTGGCCGAACTTCATTTTGACGGTCTTGGCGCCCGAGGCCAGCGCCATGATCTGGTGGCCGAGGCAGATGCCGAAGGTCGGGATGCCGGAATCGATCACCTGCTTGGCCGCCTCGATCGCGTAGTCGCAGGCGGCCGGGTCGCCGGGGCCGTTGGCCAGGAAGATGCCGTCCGGGTTCAGCGCCAGCGCTTCCGCGGCGGTGGCTTGCGCCGGCAGCACGGTGACGCGGCAGCCGCGTTCGGCCAGCATGCGCAGGATGTTGCGCTTGACGCCGTAGTCGAAGGCGACCACGTGGAATTGCGGCTTGTCCTGCTTGCCGAAGCCCTGGCCCAGCCTCCACTCGGTCTCGGTGAATTCATACGGCTCCTTGACCGACACGACCTTGGCCAGGTCCATGCCGTTCAGGCCCGGGAAGGAACGCGCCAGTTCGAGCGCCTGGGCTTCCGACGGTTCCACGCCCTGCTGGGCGGTCAGGATGGCGCCGTTCTGGGCACCCTTCTCGCGCAGGATGCGGGTCAGCTTGCGCGTGTCGATGCCGGCGATGGCGACCACGTTTTCTTGCTTCAGGTAGTCCGCCAGCGATTGGGTCGAGCGGAAGTTCGACGCCAGCAGCGGCAGGTCGCGGATGATGAGGCCGGCGGCGTGCACTTTCGAGGCCTCCACGTCGGCCGGGTTCACGCCCTGGTTGCCGATGTGCGGGTACGTCAGGGTGACGATCTGACGCGAATAGCTGGGGTCGGTAAGGATCTCCTGGTAGCCCGTGATCGCGGTGTTGAACACCACTTCACCGGTCGTGTGACCGATGGCTCCGATCGAATATCCTTTGAAAATGGTTCCGTCTGCGAGGGCCAGGATGGCTGGAACGGCTGGGCCAGAAAAAAATGGCGGCAAGGGCAACTCTCCAAGAAGGTTGCCGTAGCTGCGCCACGTCAGACTGACCTTCGGGTACGCCGCGACGATAGGTCTACCGTGGGCGCGAGGTCTACAGAATGATGATGTAAGTGGGTATGCGCTACGGCAGGTGAGTGATGGATAAACTTCCGAATTATAGCGCGAATCCGCCTATCCGGCAATCGTCCATCCCTGCACCCGCCTGCCGTTCCCCTTAGGAAATTACAGACCCAGGGCGGCGATGCCGGCCTTGGCGATCTGCGCATCCTCGGTCGATTTCACGCCCGAGACGCCGACCGCGCCGACGGTGCGGCCGTCGACCACGATGGGCACGCCGCCTTCCAGCATGCCCTGCAGTTCCGGTGCGCTCAGGAAGGACACGCGGCCGTTGTTGATCATGTCTTCATAGATCTTCGATTCACGGCAGCCGAGGGCGGCGGTCTTGGCCTTCTGCGGCGCGATGTAGGACGAGATCGGGGCGGTACCGTCCATGCGCTGCAGCCACAGCAGGTGGCCGCCGTCGTCGACGATCGAGATCACGACGTTCCATTTATTGGTGACGGCTTCCTGCTCGGCGGCGGCGGCGATCTTCCTGGCGTCTTCGAGGGTCAGTACTGGCTTGGTTTGCATCGTGTCTTCCTTGTTGTCGTGGTGATGAATTCTTCAGGGGGCCGGGGTCAGCTGCATGGCCTTGAGCCTGGCCTTCAGCTGCGGCATGACGCTTGCTGCGGCCTGTTCGCCGGCCAGCACCGCCAGGTTGCGGCCGTTGAAGTCGGCGCTCCCCATCGCGCCCAGCGCCGGCGTGATGACGACGTCGGCTTCCTTCAGCTCGTGCTGGTTGAGGCGCTGGCCCATGATGGTAAAGGTCTGCATCAGGACGTCAAGCGAGCTGGCCGTGGCCTGGGCCTCGGTCGCGCTCGAGATGTTGACGGCGATGATGAACTCGGCGCCCATCTCCTTGGCGAAGCGCACCGGCACCGGCGCCACCAGGCCGCCGTCGACATAGGTCTTGCCGGCGATCCTGACGGGCTGGAACACGCTCGGCACGGCCGAGGAGGCGCGCACGGCCATGCCGGTGTTCCCGCGCCGGAACAGGATGGGCTGACCGGTCTTCAGGTCGGTCGCTACCGCGCCGAAGGGGATCTTGAGCTTTTCGATCGGCAGGTTGTGGACCGCCTTGTTGACGTAGGCCTGCAGCGCCTCCCCTTTCAGCACGCCGGACGACTTGCTGAAGAAAGGCAGGGCCCAGTCCGAGATCGAAGCCTCGTCCATCTCCATCGCCATCTTCTGCAGGGCGAAGCCGTTGTAGCCGTAAGCGTACATCGAGCCGACCACCGAGCCGGCGCTGGTGCCGACCACGATGTCGGGCACGATGCCCTGGGCTTCGAGGGCCTTGATCACGCCGATGTGGGCAAAGCCGCGCGCGGCGCCGCCGCCGAGGGCGAGGCCGATCTTCACATGGCGCGGCTGCGGTGCCGGGGCGGCGGCGATGGGTGCGGAAGGCTGGGTGGGAGCGCTGCCGCAGCCGGCAAGCAGCAGGGCCGCGGCCGTGGCGGACAGGAGGGAGCGTCGAGACAGCATGGATCCAGGAGGGTCGAATCGGTAAAAGACGATTGTAACCCGAGTCTGCTTGCTGCTGACGTAGATGAAGCTTAAGCCGCCCCACTCACCCCGGCAAGGAAGTATTCGGCAACACCGCCGTAAACACACTCCCCTGCCCCGCCTGCGAGGAAATGGTCAGCTTCCCGCCATGCCGCAGCAGCACGTGCTTGACGATCGCCAGCCCCAGCCCCGTGCCCTGGGTCTCGCGCGAGCGGCTCTTGTCGACGCGGTAGAAGCGCTCGGTCAGGCGCGAGATGTGCTGTTCGTCGATGCCGATGCCGGTGTCCGCCACCGAGAAGCGCAGGTCGTTCGCACCGCGCTCCCAGGCCAGCTTGATGCTGCCGCCTTCCGGCGTGTAGCGCACCGCATTGGTCGCCAGGTTGCCGAAGGCGCTGCGCAGTTCGTCCAGGCTGCCCATCACGTCCGGACCGTCGACGGTGAAGTCGATGGTGTGGCGGCCGTTCGACAGCGCGCGCGCATCCAGCGCCACCTGCTCGACCAGGGTCTTGACGTCGACCCGCTCGCGCTTGAGCGGATAGTCGCTCGATTCCAGGCGCGACAGGGTCAGCATGTCCTCGATCAGGCGCTGCATGCGCTGGGCCTGTTCGGTCATCAGCTTCAGGTGGGCCACGCGGGTACGCTCGTCCATCCCCGGGTCGGCCATGGCGATCTCGAGGAAGCCGACCACCACCGTCAGCGGCGTGCGCAGCTCGTGCGAGGCGTTGGCGATGAAGTCGCGGCGCATCGCCTCGATCCTTTCGGTCTCGGTGGCGTCGTGGGTCACCAGGATCTGCCGCCGGTTCTCGAAGGGGATGATCTGCACTACCAGCTTGCGGCCGCGGAAGGACAAGGTCAGCGGCTGCTCGTAGCGGCCGAGGATGATGTAGTCGATGAATTCCGGATGGCGGATCAGGTTGGTGACGCGGCGGCCCTTGTCCTTCTCCAGGGTCAGGCCCAGGTGGCGCTCGGCGGCCGGGTTGCACCACTCCAGGAACAGCACGTCGTCCATGATCGCCACCCCTTCCGGCAGCAGGTGCATGGCCTGGCGGAAGCGCGCCAGCCATTCGGCCAGCTCGTTCTGGTTACGCTCGTCGTCGCGGCGCAGTCTATACAAGCGGGCGAAGACATCGGTCCAGGAACCCCAGCCGTCGGGCAGGCGGCTGCTGTGCGGATGGTCCAGCCATTCGCCCAGCTGGTGCAGGTAGGCCAGTTGCACCACCAGCAGGGTCATGGTGATGAGCAGCGCCAGCGACAGCCCGGCCACCATGCCGAACAGCCACCAGGCGACGCCGGCGGCCAGGAACACGAGGCCCAGGCGCAGCAGCGCGGGCACCCAGAACAGC
The DNA here is from genome assembly GCF_056399665.1 of Massilia sp. 01N410. Classification (NCBI taxonomy): domain Bacteria; kingdom Pseudomonadati; phylum Pseudomonadota; class Betaproteobacteria; order Burkholderiales; family Oxalobacteraceae; genus Massilia; species Massilia sp. 01N410. The sequence goes on along the minus strand of NZ_JBFTRV010000004.1, from coordinate 237,061 downwards.
AGGCGCGGATGGATGCCGGCGGCCGCCGGCGCGGACGACGGCGTGGGCGCGGCGACGCTGGCGTCCGGCGTGGGCTCCTGAGCGGATTCGGGAGAGGATTCTGGAGCGGCTTGCACGGCTTACAGTTCTTTCTCGGTCAGCATGTAGCCGACGCTGCGGACGGTCTTGATCAGCTTTTCGGCTTCCTTCAGGGCCTTGCGAAGGCGCAGCACGTGGACGTCGACGGTGCGTTCCTCGACCGCCGAGGCATCGCCCCAGACCTTGTCCAGCAGCTGGCTGCGCGAGAACACGCGCTCGCGGTGGGCCATCAGGAACTTCAGCAGGCGGTACTCCGCATTGCCCATCTCGAGCTGGCGCCCGTCCAGGGTGACGGTGCAGCTGCCCGGATCCAGGGTCACCCGGCCGGCCGACAGCGGCGCCTCGGCCAGGTGCGGGCTCTTGCGCCGCAACAGGGCCTTGACCCGCGCCAGCAGCTCGCGCGGCGAGAAGGGTTTGGTGACGTAGTCGTCGGCGCCCGTGTTCAGGCCGGCGATCTTGTCCTCTTCCATGCTCTTCGCGGTCAGCATGATCACCGGGATGTCCTGGAAATCACGGTCGCCGCGCAGGCGCGACAGCAGCCGCAGCCCGCTCTGGTCGGGCAGCATCCAGTCCAGCAGCAAGAGGTCGGGACGTCCATGCACGATCGAATCCCAGGCCGCCGCCACGTTGGACGCCGTGCGGATCTCCCAGCCGGTCTCGCGCAGCGAGTAGCTCACCAGCTCGACGATCGCCGGTTCATCCTCGACGATCAGGACACTCGTGTTGGCCGCCATCCGCTCAGCTTTCCGCCTGGCTGACCAGGGCCGGTTTCGAGTGGCGGATATCGCGTCCCTCGACCACGTAGATCACGTATTCCGCGATGTTCTTGGCGTGGTCGCCGATGCGCTCGATCGCTTTCGCCACCCACAGGGTGTCGAGGGCCGAGGAGATGGTGCGCGGGTCTTCCATCATGAAGGTGATCATGTTGCGCAGGATGGTGCGGAATTCATAGTCGATCTCGTCGTCCTGGGCGATGATCTGCAATGCCTGCTTGCCGTCGAGGCGGGCGAAGGCGTCGAGGGCGTCGTGCAGCATGTCGGCGGTGTTGCGCGAGATGGTGCGCACGATGTCGTAGTGGTTGAAACCGATCATGCCGCGCTCGTGCAGGCTCTTGGCGGTGCGCGCGATCTTGCTGGCTTCGTCGCCGATGCGCTCGAGGTCGGTGATCACCTTGATCGTCGCCATCACGGTGCGCAGGTCGTTCGCGGCCGGCTGGCGGCGAACGATCAGGTGGCTGCAGGCGTCGTCCAGCTGCACTTCGAGCTGGTTCACGGCCTGGTCGTCGCCGATCACCTTGTCGGCCTGGTCGGCGTTACCGACGCGGAAGGCCTCGATCGCCTCGTCGAACTGGGTTTCCACCATGCCGCCCATGAGCAGCACCTTGGAACGGATGGCTTCCAGTTCCTGGTCGTACTGCTTTGATGAATGTTCGCCTACCATGTCATTGTTCCTGTCGAATATCGTTATATTAACTTGTCAGCACGCTGCTAGCCTAACGAGGGGCTCTACAACCGTAGCGAGCGGCCGCAGGGGTGGCCGAGAAGCGCAGCCGTACATCCGGTACGGCGAGCATCGCAGGCCGCCCCTGCCGCCGCGCAGTAGGTTGTAGAGTCCCTTATCCAAAGCGGCCGGTGATGTAGTCTTGCGTCTCTTTTTTGGACGGATTCATGAACAGCTGGTCCGTCTCGCCGAACTCGACCAGCTCGCCCAGGTACATATAGGCGGTGTAGTCCGAGCAGCGCGCCGCCTGCTGCATGTTGTGGGTCACGATGGCGATCGTGTAGTCGCCCTTCAGCTCGCTGATCAGTTCCTCGATCTTCGCGGTCGAGATCGGGTCCAGCGCCGAGGTCGGTTCATCCAGCAGCAGCACGTCCGGCTTGACCGCCACGCCGCGCGCGATGCACAGGCGCTGCTGCTGGCCGCCCGACAGCGACAGGCCGCTCTTGTTCAGCTTGTCCTTGACCTCGGCCCACAGCGCCGCCTTCTTCAGCGCCCATTCCACGCGCTCGTCCATCTCGCCCTTCGACAGGTTTTCATATAAGCGAACCCCGAAGGCGATGTTGTCGTAGACCGACATCGGGAACGGGGTCGGCTTCTGGAACACCATGCCGACTTTCGCGCGCAGCATGTTGACGTCCACGCCCGGCTCCAAAATATTGCGTCCGCGGTAGAGGATCGATCCCTCTGCGCGCTGCCCTGGATACAAATCGTACATGCGGTTCAGGGTCCGCAGCAGGGTCGACTTGCCGCAGCCCGAGGGACCGATGAAGGCCGTGACCTGTTTGTCGTGGATGTCGAGGCTGACGTTCTTCAGGCTCTTGGTCTTCCCGTAGTAGAAGTCCAGGCCCTGGACTTCGATGGTCTTGGCTTTCGGCTTGTTCACGGTCGCTTTGGCGTTCGCGGTGGAGATGGCGGCTTGGGTCATCATGATCATGTTATTGCGGGTTCTTTTGGCGGAACAGGGTCCGCGACAGGATATTCAGGAGCAGCACGCTGAAGGTCACCAGCAGGGCCGCGCCCCAGGCGATCGACTGCCAGTCTTCGTAGGGGCTCATGGCGAAGCGGTAGATGACCACCGGCAGGTTGGCCATCGGCTGGTTCATGTCGGCCGTGAAGAACTGGTTGTTCAGGGCGGTGAACAGCAGCGGCGCGGTTTCGCCGGAGATGCGGGCCACGGCCAGCAGCACGCCGGTCACGACGCCCGCCTTCACCGCGCGCAGGCGCACCGTGGTCGCCACCTTCCAGCGCGGCGCGCCGAGGGCGAAGGCCGCTTCGAGCAGGCTGTTCGGCACCAGGTGCAGCATGTTGTCGGTGGTGCGCACCACCACCGGAATCGCGATCAGCGACAGCGCCAGGGTGCCGGCATAGCCCGAGAAGTGGCCCATCCGCGGCACCAGCAGCGCGTAGACGAACAGGCCGACCACGATCGAGGGCGCCGACAGCATGATGTCGGTGACGAAGCGGGTGACGGCGGCGAACTTGTTGTTCTGGCCGAACTCGGCCAGGTAGATGCCGGCCAGGATGCCGACCGGGGTGCTGACCAGGGCGGACAGGCCGACCATCAGCAGACTGCCGACGATGGCGTTGCGGATGCCGCCCTCGCTGCCCGGCGCCGGCGTGTCCAGCGAGAACAGGGTATGCGAGAGCGCACCGAAACCGTGCACCAGCAGGGTGAACAGGATCCAGGCCAGGAAGCCCAGGCCGACGACCATCGCCAGCACCGACAGTGCGATGCCGATGCGGTGGCCCAGCAGGCGGCGGCGGTAGACCGGATTCATGACGCCTTCCATTTATTTTGCTCCTTCTTTGCGGGACATACCCAGCAACATCAGTTTGGCGGCCGACAGCACGATGAAGGTGATCGCGAACAGGATCAGGCCCAGCGCGAACAGCGAAGACACGTGCAGCGGCGAGCTGGCCTCGGCGAATTCGTTGGCCAGGGTCGACGAAATCGAGTTGCCGGCGGCAAACAGCGACCAGGAGATCTCGTTGGCGTTGCCGATCACGAAGGTGACGGCCATGGTCTCGCCGAGCGCGCGGCCGAGACCCAGCATGACGCCGCCGACCACGCCGTTACGGGTATAGGGCAGCACGATCTTGCGCACCACTTCCCACTTGGTGCAGCCGAGGCCGTACGCCGATTCCTTCAGCACCGCGGGGACGATCTCGAACACGTCGCGCATCACGGAAGCGATGAAGGGGATGATCATGACGGCCAGGATGATGCCGGCGGTGAGGATGCCCAGGCCCATGGTCGGGCCCTGGAACATCTTGCCGACGAAGGGCAGCAGGCCGAGGGTCTTTTTCAGCAGCGGCTGGATGTGGTCGCCGAAGAAAGGCGCGAACACGAACAGGCCCCACATGCCATAGATGATGGAAGGGACGCCGGCCAGCAGCTCGACCGCAGTGCCCATCGGGCGCCGCAGCCAGGTCGGGCAGATCTCGGTCAGGAACAGGGCGATGCCGAAGCTGATCGGCACGGCCACCAGCAGCGCGATGACCGAGGTGGCCAGGGTGCCGGTGATGGCGATCAGGGCGCCGAACTGGTCGTTGACCGGGTCCCATTCGTTGGTGACGATGAAACGCGCGCCGAATTCACGGAAGGCCGGCGCCGCGCCGATCGCCAGCGAGACGATGATCCCGACCAGCACCAGCAGCACGGAAGCCGCGAACAGCAGGGTGACTTTATGGAAGAAGAAGTCCTGGATGCGCTGCTTGCGCATGGTGTTGCGCAGGCGGGCAGCGCCGGCGTCGTCCAGGGCTGCCTGATCTGCTGCGATCGCGGTTTGTGCGCTCATGTGTTTATTCAATTTTTTGAACCGTTTGCACGTGGTTCCCGCCTACGCGGGAACCACGTGGTCAATCCTTACCAGATCGCCTTACCCGAAGCATCCTTCAGATTGGCCTTCCAGGCGTCCTGCACCAGCTTGTTCACGCTGTCCGGCATCGGCACGTAGTCCAGGTCGGCCGCTGCGGCGCCGCCGTGCTTGAAGGCGTAGTCGAAGAACTTCAGCACTTCCTTGCCCTTGGCGGCGTCTTCCTGGGTCTTGTGCACCAGGATATAGGACACGCCGGTGATCGGCCAGGCAGCCTTGCCCGGCTGGTCGGTCAGGACCACCGAGAAGCCCGGGGTCTTGGCCCATTCGGCGTTGGCGGCGGCGGCCTTGAAGGCGTCGTCGTCCGGCTGCAGGAAGACGCCGTCGCGGTTCTTCAGCTGGGTGTGGCTCATCTTGTTCTTCTTCGAGTAAGCCCACTCGACGTAGCCGATCGAGCCCTTGATGCGCTGGACGTTGGCGGCGACGCCGTCATTGCCCTTGCCGCCCACGCCGGTGGCCCACTTCACCGCGGTGCCGGCGCCGATCTTGGCCTTGAATTCCGGGTTGGTCTTCGACAGGTAGTCGGTGAACAGGAAGGAGGTGCCCGAGCTGTCGGCGCGGTGCACGACGGTGATGTCTTCGGCCGGCAGCTTGACGCCCGGGTTCAGGGCGGCGATGGCCTGGTCGTTCCACTTGGTGATCTTGCCGAGGAAGATGTCGGCGACGACCGGACCGGTCAGCTTCAGCTGGCCGGGAGCGATGCCGTCCAGGTTCACCACGGTCACCACGCCGCCCATGATGGCCGGGAACTGGAACAGGCCGGCCTGGTTCAGCTCGTCGGCTGCCAGCGGCATGTCGGAGGCGCCGAAATCGACGGTCTTGGCCTTGATCTGCTTGATGCCGGCGCCCGAGCCGACCGACTGGTAGTTGAGGCCGTTGCCGGAGGCCTTCTTGTACATCTCCGCCCACTTGGCGTAGATCGGGTACGGGAAGGTAGCGCCCGCACCGGTGATGTCCGCTGCCAGGGTCGCGGTGCTCGCGAAGGCGGCCGAGGTGCCGATGATCAGGGTTGCCAGCAGTTGCTTCATGCGCATATCAGGTCCTTGGTTACTTGGTTAAGGGTGGTGACGCCGTGCTAATGCTGCGCAGTGTAGTAGGCGAATATGACGGCTTTATGACATGGCCGTCATGGATGTCATATAGGGCGGACGGCACTATGCGGAACAGCGGAAATCGATCCTTGTAAATGCCTTATTCTCTGCTACCGTGAAGGTGTAGGGACTGTATGGAGGGTTTGATCAGCGTGCGCACGCCACGCCAGCCGAGCGTGCGGAATCATCGGGGAGGACTCGCCAAACGGCGTTTATGTCGATGTTGGCCTTGATTGCAGTCGGAGCAGTATTGGCAGGGATCGCCGGACTGGTGATCTTCGAAGCCATCAGCGAGGGCCATGGAGGCTCGGAGAAGTTGACGGACCGCTATCACGAATAGCAGCGAAGGCTTGATAGCCTGAAAACCGAAGCGGCGAGGCCCAATGGGCGCTCGCCGCTTTCATTTTTTATCGAGGAAAACTCAGCGCAGGAAGCGCGAAAGCTGGGTCATGGCGTTCAAATCCAGGTTCAGGAACTGGAACCCGACCTTGAAATCGCCGCCGCTGAAGATGCAATAGATGACTTTGGCGCGCGCCGCGATCGGCGCCAGCTTGCCGTCGACCAGCAGGTCGAAGCTGAGCTGCCCCGCCTGCCCCACCTGCAGCGGATAATCCACCGCGATGCTGACGCCGTTGGAGCCGACGTCCGAGGTCCGTCCCGGGATCGGCCCCATGCCCTCCATCGCGACAACCGCCTTCACCTTCACGATCTTGCGTCCCGACTGCCTTTGATCTTTCATTACCTTTTTACCTTGACCACTCATCAAACGAGCCAGGGATTATAAAGGTTCAGTCGAGCTCCCGCAGCTTGCTGAAGGCTTCGTCGATGCGTTCGACCGCGACGATGGTCATGCCTTCGATCTTCTGCTTCGGCACATTCGATTTCGGGATCACGGCAATCGAGAAGCCCAGCTTGGCGGCTTCGCGCAGGCGTTCCTGACCGCGCGGGGCCGGACGGATCTCGCCGGCCAGGCCGACTTCGCCGAACACCACCAGCCCGCGCGGCAGCGGTTTGTTACGCATCGATGAATTAATGGCAAGCAGCACCGCGAGGTCGGCCGCCGGTTCCGCGATCTTCACGCCGCCGACCGCGTTGATGAACACGTCCTGGTCGAAGGCGGCGATGCCGGCGTGGCGGTGCAGCACCGCCAGCAGCATCGCCAGGCGGTTCTGTTCGAGGCCGACAGACAGCCGGCGCGCATTCGGCAGGTGGCTGGCGTCCACCAGCGCCTGGATCTCGACCAGCAGCGGCCGCGTGCCTTCCTGGGTCACCATCACGCAGGATCCCGGCACCTGGCTGTCGTGCTGGGACAGGAACAGCGCCGAGGGATTCGACACACCCTTCAAGCCCTTTTCCGTCATCGCGAACACGCCCAGCTCGTTGACGGCGCCGAAGCGGTTCTTGATCGCCCGCACCAGGCGGAAGCTGCTTTGCGTGTCGCCCTCGAAGTACAGCACGGTGTCGACGATGTGCTCGAGCACGCGCGGGCCGGCCAGCGCGCCCTCTTTCGTGACGTGGCCGACCAGGATGATGGTGATGCCGGTCTGCTTGGCCACCCGGGTCAGCTGGGCCGCGCATTCGCGCACCTGGGAGACCGAGCCCGGCGCCGAGGTCAGCGCGTCCGAGTACAGGGTCTGGATCGAGTCGATCACGGCCACCTCCGGCTTGAGGTCGGCCAGGGTGCCGAGGATCTTCTCGAGCTGGATCTCGGCCTGCAGCTTCAGGTCCTTGGCCTCGACCTGCAGGCGCTTGGCGCGCAGGGCGATCTGGGCGCCCGATTCCTCGCCCGATACATACAGGGTGTTGCGGCTCGCGGCCAGGTTGGACAGCGCCTGCAGCAGCAGGGTCGACTTGCCGATGCCGGGGTCGCCGCCGATCAGCACCACGCCGCCGGCCACCAGGCCGCCGCCCAGCACGCGGTCGAATTCCTCGATGCCGGTGCCGAAGCGCGGCACGTCGAGCGCCTCGATGTCCTTCAGCGACAGCACCGGCGCGGTCTGCGCCAGGCTCTTGTGCATCTGGGGCGTCTGCGACATGCGGTTCAGGCCGGCGGTCTCGACCTGCTCGGTCATGGTATTCCAGGCCTTGCAGTCCGTGCACTGGCCGGTCCAGCGGCTCGCCACGGAGCCGCAATCGCTGCAGACGAAACTGGTACGGGATTTTGCCATTGCTTGTTCTCTTATATTAGAGCGCTCTCAGTCGGTTCCGAGGCGGCCTTCGCCTACGCGCACGCGCGGTGCCAGGGCGCACATCAATTCATAGCCGATCGTCCCGGCGCTGGCCGCGACTTCGTCCACGGGCAAGCCGTCGCCCCACAGGACGACCTTGCTGCCGACCCGCGCGTTGGCGACCGGGGTCAGGTCGACCGTCATCATGTCCATCGACACCCGGCCCACGAGACGGGTCCGGACGCCGTCCACCAGCACCGGCGTGCCGTGCTCGGCGTGGCGCGGATAGCCGTCCGCGTAGCCGCAGGCGACCACCCCGATCGTCATCGGCGCTTCCGCCACGAAGCGGCTGCCGTAGCCGACCGTGTCGCCGGCCTCGATCCGCTGGATCCCGATCAGCTCCGATTTCAGGGTCATGGTCGGCAGCAGGCCGTAATCGCGCGCCGAAGCGCCGCCCGGGGTGCCGCCGTACAGCATCACGCCGGGACGGACCCAGTCGTTGTGCAATTCCTTGGCGAGTTCCGCCTGGTGCAGCACGCCGCCGGAATTCGACAGGCTGCGCTGCCCTTCCAGGCCGGCCGCCCCTTCGCGGAAACGGCGCACCTGCTCGGTAATCGACAGGCGCGGGTGCTCCAGCTCGTCGGCGTTGGCGAAATGGGTCATCAGGGTGATGTTGCGGATGCCGGGAATGGCGCGCAGGCGCTTGTAGGCGGCCGCGTACTCGCCGGGACGGAAGCCGAGCCGGTTCATCCCCGTGTTCATCTTCAGGTGGACGTCGATCGGGCGGTAGAGCTGGGTATATTCCAGCATCTGGATCTGCTCCAGGCAGTGCACCGCGCTATTGATATTGTGCTCGGCCAGCAGCGGCACGTCGGAGGCGTCGAAAATACCCTCCAGCAGCAGGATCGGCTTGACCCAGCCCATTTCGCGCAGGCGCAGGGCGTTCTCGGTCTCGATCAGGGCCAGGCCGTCGGCCTGGGCGAAACCGCGCATGCCGCGCTCCAGGCCGTGACCGTAGGCATTCGCCTTGACCACCGCCCACACCCTGGCGGTCGGCGCGCAGGCGCGGGCGCGGGCCAGGTTGTGCTGCATGGAATCGAGATGGATGAGGGCGTGGATCGGGCGTGGCATAGGGCGGAGATGGGGTCGAAACTGGCGAACGGAAGTGCTATTTTAGCGCCAACTCGGCGCCAACCGTGGCCGCTGCTGTTGAAATGGCGTGTTGTCGATTTCTTTGGCGCGGCGGGCTTTCATGGTATAAAGCAACCCACACTAGCTTTTAGAACGTTTCGAATGATCCGTGGTTTTTATACCATCATGGCGGCGCAGTTTTTTTCGTCGCTCGCAGATAGTGCGCTGTTGTTCGTCGCCATCGATCTGCTTGCAGCGATGCATGCGCCACCGTCGCTGATTCCTCTGTTAAAACTCTCATTCGTCCTGTTCTACGTCCTCCTGGCTCCTTTCGTCGGCGCATTTGCCGATTCGATGCTCAAGGGCCGGGTGATGTTCATTGCCAATCTCATCAAGATTTTCGGCTGCGGCCTCGTGTTCACCGGCATTCATCCGCTGCTCGCTTATGCCGTGGTCGGCTTCGGCGCGGCCGTGTACTCGCCTGCCAAATACGGCATCCTGACCGAACTGCTGCCGCCGGAAAAGCTCGTCGTCGCCAACGGCTGGATCGAAGGCTTGACGGTGCTGTCGATTATCCTGGGCACCGCGTTTGGCGGCGCCCTCGTCAGCCCGATGGGCGGCGCCTGGCTTGTGGGTCTGCACCTGCCCGTCATCCAGAACATCATCGCGACGCCGAGCCAGGCCTCGCTGGCCGTGCTGATCGGCGTGTACATCCTGGCGGCCATTTTCAACCTTGGCGTTCCAGACACGGGCGCGCGCTATGATCACCAGGAGCGCAACCCGACCAGGCTGATTGCAGACTTCGCCAACTGCTCGGCCACGCTGTGGAAGGACAAGCTGGGCCAGATCTCGCTGGCCGTCACCACGCTGTTCTGGGGTGCCGGCGCGACGCTGCAACTGATCGTCATCAAGTGGGCCGAACGTTCGCTGAAAATGCCGCTGGATAAGTCGAGTTTCCTGATCGGCACCTTCGCACTGGGCGTCGCCGCAGGCGCCGCGGCCGCGGCCAAGATCATCCCGCTGAAGAAATCGCTGACCGTGATTCCGCTGGGCGTCGTCATGGGCCTGGTCGTGACCAGCATGACCCTGGTGCATTCGGTGACGGTCGCCGTGCCCCTGCTGATGATCATCGGCCTGCTGTCCGGCTTCTTCGTGGTGCCGATGAACGCCCTGCTGCAGCACCGCGGCCACGTGCTGATGAGCGCCGGCCACTCGATCGCGGTACAGAACTTCAACGAGAACCTGTCGATCCTGACCATGCTGGCGGTATACGCCATCATGCTCACGCTGAACCTGGACCTGAACATCATCATCGTCCTGTTCGGCTGCATGCTCGCCGGCCTGATGCACATGATCGGCCGCCGCCACGCCGCCAACCAGCGCGAGCACGACTCGCTGGCGCTGATCGGCGAGCACAAGCACTAAAAATTCGGGGTCAGAGCACTTTTCCGCTTTAATTCGGGGTCAGAGCACTTTTTTGGGCAATTGCTCCGAAGAGTGAGGCCCCGAGGCTCATGAAATATTCTTTCAATATTTTTCTAAAAATGAAAGAATATTTCATCCATTTGCCGAATCTCTTGAGTGCGCCTTCCGCACGGCCATGTTCCCAAAAATCGCTCTGACCCCGAATTGAAGGGAAAATGTGCTCTGACCCCGAATTTTAGGGGTGCGGGCGGGTGACGGCGCGTTCGCGCCAGTCGTCGGGGACGATAAAGCCGCGCTCGGTTTCGATGATGGCGCCCTGGCCGTTGATGCCGCCGTTGGCCCGACCATCGCGGACCAGCGCCACCAGCACCGGCGTGCCCGAGCTGGCGAAATGGTCGGCGAGTTCGGCCACCAGCTGGGCGCGGTCCAGCATCCAGGTCGCGGACGAGGCGCGGAAAGGCGGTAGCCACTGCAGGCGCGGCAGGATCAGGAAGCGGTCGGCGTCCATCTGCTCCAGTTCGGACAGCGCGCACCAGAAGCCGCGGCAGTGGCCGGCGCTGATGCCGTTCATGGCGAAATAGCTCCCGGCCGGATAGAACAGCCAGCCTTTCACCAGGGCCTTGGCACTGGTCACCGGGCGCGGCAGCACTTCCTGGGCGGCCGGATGGCTTCCGAGCTGCAGCTGGCGATCGAACACCTTGCGCATCTTGCGGCCCAGGCTGTCGGCCAGGTTGGGGCCGACGAAGTTGTCGAAGCTGGCCGCGAGGCCCTCGTGCGCCTCGCCCTGCAGCAGATAGAACTTGGTGGCGAACTCGATGTGCTCGAGGCCATCCGGGCCGGCATCGAGCAGGAAGTCGAATTCGCCGATGGTGGCGTCGCGCCCGGCGCGCACTTGCAAGCCATGGGCCACCAGCCTGCCCTGCCGCGCGAAATAGAAGGCCATCAGCTTTTCGGCGTACAGGCCGAGGCGCGTGGTCATCTTGGCGCCGAGCGCTTCGTCGAGCGCGGACGGATCCTGGTCCAGGGCGACCAGCCAGCGCTCGGTTTCCAGCGTCATCGGCCCGAGGGTCGCGATCCGGCCTTCCCAGTGCGGGTCGTGGATGTCGAGCAGGTCGGGCGCGTCCAGCAGCCAGGCCAGGGCCCTTACCCTGGCGCGCCGCAGGTGGCTCCAGCGGCGCTCGAAATGCGCCTGGTAGTTGTCAGCCGCGCCGCGCACGGCTTGCCCTTGCCGCACACAGGTCTGCCCAGGCCAGCGCCTTGTCGCCGCCGCGCCGCAGCAGCTCGCCCGGATGCAGGGTCGCGACCAGGGTCGCCTCGCCGTCCCGCAGCGGATACGGCTTGCCGCGCACGCCGGCCAGCGGCTCCGCCAGCGGACGCCCCAGCAGAGTATTGGCGGCGATCTGGCCCAGGGTCTGCACGGTGCCGGCGCCGGTCAAGGCCAGCTCGCGCTCCAGGTAGGGACGGCAGGCCGCCGCCTCCTCGGACGTCGGCGCGCGATCGCCGCCGGCGGACGTGGTCGGGCGGCACTTGATCAGGTTGGTGATGTAGACATCGCGCTCGCGCGACAGCTCGACCGCGGCCAGCATATTGTCGAGCAGCTTGCCCGGATCGCCGGCGAGCGGGATGCGGGCCTTTTCGTCGGCCGCCGTGGTCGCCCCGGCCGCCACCAGCCAGCGCGCCTTCTTCGACCCCGTGCCCGGCACCGGCGCACGGCCGTCGCGGCAGGCGCTGCAGCGGCGGCAGGCGGCGATCGCCAGCTGCAGCCGGTCCCAGTCCATCTGCGCGATTTCTTCCGGCGTGGCATCGAGCGGCAGCGCGGCATCGTCCCAGGCGAGGTCTTCGGGCGCCACTGGTGCCAGGGCCGATACCGACTGGGCGACCGGCTGCAGCGGACGCGGCCCCTGCTCCGCCGGACGCGGCGCAGGCGCGCGTGACGGTGCAGGTACCGCTACAGGTGCGGGCGCGGCGAACGCATCCTCGGCCGCATCCGGCGGCGCAGCCGGTGCAACCGGCGCGGCTTCCGCCACCACCGCCTCCACGGCCTGCTCCAGGGCAGCCGCCTCCTCCAGCGGCGCCGCAGCCTCGACGGCCGGCGCCACCGGCGCATCCCGCAAATGCCACAGCGGCGTGATCCCCATCTCCGCCAGGAAGACGGCGTCGCGGTCGGCCAATCCGTTCATAGTACATACCTCATCACGATCGCATCCTCGCGGCGTCCCTCATGGGCGGGATAATACCCCTTGCGGCGCCCGATATGCGTGTAGCCGTAGCGCTCGTAGACCTTCAGCGCGCGTTCGTTCGACGGCCTCACCTCGAGCAGGATCGAGGCCATGCCCATCGCCCGCGAACGCGCCGCGATCCGGTCCAGCAGGTGACGTCCCAGGCCGGTGCCATGGCGCGCGCCGCACACGGCGACGTCCAGCAGGTGGGCTTCGTCCACTGCATACATCAGCAGGAAGTAGCCGGCCAGCGGACCTTCGTCCGGTTCGCGCAGCACCCAGGCATCGTAGCCGCTGGCCAGCGAATCGACGAAATTGCCGCGGCTCCAGGGATGCGGGAACACGCTCTGTTCGAGGGCATGGACCTCGTCGATGTCCGCCGCCGTCATCGGCCGCAATGCCAGGGACTGCTGCGCGCGAAAGTCCATCAGCCGCCCGCCTTGGCCGCGTTGATCGCCTGGCGCTCGGCGCTGGTATAGGCGACCTTGTTGCGCAGGTAGAGGGGCTGGGCCTGGTCGGCCGGCACCGCCAGGCCGGCGGCCAGCGCGCCCACGCCCAGCACGGCCATCTCGCGCGCGTGCGGCAGCATGTCGCCGATGGCGTTCGCGGCGAAGTCCTTGCCGGCGAAAGCGTCCGGATAGGCCGCGAAGCCGTTGCCGCAGGCGGCCAGGCCGGCGGCCGGCAGCGGCGCGACGTCCTGGGGCGCGCACAGGGCGGGCGCCGACACTTCGCTCCAGCCGCCATCCCGATAACGGTACTGGGCCCAGTAGACTTCGCCCATGCGCGCATCCAGCACCGCCAGCACCTCGGTCGCCCCGGTGCGGGCGCGGCAGGCTTCGGCCATCGCCTCCAGGGTCACCAGCGGCAGCACCGGCAGGCCGGCGCCGAAGGCCAGGCCCTGGGCCACGCCGCAGGCGGTGCGCACGCCGGTGAAGGAACCGGGACCGGCGCCGAAAGCGACGGCGTCGCAGTCAGCCAGCGCGACGCCGGCTTCGCGCAGCAGGTCCTGCACCATCGGCAGCACGGATTGCGAGTGGGTGCGGACCCCGGAGGATTCGCGGGCGAGGACGATGTGCGGCAGCGCGTCGCTATTGAACAGCGCGCAGGAAGCCAGTTCGGACGAGGTTTCGATGGCAAGGATGATAGGCATGCCGTATTTTAACCCGTGGCGCCTGTCGGCCAAAAGCCGTAAAATCCGGCCCATGCAAAGCCTGACTCTCGAGCCCGACAATCGCGAACAGCTCGCCGCCGCCCTGGACGGCGAAGGCTGGGTCGTCGCCTGCCTGTGCGCCGCCTGGTGCGGCACCTGCTCGTCCTACCGCGCCGCCTTCGACGGCCTGGCCGCGCGCCACCCGGACAAGACCTTCGTCTGGATCGACATCGAAGACCAGGCCGACGTGGTCGGCGACCTCGACGTCGAGAACTTCCCTACCCTGCTGCTGCAGCGCCGCGACATGGTCGCCTTCTTCGGTACCATGCTGCCGGATGCGAACCTGGCCGACCGCCTGGTGCAGTCCCAGGCGGCGCTGGCGGACGAGGAACTGGCGCGCCTGGCGACGTCGAGCGAGGAGCGGCGCGTGTGGCAGCGGGATGCCAATTTGCGCGTGTTATTAAACAACGCCGAATAATTACGCCAGACGCAAGGGCAAACTCCGCAAACGCTGCCCGGTCAATTTGAACAGCGCGCTCGCCACCGCCGGCGCCACCGGCGGCGTGGCCGGCTCGCCCATCCCCTCGGGCGCTTCCATGCTCGGCACGATCACGGTCTCGACCAGCGGCGCCTCGCTCATCCTCAGCACCGGATAATCGCCGAAGTTGCCCTGCTGGACGCGGCCGTCCTTCAGCGTGATCTCGCCGCCGAGCGCCGCCGACAGGCCGAACACCACCGCCGACTCGACCTGCTGGGCCACGATGTTCGGATTCACGACGATGCCGCAATCGACCGCGCACACCACGCGGTGCACGCGGATCTGCTTCCCGATGACCGACACCTCGGCCACCTGCGCCACGATGCTGCCGAAGGACTGGTGCACCGCCACGCCGTGCGCGCGCCCGTCCGGCGCGGTGCCGGCCTTCGCCAGCGCCGCCTCCAGCACCGCCAGGTGGCGCGGATGCCCGCGCAGCAGTTCGCGCCGCAGCTGCACCGGGTCCTTGCCGGCCGCGTGCGCGACTTCGTCGAGGAAGCCCTCCTTGAAGAAGGCGTTGTGCGAGTGGCCGACCGAGCGCCAGTAACCGATCGGCACCGCGCTGCCGGCGATCACGTGGGCGATGCGGCGGTTCGGGATCGCGTACTGCATGTCGTACTCGCCCTCGGCCGTGGTCTTGTCGGGGCCGATGCCCGGCAAACCGAGGTTGCGCGGGAAGTACTGGTGGCCGATCGCGCCGCTGACGGATTTGTTATCCCAGGCCAGCACCCTGCCCTCCGCGTCCAGCCTGGCCGTGAAGCGCGCCAGCGCCTGCGGGCGGTAGACGTCATGGGTGATGTCGTCCTCGCGGGTCCAGATCAGCTGCACCGGCTGGCCGCTCAGTTGGCCGCTGAGCGCTTTTGCGATCGCCACCGCCTGCGCCACCATATCGGTTTCCAGGCGCCGGCCGAAACCGCCGCCCAGCAGCATCAGGTCGAGCGAGACGTCGGCGCGATCGACGCCGGCCACCCTGGCCGCGACCTCGACCGCCACGCTCGGCACCTGGGTCGAGCTCCACAGTTTGAGCTTGCCGTCCTTGAGCTGGGCCGTGCAGTTGATCGGCTCCATGGTGGCGTGGGCCAGGAAGGGCGCGCGGTATTCGGCCTGGATCGTCTGCGCCGAACCCTGCACGTCCTGGCTGCCGCTCTCGAAATAGGTGAAGCCGGTTTCGCTGTCGAGCAGCTTCGCGAAGTCCGCGAAGATCGCCTCGCTGGACAGGCCCGCGTGCGGGCTGGCGCTCCATTCCACCGGCAGGCTTGCCGCGGCCTGCCTGGCCTGCCACCAGGTCTTCGCCACCACCGCCACGCCGGCGCCGGCGCCGGAGAACTCCGGCAGCGCGGACGAGACCTCGACCACTTTCACGACGCCCGGCATCGCCATCGCCTTGGCGGCATCGAAGGAAGCGACGCCGGCGCCGACCACCGGCGCCATCTTCACTGCCGCATACAGCATGCCGGGCACGCGGGCGTCGATGCCGAACAGCGCGCTGCCGTTCACCTTGGCCGGGCTGTCGCGGCGCGGCACGGGCTGGCCGATCAGGCGGAACTCGGCCGGGGTCTTCAGGCGCACGTCGCCCGCTTCGATGTCGGCACCGACCACCGCGGCACGTGCCGCCAGTTCGCCGTAGCCGAGACGCCGCCCGTCCGGGTGCAGGACGTAGCCGTCGCGGGTGGACAGGCGCGCCGCATCGAGCTTCCATTGCTCGGCCGCCGCCCGCACCAGCATCGCGCGCGCCACGGCGCCGGCCTCGCGCATCGGCCCCCAGGCATCCTTCACGCTGGTCGAACCGCCGGTGAACATCAGGCCCAGCTCGCGCCCGACCTTCCCCATCACCCACTGCACGCCCTGCCTGACGCTGCCGCGGTCGTCGGGGTGGAAAGGCAGGTTCTCGCGCAGGACGGTGAGATTGCCGAAGATCTTGTCGATCGGCGCCTGCGAAATCCGCACATTGGCCAGCGGCGCATCGAGTTCCTCGGCCAGCAGCATCGGCAGCGCGGTGTTCACGCCCTGCCCCATCTCGCTGCGCGGGACGACCACCGAGACGGTGCCGTCGGCCGCGATCGCGACCCAGCCGTTGAGGGCAACGGCGCCGGCCTCCACGGCCAGCGGGCTGGCGCTGCGCAGGCGCTGGCGCGGCGGCGCGCAGCCCCAGCCGACCAGCAGCGCGCCGCCGGCGGCCAGTCCACCCAGCAGGAAACGGCGCCTGCCGCGCGCAGGCTTGCCTGCCTCAGTCCGGTCCTGCTCCGGCGTATTCGAGTCTCGCATTCGTGTTCTGTCCCCATTGTGCCAACAGCTGCTCCGGCGGCATGGGCCGGGCATACAGGTATCCTTGCGCGCGCCGGCAGCCGTGCCGCAGCAGGAAGGCGGCCTGCTCGCCGGTCTCGACGCCCTCGGCGATCACCGCCAGGTTCATGCTCTTGCCGAGCTGGATGATGGCGATCGCGATCGCCTCCTCGTTTTCCTTATTGGTCGCGTCGGTCGAGATGTCCCGGATGAAGCTGCGATCGATCTTCAGGGTCTGCACCGGCAGCTGCTTCAGGTAGGCCAGCGACGAGTAGCCGGTGCCGAAATCGTCGATCGCCAGTTCGACGCCGATCGCGTGCAGCTCATTAATATACTGCATCGCGTCGCCGGTGTTCATGATCACCGACTCGGTCACCTCCAGCTGCAGGCGGTGCGCTGGCAGGCCGGTCTCGCGCAGCACCCGCTCGACACCGGCGGCCAGGCCGCCGCGGTCGAACTGGCGCGCCGACAGGTTGACCGCGATCTTCGGCACCACCAGGCCGGCCTCGTCCCAGCACCTCATCTGGCGGCAGGCCTGTTCCAGCACCCAGCCGCCGAGCTGGTTGATGAAGCCGATGTCCTCGGCCAGCGGAATGAAGCGGTCCGGCCCCAGCTGGCCCAGCTCCGGGCTGTTCCAGCGCACCAGGGCCTCGACCCCGATCAGGCACCCGCTGTCGATCTCGACCTGGGGCTGGTAGGCCAGCCAGATCTCGTCCTTCTCGATCGCGCGGCGCAGCAGGGCTTCCAGGCGCAGGCGCTCGACGCCCTCGCCGTCCATCGACGGCGCGTAGAAGGCATAGCCGTTGCGGCCGCGCGCCTTGGCCTGGTACATGGCGACGTCGGCGTTGCGGATCAGGACGTTCAGGTCGGAGGCATCCTGGGGAAAGAGGCTGATGCCGACGCTGCCGGTGACGAACAGCTCGTAATCCGACACCAGCGCCGGCTGCTCGAACAGGCGCATCAGCTTTTCCGCCACCATGCGCGCGCCGCGCTCGCCGTCGACATCCTCGAGCAGCACGATGAACTCGTCGCCCCCCAGGCGCGCCAGGGTGTCGCCGTCGCGCAGGCAGCCGGACAGGGTGGCCGCGACCTGCTTGAGCAGCTCGTCGCCGATGTGGTGGCCGAGGGTGTCGTTGACGTTCTTGAAGCGGTCCAGGTCGATGAAGATCACGGCCAGCTGCTCGTCCCCGCGCGCCGCGCGCGTCATCGCATGCTGCAGGCGGTCGTGGAACAGCAGGCGGTTCGGCAGGCCCGTGAGCGGATCGTGGTGGGCCAGGTGGTCGAGCTTTTCCTGCGATTCCTTCAGCTTGGTGATGTCGCTGAACACGCAGACGTAATGGGTCACCGTATCGCAGTCGTTACGCACCGCCGACACCGTCAGCCACTCGAGATAGACCTCGCCGCTCTTGCGGGTGCTCCAGATCTCGCCGCGCCAGAAGCCGGTCTCGGCGAGGGCGCGCCACAGGGCGTCGTAGAATTCCGGCGCATGGCCGGCGCTGCTGGCCAGGCTGGCGCGGGTCAGGCCCGATTCCCTGCCCAGCGCCTCGCTCTCGGTATAGCCGGTGATCTGGGTGTAGGCCGGGTTGACGGCGACGATCCGGCCATGCACGTCGATCACCATCACGCCGTCGGCGATGTGCTCGAGCACGGTGGCGGCCAGGCGCAGTTTTTCCTCGGCCTGGCGGCGCCCGGTGACGTCCGCGTAGACCCAGATGCTGTCGCCATGCGGGCGCTCCGGATCGACCGCGCGGCCGCTCACCTGGCACATGAACAGGCTGCCGTCGCGGCGGCGGTAAAGGTGCTCGGTGCTGAACTCCTTGCCGCCGGCGAGGACGGCCTCGCTGGCGGCGATGCCGCGCTCGTAGGCCTCGATGTCCTCGAACAGCACCGCGATCGATTCGCCGACCAGCTCTCCCTCCTCGTAGCCGAACAGCTCGTCGAAGCGGCGGTTGGTCGAGACGATGCGCAGGTCGCGCTCCTGGACGATGCCGAACATGACATTGTCGAGCACCGCCTCCTGCTCCGCCAGCAGGGCTTCGATGCGCATCTCGTTGTGCTTGCGCTCGCTGATGTCGGAGATGATGCCGTCGATCCAGAAGGCGGCGTCGCCGTTCTGGCCCACCGGCTGGCCGCTCTCCAGCACCCAGCGCTCGACGCCGTGGGCATCGACGATCCGGTATTCGATCTCGTAGGGCAGCGCCGCCAGCACCGCTTCCTTGGCCAGGCGCCGCCGCATGCGCCGGTCTTCGGGCGCGACGATGTCGGACCAGCGGTCGGTGTTGGCGCTCATGAACAGGCGCGCCGGATAGCCGGAGATGTCCTTGATGGCGTCGCTGACGAAGTCGATGCTGCCGCCCGGGCGGGCGCGGAACACGGCCCCCGGCACCTGGGTCACGATGGTGCGGAAACGCTCCTCGCGGCGGCCGATGTCGGCGAACAGTTCGCGGATCGCGAGCCGCATGGTGTCCATCTGCGCGCCCAGGCGTCCCAGCTCGTCGCGCGAGGCCGGCACCAGCGGGGTGTCGAAGTCGCCGCGCGCGAGGCGGTCGGAAAAGCCGGTCAGGCTGCGCAGCGGCGCCAGCAGGCGGCGCTTGAGCAGCATGACGATCAGCAGCAGCGAGACCGCCAACTGCACCGCCAGTACGCCGGCATAGCGCCACTGCTTGAGGCGCAGGTCGTGCTGGCTGCGGCTGTCGTCCATCTCGACCAGCACGTGGCCGATCGGCTGGCCGTGCACGATCACGGTCCGCTCGGTGCGGAACACCTGGCCCTCGGCGGCGGCGGGGGCGCGCTGGTCGATGAAATCCTCGTCGGCCTGGGCCCGCACCTGCACGTGCAGCACGGCCGGGTCGCGCATCACCGATTCGACCAGCGAACCGGCGGCGTCGGCGTTCATGTTCCACAGCGATTCCTGCATGCCGAGTGCGAGGATGTCGGCATTGCGCTGCAGGGTCTCGTCCAGCATGGTGCGCGCGGCCTGGCGCTCCTGCACCACGACCAGGAAATAGCTGCCCACCAGGGCTGGCACCACCAGCCCGCCGAGCACCATCAGCAGCAGCGCGCCGTACAGCGAACGCCCATACAGGTGCAGCGGCCGCAGGGGCAGCACGCGCTTGGCGACTCTGGACATGAACCTGGAAGCAAACATGGCAGACAGGACGCCAGCGCCCGGAAGCGCCAGCGGATAGGTGTGGATTGCTTGTTTAGTGTTGGCAGATTATGCACACAAAGTTGCCACAAGTCAGCAAATTGTCACGACCGGAAGGCGTATGGACGCGAAGCGTGACCGTGCAGCCACGTTTCGGTATTGCTATGATGCGTCACCACTACTATATAGAAGGAGATGAACGATGAGCTTGTCGATGTATTCCGCATCGGTGCCGGTGTTCCGGCAGGTGCTGGGCAGCCTGTCGGCGATCCTGGACAAGGCCGAGTCCCATGCCGACCTGAAGAAGATCGAGCCGCAGGCCCTGTTGCAGGCGCGCCTGTTCCCGGACATGTTCCCGCTGCTGCGCCAGGTACAGGTGGCGGCCGATTTCGCCAAGGGCACGGTGGCGCGCCTGGGCGGCGTCGAGGTGCCGCGCTACGAAGACGTCGAAACCGACTTCGCCGGCCTGCGCGAGCGCATCGGGAAGACCCTGGCCTTCATCGACAGCGTGCCGCGCGACGCGATCGAGGCCGGCGCCGGCCGCGAGATCACGGTGGGCACGGGCGCCAACCAGCGCCAGTTCAGCAGCGGCCAGCCCTACCTGCTGCACTACGCCCTGCCGAACTTCTACTTCCACGCGACGACCGCGTACGACATCCTGCGCCATAACGGGCTGGAGATCGGGAAGCGCGATTTTATCGGGAGCTTCTGAACGCCGTTCCCGCGAAAGCGGGAACGAAGTAACTTAGGTGTTGCGGCGCGGATAACCCTGCGACAGAATCCGCTGCCACACGACTTCCTTCTCCTCGGACGTCATCGACACCCAGTGCGCCACCTCGACCACGGTGCGGCCGCAGCCGCGGCAGATTTCGTCGAAGGTGGTCGAGCAGACCGCGACGCAAGGTGTGTCCGGACGTTCCGGCAGTGCGGCGCCCATCCGGTCAGCGCGCCGGGCCGACATCGAGCTTGTCCCAGCCTTCGTGGCCGAGCGCTTCCATGGTCTCGATATTCTTCTCGAAGATCGCTTCGGCCTCCGGGAAGGCGTCCACCGCGCGGTCGATGCTTTCCTCGCGCAGCAGCTGCAGGATCGGATAAGGCGCGCGGTTGGTGTAGTTCGAGATGTCGTTCCGGTCGGTGTCCGCGAACTGGTAGTCCGGGTGGAAGCTCGCGACCTGCAGCTCGCCGTCCAGGTGCATGTCCTCGACCGCGGCATCGGCCACGTCCAGGAATTCGTTGAAGTCCAGGAAGTCGTTCAGCACGAAGGGATGGATCAGCAGGGTCGTGTCGATCTTTTCCGGATCGGTATCGGACAGCTCCTGCAGCTCGTTCATCAGGGTTTCGAGCAGCTCTTCCGGCGTGCGCGCCGGCGACACCACGTAGCGCACCTGCTCCTTCACGTACACCGCCTTGGCGAAGGGACACAGGTTCAGGCCGATGACGGCGCGTTCCAGCCAGCGGCGGGTGGCGGCGATGATTTCGTCATCGTCCGCGTTGAGGTTGGCAGTACTCATGATCTTTCTCAAATTGCAAAAAGCGCGGCGCGCAGAGACCGCATTGTACGCGCACTTTGCGTGCCCTCATAGATGGACTGGCAAGCCGGGGTAACTTGGCAGGCACCGCAAACGGCTCTGGTATTAGCCTCCGGCACCGGTTTTTTCCTTGCCTTTATGACTATAGAAACTCTCGACAGGAAATTTATTTGCTTCCATATTTCCAATATACACCCCGGTGTATTTGATTATCCTTGGAAATTTTCCTACGAAAACACTTCCAAACAAGCACATACCCCTGAGTAAGTTGTCAAAATACAAGTAAGCGTTATCAAGTTTGATAGTCAAAAAATTTTGTAACCGAGAGGACTTAATTCTTGACTGGCGCGCCGACCGGTCCGTACACTCCCCGTTTACTCGTCAGTCCTAACCGTTCCTGGACGCAACACTGGAAAGCTATGTACGAAACGACTCGCACCACCCAAGCCCTGGCCTTCGCGATCCTGCTGGCTCCCGCGATCAGCCACGCCGCCGACAGTGCCCCGAGCACGATCACGCAAAGTTCCTCCGGCATCAGCAGCGCCGCGATCGCCAAGCCGGCCCTGCCCGCCTCCCTGACGGCGGTCAAGGCCGACGACTACAAAGACCCCGACCTGTGGGCGCGCATCCGCAGCGGCTACGCGATCCCGGACGTCGACAACGCCCTGGTCGCCAAGCACATCCAGTGGTACGCCAGCCGTCCGGACTACCTGGCGCGCACCTCGGGCCGCGCCTCGCTCTACCTCTATCACGTGGTGCAGGAGCTGGAAAAGCGCGGCATGCCGACCGAACTGGCGCTGCTGCCGGTGATCGAATCCGCCTTCAATCCACAAGCCCTGTCGACCGCCGACGCGTCCGGCCTGTGGCAGTTCGTGCCGGGCACGGGCAAGGATTTCAACCTCAAGCAGAACATGTTCAAGGACGAGCGCCGCGGCGTGCTGGCCTCGACCGACGCCGCCCTCACCTATCTGCAGCGCCTGTACACCATGTTCGGCGACTGGCAGCTGGCCTTGGCTGCGTATAACTGGGGCGAAGGCAATGTCCAGAAGGCGATCCAGAAGAACCGCGCGGCCGGCAAGCCGACCGACTTCGAGAGCCTGGCCGAGCTGATGCCGGCCGAGACCCGCAACTACGTGCCGAAGCTGCAGGCGGTCAAGAACATCATCGCGAATCCCGGCCAGTACGGCGTGAGCCTGCCGGTGATCGACAACCAGCCCTATTTCACCACCGTCGACAAGACCTCGGACATCGACCTGGCCGTGGCCGCCCAGCTGGCCGAGATGTCGATCGACGAGTTCAAGGCCCTGAATCCGCAGTTCAAGAAGCCTGTCATCACCGGCGAATCGACCAAGATCCTGCTGCCGAAGGAAAACGCCGAGAAGTTTCACCTGAACCTGGCCCAGTGGGGTCACGCGCTGTCGTCCTGGACCACCCACAAGATCACCGGCGCCCGCGAAACGATCGCCTCGCTGGCCTCGAAGTTCGGCACCACGCCGGAAGTCATCCGCCAGGCCAACAACATCCCGCCGCAGATGCGCCTGAAGGCCGGTTCGACCATCCTGGTGCCGAAGACCAGTACCTCGACCGCCTCGGACATCGCCGAGAACATTATCGACAACGCCCAGATCGCCCTCGAAGCGGACCGCGGCGACAGCAAGCGCAAGGGCCAGAAGCTCAGCGGCGCCCAGCGCATCAAGGCCAGCGCGGCGAACGCCGTGGCCGAGATCAAGGCCCGCGTTTCGCGCGGCAACAAGCCGGCGCTGAACTCGCACGGCCGCAAGCACCGCTAAGCGCCCCGGGCAGCCTTCCACTGCGTCGCTGCACTGCGGCATGAACCTCCCCGCAAGCCGGCCTGCACGATACGCGCAGGCCGTGCACGCTTTGCGAAAATACGGTATAGTGTCGTTTGTGCGTTGCAAAACGCGTTCGCGTACACGTCGTCGCGGCAATGCACCGGTAATACCGTAGCAAGACAATTAGCAAGCTTCGCAAGCCCAGGTATCGTAGAAAGATACCTTTCCATAAAGCCCCCCCGCCCTGTGTGCCGTTTGTTAAAAGGCACCATCCCGGCGCAAAGCTTTTGTGCCGAAATTTCTTTCGTTTCTGAGTCATTTCGTATTGTTGGCTCGCGTTGCTATTTCGCGTTCCGCTGTTGAATAGCGTAGCGCTCACCGATTTATACCGAGAGTAAAGAACACAATGAGTTTTGAAGCACTAGGCTTACACACGTCCATCGTCAAAGCAGTGTCGGTTGCCGGCTATGAAAAGCCGACCCCGGTGCAGGAGCAGGCTGTGCCCGCCGGCATCGCCGGCCGCGACCTGCTGGTCTCGTCGCAAACCGGTTCGGGCAAGACCGCGGCATTCATGCTGCCGGCCCTGAACAAATTCGCCAACCAGGAAGCGGCCCCGATCGGCCGTACCCCGGCCCAGGAAGCGCAAGCCGCCAAAGCGCGTGGCGAGCGCGTCCGTTTCAAGCCGGCCCAGCCGAAAATGCTGGTCCTGACCCCGACCCGCGAGCTGGCCCTGCAGGTCACCAGCGCCACCGAGCAGTACACGGCCTTCATGCGCCGCATCCGCGCCGTCTCGATCCTGGGCGGCATGCCCTACCCGAAACAGATGCAGCTGCTGGCGAAGAATCCTGAAATCCTGGTGGCGACCCCGGGCCGCCTGATCGACCACATGGAGTCCGGCAAGATCGACTTCTCCCAGCTCGAGATCCTGGTGCTGGACGAAGCCGACCGCATGCTCGACATGGGTTTCATCGAAGACATCGAGAAGATCGTCGCCGCGACCCCCGATTCGCGCCAGACCATGCTGTTCTCGGCCACCCTGGACGGCGTGGTCGGCAACATGGCCCGCCGCATCACCAAGGACCCGATGGTGATCCAGATCGCCAGCGGCACCAAGCGCCACGAGAACATCGTGCAAAAGGTGCATTTCGTCGACGACCTGTCGCACAAGAACCGCCTGCTCGACCACCTGCTGCGCGACGAAACGCTGGACCAGGCCGTGGTGTTCACCGCCACCAAGCGTGACGCCGACATGATCGCCGACCGCCTGAACATCGCGGGCTTCGCGGCCGCCGCCCTGCACGGCGACATGCACCAGGGTGCACGCAACCGCACCCTGGACAGCATGCGCCGCGGCCAGGTGAAGGTGCTGGTCGCCACCGACGTCGCCGCCCGCGGCATCGACGTGCCGACCATCACCCACGTGGTGAATTACGACCTGCCGAAGTTCCCGGAAGACTATGTGCACCGCATCGGCCGTACCGGCCGCGCCGGCCGCAACGGTATCGCCGTTTCGCTGGTGAACCATGCGGAAGGCATCAACGTCAAACGCATCGAACGCTTCACCAAGCAGACCATCCCGGTCGACGTGGTCGCAGGCTTCGAGCCGAAGCGTTCGGCACCGGCGCGTTCGGGCAACCGTCCGGGCTGGAAGCCGGGCGACGGCCGCAACAGTTCGGGCAAGCCGGGCCAGCGCAGCTTCCACAAGCCGGGCTCCGGTCCGCGTGAAGGCGGCTTCCGCAGCGAAGGCAGTGGATACCGCGCCGATGGCGAAGGCCAGCGCCGCGAAGGCGGCTACAACCGCGAAACCCGTCCGGCCGGCGCATACAACCGCGAAGGCGGCCCGCGCCGCGACAGCGCCAGCGCCCCGCGCGAAGGCGGCTTCCGCTCCTCGCACCCGCGTTCGGCGGACAACGCCCGCCGCACCTTCGGCGATCGCTGATCTCCGGATCGTGTGAGTGTCAAAAAGGCTGCTTCGGCAGCCCTTCAAGAAAAAGCTGCTTCGGCAGCTTTTTTTTCGTCCGTACTCAGGGCGCGCAGGTACGGAAACCGGCAAAGATGTCGTCGCGCTCCGGCGTGTAGAAATTGCGGAAATGCGGACTGCGCAGGCGCGCCGGGGTAGCGAAGGATGCGCCGCGCAGCACCTGGCGGCTGCCGAACCAGGGCGAGGAATATTCGAGGTAGCGGTCCGGCGCGAATCCGGGGAAAGGCAGGAAGGGCGAAGCCGTCCATTCCCACACGCTGCCCCAGGTGAAATCCGGATGGCCGGACAGCGCCGCGAACTCCCACTCGTCCTCCGTCGGCAGGCGCCGCCCGCTCCAGCGGCAAAAGGCCTGGGCTTCGTGCAGGTTCAGGTGGCGTACCGCGGCGTCCGGGGCGAGCGCCACGCGGCGGCCGAAGCGCAACTGCTGCCAGCCGCCGTCGCCGCCGCGCCGCCAGTAGCGCGGCGCCGAACGCGCCGACTCCTTCAGCCACGCGCGGCCCGCCTCGCTCCAGTGCCCCGCATCGCGGTAGCCGCCATCCTCGACGAAAGCCAGGTAGCGGGCATTCGTCACCGGCGCGGCATCGATCGCGAACGGGGCCACGCGGCACCGCGCGGCCGCCTTCTCGTTGTCGAACACGAAGCCGCGCGACTGGTCGCCGCCACGAAGGAAAACACCGCCCCCGAAGCCGATCTCGCCGGCCTGTGGCGGCGGCGCCGGCATGGTTCCGCTCATCTCGCTGCGCAGGCCCAGGCCGAGGGTCTGCATCGTGTACAGCAGGGCTTCGCCATGCATGTCCTCGTGCGCCAGCGCCAGCCGGTAGGGATAGAGGGCGGCATCGTCGACCGGCTCGCCGGCCAGGCCTTCCTGGATCCGCTCCAGCACTTCGGCGCAATAGGTCCGGATCGCGCCCGTGCCCGGCAGGTCGAGCGCCCAGCGCGTGCGGTGAGCCACCAGGTTCGAATCGAACCAGTCGTCGCCGCGCGCCAGCAGGCTGTGGCCGAAGGCGTCGCCCGGACGGCTGCTGGCGGCCCGGCGCACCACGAACCATTCGGCAAACCAGGCCGTATGGCCCAGTTCCCACAGCGGTGGATTGATGATGCCCAGGCGCGGCACGCGGGCGCTGTCGGCATAGCCCGCCTCCGCCAGGGTATCGAACAGCGCGAGCGTATAATGCCGGGCATCCCGCAGCATGCCGGCCAGCCGGCCGGGTCCGGCGTGCCGGAACGATGGGTCGTGTTGGTCCATGCGGCATTCTACGATCGTTTTGCAGAATTTATCCTGAGCCGATGGCGCGTCCCCACATCCTGATCGTCAGCCCCGCCTCCGCCCGCGAGAACAACGGCAACTGGCAAACCGCCAGCCGCTGGATGCGCTTCCTCGGCGCACGCGGCAAGGTGACGGTGGCGCGCGGCTGGGACAGCGGCCAGCCCGCCCCCGACCTGCTGGTGGCCCTGCACGCGCGCCGCTCCGCCGGCGCCCTGGCCGCGTTCGCCGCGGCGCACCCGGACCGCCCCAGCCTGCTGGTCCTGACCGGCACCGACCTCTATCGCGACATCCACGAAGACGCCGTCGCGCGCGCCTCGCTCGCGCACGCCGGCGCGCTGGTGGTGCTGCAGCCGCGCGGCCTGGACGAACTGGACGCGTCCTCGCGCGCCAAGGCCCATGTGATCTGCCAGTCGGCGCCGATGCTGCACCCGGCACGCCCGCACGCGGGCACGCGCGACATCGCCATGATCGGCCACCTGCGCGAAGAAAAAGACCCCCTCACCTTCATGCGCGCGGCCGCCCTGGTGCGCAGTCCCGGCGTGCGCCTCCTGCACGTGGGCGGCGCCCTCGATCCGCAACTTGCCGACGCCGCGCTTGCGGCGCAGGCGAACACGCCGCGCTACCGCTGGCTGGGCGCCCTGCCCCACATGCCCGCACGGCGACGGCTGGCCCGCTGCCGCGCGATGGCGATCTGCTCGCGCATGGAGGGCGGCGCCAACGTGATCATCGAGGCGGTGACCAGCGGCGTGCCGGTGCTGGCCTCCGATATCCCGGGCAACCGCGGCATGCTGGGCGAAGACTACGCCGGCTTCTTTCCGCTCGGGGACGCCGCCGCGCTGGCCGGCCTGATCGACCGCATCAGCATGGACGAGCGCTTCCATGCGAAACTGCTGCGCCAGTGCGCGGCGCGGCGCCGGCTGTTTGCCCCGGCCAGGGAACGAGCGGCACTGCTCGACCTGGTGGATAATCTCCTTTTACGCAATCCTTGACGAGCCATCCATGACTACTCCTGACCAAGCCATCAAACTGACCTCCTTCTCGCACGGCGGCGGCTGCGGCTGCAAGATCGCGCCCGGCGTGCTGTCCGAGATCCTGAAGAAGTCGAGCGGCTTCCCGGTGCCGAAAGAACTGATGGTCGGGATCGAGACGGCCGACGACGCCGCCGTCTACAAGCTCAACGACGAGCAGGCCCTGATCGCCACCACCGACTTCTTCATGCCGATCGTCGACGATCCCTTCGACTTCGGCCGCATCGCCGCCACCAATGCGATCTCCGACGTGTACGCGATGGGCGGCACGCCGATCATGGCCCTGGCCCTGGTCGGCATGCCGGTCAACAAGCTGCCGCTGGAGACGATCGGCAAGATCATCCAGGGCGGCGAATCGATCTGCGCCGAAGCCGGCATCCCGATCGCCGGCGGCCACACGATCGATTCGGTCGAGCCGATCTACGGCCTGGTGGTGATGGGCCTGGTGCATCCCTCGAAGATCAAGCGCAATGCAGATGCCCGCGCGGGCGACGTCCTCGTGCTCGGCAAGCCGCTGGGCGTCGGCGTGCTGTCGGCGGCGCTGAAGAAGGACAAGCTGGATGCCGAAGGCTATGCGGCCATGATCGCCAACACCACGAAGCTCAACAAGCCGGGCAAGGCGCTGGCGGAACTGGCGGGTGTGCACGCGCTGACCGACGTCACCGGCTTCGGCCTGCTGGGCCACCTGCTGGAACTGGCGCGCGGCGCCGGCTTGAGCGCACAGCTGGACATGGCGAAGATCCCGCTGCTGCCGGGCGTCGAGCAGCTGGCCCACGAGGGCTACTTCACGGGCGCCTCCGGCCGCAACTGGGACGCCTACGGCATGGACGTCGAGCTCGGCGCGGGCGTCGGCGATACCCAGCGCGTGCTGCTGACCGACCCGCAGACCTCCGGCGGCCTGCTGGTGTCCTGCGACCCGGGAACCGTCGACGAGGTGCTGGCCCTGTTTGCGCGCGAAGGCTTCGGCCATGCCGCCGTCATCGGCCGCATGGAGGCGGGTGCCGCGCGTGTAAAGGTTGCCTGAGCAGGGCCGCTACCCGCTGAACAGCCCGGCGCCGCGCTCCGATGAGCGGCGCCGGGATCAATGCCCTCGGATCTTTCAGGCCGGCGCCGACGGCGCCTGCGCCTCCCCTCCCAGTAACAGTTTCGTTCAGGACAGGCATGATGCCTTCCCGGATGCGTTTCGGCTCGGCCGGGCGTCGAGCTCGGCGGGATAGAGGAATTCGCCGTCGCCAGGGATGCGCAGCGGCGCCGGCCGGCCCAGCGATACCAGCACACAAGCCAGGCCCAGCAGGCCCAGCACGAAGGCGGCGAGCGCCAGCGCGACGGCAAGCGGAAGGCCGAGGAACAGGATGTCATCCATGGTAACTCCCGGTAAGGAAGCGTGTAATGTGCCACCTTGGCGTCCAAAGGCTTTGAGTGATCTCAACAATCTTTTGAGAAACTTTTGCGTAGCAACCAAACGACAAGCCAATAAACGCTTGACAGACCAAACAATATTCACATAGAGTGAAGAAATGTTCTCCCAACTGCCTCTGTCGACCCTCCTACCGCTGACCGGCGCCCTACTGCCGGCCGGCCTGCTACTACGCGCCTGAAAAGCCGCCGTACCCGTACCCGGCCACCCTCCGCCGGAACCCGTAGCCCCAAGGAAGTCGTACCGATGCACTCCGAAACCACGTTCACCTCTCACCCGATCCGCACCAGCCGTGTGCCGTTCCGCTCGCGCTCGAAGCGTAGAGCGGCGCTAAAGCTAGCGATCGGTTGCCGGGCCTCGCGTCATGTGGCCCGTCCGGCAGCCAACGCCACACCGCCGATCCAGGCACCCCGCTTCAGCTGAACAATTCGCGATAGATCCAGGAGTATGACCATGTTGACCAATCCCGCCGCCAAATACCGTCCCTTCCCCGCCGTCCAGTTGGCCGACCGCCAGTGGCCGAGCCGCGTCATCACCCAGCCGCCGATCTGGATGAGCACCGACCTGCGCGACGGCAACCAGGCGCTGATCGAGCCCATGAGCCCCGAGAAGAAGCTGCGTTTCTTCGAAAAGCTGGTGGCGATCGGGATCAAGGAGATCGAAGTCGGCTTCCCCTCGGCGTCCCAGACCGATTTCGACTTCGTACGCATGCTGGTCGAAGAGAACCGCATCCCCGACGACGTCAGCATCATCGTGCTGACCCAGGCCCGCGATGAACTGATCCGCCGCACCGTCGAATCCTGCATCGGCGCCAAGCGCGCCATCGTCCACGTCTACAACTCGGTGGCGCCGGTGTTCCGCCGCGTGGTGTTCGGCATGGACCAGGACGAAATCGTGCGGATCGCCGTCAACGGCACCCGCCTGATCAAGGAACTGGTCTCCAAACATCCGGAAACCCGGTGGGGCTTCGAGTATTCGCCGGAATCCTTCTCGACCACCGAGCTGGATTTCGCCAAGCGCATCGTCGACGCCGTCAGCGCAACCTGGCAGCCGACCCCGGATGCCCCCATGATCGTCAACCTGCCCTCGACCGTCGAGGCCAGCACCCCGAACGTCTACGCCGACCAGATCGAATGGATGTCGCGCCACCTCGAGCGCCGCGACAGCCTGGTCATCAGCGTGCACCCGCATAACGACCGCGGCACCGCCGTCGCCGCCGCCGAGCTGGCCGTGATGGCCGGTGCCGACCGCGTCGAAGGCTGCCTGTTCGGCAACGGCGAGCGCACCGGCAACGTCGACCTGGTGACCCTGGCGCTGAACCTCTACACCCAGGGCGTGCACCCGGGCCTGGACTTCTCGGACATCGACTCGGTGCGCCAACTGGTCGAGGAATGCAACCAGCTCCCTGTTCACCCGCGCCATCCGTATGTGGGCGACCTCGTGTTCACCGCCTTCTCCGGCTCGCACCAGGACGCGATCAAGAAGGGCTTCGCGGTGCAGAAGAGCGACGCGATCTGGGAAGTACCCTACCTGCCGATCGACCCGGCGGATCTCGGCCGCAGCTACGACGCCGTCATCCGCGTCAACAGCCAGTCCGGCAAGGGCGGCATGGCCTACCTGCTCGAGCAGGAATACGGCCTCGAGCTGCCGCGCCGCCTGCAGATCGAATTCTCGCGCGTGGTCCAGCGCCATGCCGACGCCACCGGCACCGAAGTCGCGGCATCCAGCATCCACGCCCTGTTCGCACGCGAATATTTCGACCAGGAGAACCCGGCCTACCGCTACGTCTCGCACCGCATGGCCGAGGACAGCGAAGGCGAACACCGCGTCGACATCGATGTCTCGGTCGAGCACGACCGCGTGACCGCCAGCCATCACGGCCAGGGCAACGGCCCGATCGACGCCTTCGTCAGCGCACTCGGCCTCGACATCCGCCTGATGGACTACCACGAGCACGCGATCGGCTCGGGCGCCGACGCCAGGGCGGCCTGCTACGTCGAACTGCGCCTCGGGAACGGCCCGACCCTGTTCGGCGCCGCCATCGACAGCAATATCGTGACCGCTTCCTTCAAGGCCGTGCTGTCGGCCGTGAACCGCCACATCGCCATGGCCGGCGAGCAGCCGGTGGCCCGCGCGGCCTGATGGGTTCGGAGGCGACTGCAAGGCGCTTGCCGCCGCGGCTGGATTTGCAGCCGGCGGCGGTGCGCGAGCGGAAGGCCGCGCAGGTGCGCGGCGTATCGTCGATCCAGGCGATGCGCGAAGCGATCCGCGAGGCCTCGCGCGCCCTGCCGCTCATCCGTGAAGTACCGCGCGTCGGCCGGCTCGATAACGCGGGCTTCCGCGCCCGCGCCGCCGAGGGCCTGCCTTTCCTGATCGCCGGCGCGGTCAAGCGCTGGCCCCTGCGCGCACTGACCCCGGATGCACTGCGCGAGCGCTTCGGCGACGTGCCCGTGCGTGCACGCGTCGGCGACTACGTGGCCACCGCCTTCGCCCCCGACCGGGCAATGCGGGACATGTCCTTGCGCGACTACCTCGAGCTCGGCACGGCGCCCGACAGCGAGCTGCCGCCCTACGTCGGCAACCTGGAACTGCGCGAACTGAACGCCATGTGCCACTGGCCGTCCTGGTTCGAGCGCATGGGACCGCCGCGCTTCTGGCTCGGCCCGGCGCGCACCGTCACGCCGCTGCACTGCGACTACGACGACAATATCTTTGCCCAGATCTGGGGCAGCAAGCGCATCTTCCTGGCGCCGCCCCACCACGACGCCTTCCTCTACACCCGCGAAGCCAACCCGGTGCTGTTCGGCTCCCCCTTCGATCCGGAAGCGCCTGACTTCGTCGCCTTCCCGCTGGCGCGCCAGGCCGCCATCGTCGAGGTGGTGGTCGAGCCGGGCGACATGCTGTACGTGCCGGCCGGCTGGTATCACCAGGTCCGGGCGCTGAGCTTTTCCTTATCTTCGAACCGCTGGGCGCGCGGGGTGCCGCTGGCTCTCAAGGAAGGCGCCTGAGTACAGGGCCGCCGGCGAAACGCAGCCGGTACCAGGCGATGCCGAGCAGTTCATACGCCGCATACCAGGAGCGCCGCATGCCCTCGGCGCTGGGCACCCATGAACCGAGGGAGCGTGCCTGGTCGCCGAAGAACATGGTGGGCGCGCTGACCACCTCCAGGCCTTCGCGCTCGAAGGCGCTGCGGGAGCGCGGCATGTGCATCGCATCGGTCACGAGCAGGATGCGCCTGACGCCATCCTGGCGCAGCATCGCGGCGCTGTAGGCCGCGTTCTCGAAGGTGTCGCGCGAGCGCGGCTCGATCCACCTGACCGGTACGCCGAAATCCTCGCGCAGCGCGATCGCCATGGCGTCCGCCAGGGCCTCCGCGCCGGCCTTGCCTTCGGACTGGACCGCCTTGGCGCCAAGGCCGCCGCTGACGAGCACCGGCAATCCGGTACGCCGCTGCAGGTGGGCCGCATAGCGCAGGCGCGCCAGGGCCAGGTAGTCGGGGATGTCGCGGCCGCCGTATTCGGGCGCATCCTGCAGGCGGCCGGCCGCCAGCACGACGATCGCCTGGGCGCCGGCGCGCTCCGGCGCCAGCAGCGCCGCCGTCATCCCTTCCAGCGGCCTGACCAGGAGCGAAGCGCCGGCGGTGGTCGACAGGAAGGCCAGCAGCGCCAGGCCGGTGCCGGCGGCGATGCGTCCGGCGCGCGGCCAGCGGTGCCAGACGGCAAGGCCGATCACGATCAGCAGGAACAGGTTGGCGGGCGGCAGGATCAGGTCGCGCGGGACGGCGTTGAGCAGGTCGAGCACCGGTATCAGGATCATGGAAACGGAAAGTATTGCAATTCGTTCTAGTGTAGCCGTTTATGACCGACACGATGTTCGAATCTTGCGGCCGCCGTTCATTCCTGCGGCCGCGTCTCCATCTTTTTCGGCTCGCCCCTCGCCCCTCCCTGCTGCCCAACCCGCTCGTACTCGGCAATCACCTGGGCCCCGAACAGCAGCAGGGCGGCCCCGATCTCGAGGCTGAACATGACCACGATGGCGGTGCTCATCGAGCCGTACACCACGTTCACCTTGGACAGCGTGGTGAAGTACCAGACCAGCACATGGCGCGCAATCTCCCACAGCAGGGCCGCGGTCACGCCGCCCACCAGCGCGTGCGACAGCGACAGCCGTCCCACCGGCATCACCATGTAGATCGAGGTCAGCACGAGGATTTCGCCGGCAAGTCCCAGCAGGTAGAGCAAGGCGCCCGACACGCCGTGCAGCGACCAGCTGTAGCCGAACAGGTTGACGCTTTCGGTACCGATCACCTGCAGGGTGCCGGCGACCAGGGTCACGATCATCACGCCGAAGCCCAGCGCCAGGATGTAGCAGTAAGGGAGCAGCGCCGATATCAGGAAGTGGCGGCGCCGCACAGCCACGCGGTGCACGAAGATCACGCTCATGGCGTTTTCCAGCACCGTGAAGGCGAAGGAGCTGAAGAACAGCATGGTGGCGACCAGCACCCAGGTGATCAGGTCGCGCTCGTCGAGGAAGTGGGCGACCTCGGTGACGATGGCACCCGACTGGCCGGGAATCAGCAGCTCGAGGTAGCGGCGCATGGTCAGCAGCAGTTCGGCCTCGTTCAGGAAGTGCGAGAGCACCACCACCACCAGCATCAGGAAGGGCACGATCGACAGCAGCGCGTAATAGGCGACGGCGCCGGCCAGCAGCAGGCCCTGGTTGGCGCGGAAGCATTTCAGGACACCGAGGGCGAATTCCAGCGGATGGCCCAGGATGTAGAGGTTCGCGCGCCGGTTCAGGAGCCGCAGGCGCAGGCCGCGCGTCACCTTCATCGGGCCAGCCTGATCCCGGTGAACTGCCAGCGCGCGCCCGCCGGGAAGAAGTTGCGGTAGCTGGCGCGCGCGTGGCCGTGCGGGGTGGCGCAGGACGAACCGCGCAGCACGTACTGGTTGACCATGAACTTGCCGTTGTACTCGCCCAGCGCGCCGGCCGCCGGCACATAGCCCGGATACGGCGCGTAGCTGCTGGCGGTCCACTGCCAGCATTCGCCGAACATCTGCGCCAGGCCATCGTTGCCGGCCGCGCGCGGATGCAGGTCGCCGCAGGCGATGGCGACGTCGCGCGCCGCGAATTCCCATTCGGCCTCAAGCGGCAGGCGGGCGCCGCACCAGCGCGCGTAGGCGTCGGCCTCGTACAGCGAGACGTGGGTGACCGGACGCGCCAGATCGAGCGGTTGCATGCCATGCAGCGTAAACTCCATCCAGCCACCCTCTTCCCGGCGCCAGTAGAGCGGCTGTTCGATCTCGCCGCCGCAGACCCGGTCCCAGCCATCCGACAGCCACAGAGCCGGGTCGCGGTAGCCGCCGGCCTCGACGAACTCGAGGTATTCGCCGTTGGTCGCCAGGCGCGAGGCCAGCTGGAAGGGCGCCAGGTACTGGCGGTGGCGCGGCAGTTCGTTGTCGAAGCTGAAGCCGGCGCCGCGGTGGCCGATCTCGGCCAGGCCGCCGTCGAAGTCCAGCCAGGAGAGCTGTCCCGCCGGACAGGATTCCGGCAGCGGCGAGGCCAGGTAGGCCGGCACCAGCGGGTTCTGCGCCAGCAGGTGCTTGACGTCGGTGAGCATCAGTTCCTGGTGCTGCTGCTCGTGCTGCATGCCCAGTTCCACCAGCGCCGCGAGCTCGCGGGCCAGTTCGCCGTCCCGCGGCGCGGCCTGCAGCAGGCAGGCGATGCGGGCGTCGACGTCATGCCTCCAGGCCAGCACCTCGTCGTAGGCGGGACGCGTCAGCAGGCCGCGCTGAGGCCGCGGGTGCCGGGCGCCGACGCCGTTGTAATACGAATTGAACAGCACCCGGAAAGCCGGATGAAAGGGCCGGAAGCCCGGCTCGTGCGGCTCCAGGATGAAAGTCTCGAAGAACCAGGTGGTGTGGGCCAGATGCCATTTGATCGGGCTGGCGTCCGGCATCGACTGCGCGCAGCAGTCTTCGCTCGACAAGGGTTCGGCCAGGTGCAGCGAGCGTTGGCGCACCTGTTCGAATTGGCGGGCCTGGCGGTGTTCGTTCGCTCCCATGATTTCCTCCGTCTCGAGGGATCAGTGCATGGCGCCCGGGCGGATCGCGCGCGCGTGGATCACGGCGAACCAGGCGCGCGCATCGGTCCAGATGCCGGAGGCGGCAAAGCCGGCCTGCTCCAGCAGTTCGACCGCGGCGGCCGGGCGGTACTTGTAGCTGTTCTCGGTGTGGATGCATTCACCGGCTTCGAAGCGGCGGCAGGCGCCCTGCCAGCTCACCAGCTGGGTGGTCCTGGCTTCCAGGTGCATCTCGACCCTGCCCATGCGTTCATTGTAGAAGCCCCGGTGGCGCCAGGCGCGGATGTCGAAGTCGGCGCCCAGCAGTCGGTTCGCGTGGCGCAGCACGTTCAGGTTGAAGGCGGCCGTCACGCCGAGGGCGTCGTCGTAGGCGGCGTTCAGCACCGCGCGGTCCTTGGCGAGGTCGATGCCGATCAGGATGCCGCCGTCCGGGCCGCACTGGGCGCGCACGCGGCGCAGGAAGGCCAGCGCCTCGTCCGGCGTGAAGTTGCCGATCGAGGAACCGGGATAGAAAAACAGGCGGCGCTCGCGGCGCACGATGTCCGGCAGCTGCCAGTCGCCGCCCGAGAAGTCCATGCCGAGGGCGTTCATCTCGATGTGGCGGAAGCGCTGGCGCAGGCGCTCGACGGCGTCCTGCAGGAAGTTGGCCGAGATATCGACCGGCACGTACTGGGCCGGGTGCAGCAGCGGGAACAGGCGCGCGGCCTTGGCGCAGTTACCGGCGCCGAGGTCGATCAGGGTGCTGCCCTGGCCGACCGCGCGCGCGATCTCGGCGCCGTGGCGCTCGAAGATCAGGGCCTCGGTGCGGGTCGGATAGTACTCGGGCAGTTCGCAGATCGCCTCGAACAACTTGGAACCGAGTGCGTCGTACAGGAACTTGGGCGAGATGCAGGCTTCGCGGGCGCGCAGCCCGGCGTCCAGTTCGGCGCGCAGGCGCAGGGCCCCGGCCGAGGTGTCGACAGCGGTATCGGCGGCCGGCATCGGCGCGCCGTCGGCTTGGTCCTGCGTCGGGTGGTTCGACATCGGTGAGCCCCTGGAATGTTGACGATTTTCCATCATACGCGAATTACGTCATTCCCTGCGCATGCTACAGTAGCAGTCTATGCTCGAACTCGTCGACCTCACCAAATCCTACGGCGGCCGCACCGTGCTGGCCAATCTCTCCTACCACTTCGCAGCCGGCGAATTCGTCGCCGTGATGGGGGAATCCGGAGTCGGCAAGTCCACCCTGCTGAACCTGATCGCCGGCCTGGATGCGCCCGACAGCGGCCAGGTCGTGGTCGACGGCGTGCCGATGTCCGCGCTCGACGACGATGCCGCCACCAGGTTGCGCCGCAGCCGCATGGGCTTCATCTTCCAGGCCTTCCACGTGCTGCCGCACCTGACCCTGGAACAGAACGTCGCCCTGCCGCTGCTGCTGAACGGCAGCGCCGACACCGCCCGCGCGCGGGCCATGCTGGACGCCGTCGGCCTGAAGGGGCGCGGCGCCGATTTCCCGCGCCAGCTGTCCGGCGGCGAGCTCCAGCGGGTGGCGATCGCGCGCGCCCTGGTGCACCGCCCCGCCCTGCTGCTGGCCGACGAACCGACCGGGAACCTCGACCCGGAAACGGCGGACGGCATCCTGCACCTGCTGCGTGCCGAGATCCGCGAAAGCGGCGCCGGCGCCATCATGGTCACCCACTCGCACGCCGCCGCGGCGATGGCCGATCGGGTCCTCGTCTTGACACGTTCTGGACTGAAATTAATGTAAGTTCCACGCAGAAAGCCAGAAGTTATGGGCTTTTATTCATGAACAGTGCGTCAAGATTGACAAAATCGTAGTAGCATTCCAACAAACCCACCCAGCATAAGTCAGCACAATACGGTCGGGCAGGAGCGTCGAACACAGGGCTCAGGGCAAGGCGCACTGTCGAAGACAGTACGTCGGTACGGCGAGACAGTGCAACGCCGCCATGCGTCCTTTGTTCACTCTCCACTCCAAAACAGTCGGTCTGTCTTGAATTTTCATCCATCACGGAGGAGTTCATGAGCGTACGACAGAAAAAACAGGAGCTGCTCGAGGCGATGCACCGTGCCCGGGCGCTGGAGCCGTCGAGTTTCGTTCCGAATCCCCTGCTCGACACCCTGATTCAACGCATGCAGCTGAAGAACGACGCGGAGCTGTGCCGCGTGCTCGAAGTGCAGCCGCCCATCATCAGCAAGATCAGGCACCGCAAGCTGAACGTCGGTGCCACCATCCTGCTGAGGATGCACGAGAAGTCGAATATCCCGATCCGTGAGCTGAAGGAGCTCACGGCCGAGGCGCGGGCGCAGGCGGAGGCGGAGGCCTTGGGGCGGACGACGCACTGAGCGGACGCGGGCGCGGCGGGGCCGGTCCATGCGGCAGGACGCTGCCGGGCCGGCGCGGCGCGCTCTCATTCTCCAGGCGGGCGTCCGGTCTTGAGCTGAGGCAGGCCGGAGAGTACGGCGCGCAGGCTCGTCACGTCGAGCTGGCCCAGCAGGGCCACGCCGATGCGCAGCAGTTCGCTCTTCTTGACCTCGAAGCCGGCCTTCAGGCAGGCCTGCTTGACGGCGCCGAGGACGGCGTATTCCTGCTCGGGCATGGTGAAGCTGTCGCGCACCAGGGTCGGGCGCGCCTGCGTGGCCGCTTCGGGCCGGACGATCCCGGCGTCGCGGCCGGCGCGCGCCTTCGCGGCCGGCTTTGCGGCCGCCTTTGCAGCCGGTTTTGCGACGGCTTTCGCCGCTGCCCTGGCTGCCTTTGCGGCCGGCGTGGCGGCGCTCTTTGCTGTCGCCGGCTTCTTGGCCGCCGTGGCGGACGTCTTCGGCGCCGCCGGTTTGCGCGCGCTCGCGGCGGATTTCACCGCCGCGGCCTTGGCGGTGCCGGCGGTCTTCGCGGTAGTCTTCGCAGCCGACCTGGCTGGCGACACGGAAGCCTTCGATGCTGTCGCGCGCGCCGTTTTCGCGGCGGCGCCGGCGGCTGTTGTCCTCGCCATCCCCTACTCCATCGTCAAACAAACCAAACAATATAGTCGATTTGCAGCCGATCCGGAAGGGCGGCACGCAAGCCGCCCGTGCCCGCTCAATGCGCTTCGTCGGCGAAGGCGTCGGATATCGCGGCGAATTCCGCTTCGATCTCGAAGAAGGCGTCCAGCACGTCCGGGTCGAAATGGGTGCCGCGTCCCTTGCGCATCACATCCAGCGCCTGCTGGTGGGTGAAGGCCGGCTTGTAGACGCGCTTGCTGATCAGGGCGTCGTAGACGTCGGCCACCGCCATCAGGCGCGCCGACAACGGGATCTGCTCGCCCGCCAGGTTCTGCGGATAGCCGGAGCCGTCCCACTTCTCCTGGTGCGAGTGGGCGATCTCGCGCGCGAACATCAGGAAGCTGTTGCTGCCGCCGATGTGCTTCTCGACCAGCATGACGGTGTCGCGCCCATACACCGCGTGCAGCTTCATGAGCTCGAATTCCTCGCGGTCCAGGTTGCCCGGCTTGAGCAGGATGCGGTCCGGGATCCCGACCTTGCCGATGTCGTGCAGCGGCGCCGAGCGGTACAGCAGTTCGACGGCCTCGTCGCTGAGCTCGGCGGCAAACCGGGGGTGGCTCTGCAGGTGGCGGGCCAGCGCGCGCACGTAGTGCTGGGTGCGGCGGATGTGCTTGCCCCCGAAGTCCTCCGTCCTGTGGTTGCGGGTCTCGGCCATCGATGCCATCGCCACGATGATCGCTTCCTGCATCAGGTAGAGCTGGGCGGTGCGCTCCCGCACCAGCTTTTCCAGGTTCTCGTTGTGCTCCTGCAGCTGGCGGCGCGCGCTGCGCAGGTTGAGCTGGGTGGCCACGCGCGCGAACAGGACGGGCGGGCTGATCGGCTTGGCGATGTAGTCGACCGCGCCCAGCGACAGGCCCATGGCCTCGTCCTCGACCTGGTTGTTCGCGGTCAGGAAGATCACCGGGATCTCGCTGGTCGCCGGGTTCGCCTTCAGCTGGCGGCAGGTCTCGTAGCCGTCCAGGCCTGGCATCATCACGTCGAGCAGGATCAGGTCCAGGCCAGGGACCGCATTGGCGATCTGCAGCGCCGTGCTGCCGTTGTTGGCGACCTTGGTGTTGTACCTGTCCTTGAGAAGGCGCGACAGGAGCATGATGTTGTCGGGCGTGTCGTCGACGATCAGGATGGTCGGCCGCAGGTCCTGGTGGTTCTGCCTGGTGGTGTCGCTCATGAAGTTCCCGCTGTGTCGGGACGCGGCGCCGCCGCCTGCGGCAGCAGCTGGCGCGCCTCCTCGAATTCGTAACGCGACAGATGCTGCTCCAGGCGCGCCAGCACCTGGGGATCGAGCACGGCCGCCAGTTGCGCGCGCACCGACTCGAAGTAATCGGTGGCTTCGCCCGAGAATTCGGCCAGCAGCTGGCCCAGCTGGGCCACGGCTTCCTGGGCATCGGCCGGCGCCGCGCCGTTCTCCTGCTGCGCATCCGGGACCGGCGGGTCGAGCACGTGCGCGCCGTGGGAAGCAAAATAACTGTCGAGCGAGTGCATGGTGGCGTCCACGCCGGCCTCGAGGGCGCGCACGCCGGCCGCCAGGCGGGTGCGGTCGCTGGACGCCATGGACAGGCCCTCCTCCACCGCCTGGGCCAGGGTCTGCAGCTCGCGCGCGCCGACATTGCCGGCCACCCCGCGCAAGGTGTGGGCGCGGCTGGCCGCTTCCATCCGGCGTCCGGCGTCATGATCGGCGCGGATCGCGGCGCCGGCGTCGCGCTGGGTGGCGCGGAAGCGGTCCAGCAGCTGCACGTAGAGCGCGACATTGCCGGCCACGTGGCGCAGGCCGAAGGCCGAGTCGATCCCGGACAGGCTGGACAGCCCCGGCAGCGAGGGCCCGTCGGCCGCCTCCGGCGC
The DNA here is from genome assembly GCF_056399665.1 of Massilia sp. 01N410. Classification (NCBI taxonomy): domain Bacteria; kingdom Pseudomonadati; phylum Pseudomonadota; class Betaproteobacteria; order Burkholderiales; family Oxalobacteraceae; genus Massilia; species Massilia sp. 01N410. The sequence goes on along the minus strand of NZ_JBFTRV010000004.1, from coordinate 197,479 downwards.
GAGCGCGCGCGGCAGCGGCGGCGGCAGCTGCGAACCGATCCAGCGCGCCAGGGTCGCGTACAGCTTCTCCGGCTCGACCGGCTTGCACACATAATCCTGCATGCCTTCGCGCAGGCAGCGCTCGCGGATCTCGGCCAGCGCGTGCGCGGTCATCGCGATCACGGGCAGCTTGTCGAAGCGCGCATCCTTGCGCAGTTCGACGGTGGCCGCATGGCCGTCCAGCTGCGGCATCTCGAGGTCCATCAGCACCAGGTCGTAGGCCTCGGGACCGCCCCTCATCAGGAGCTCGAGCGCCTCGTGGCCGGTGCAGGCGACGTCCACCTCGATGTTCTGGACCTGCAGCAGTTCCAGCGCGATCTGCTGGTTGACCAGGTTGTCCTCCACCAGCAGCACGCGCGCCACGCAGTCGCCCGTCTCTTCACAGCGGCCGCGCGCGTTCGGCGCGCGCGGCGGCGCGAACAGCGCCAACAGGGTATCGACCAGCGCCGACTGCCCGATCGGCTTGGTCAGGAAGCCGCGGATGCCGGCGCTTTCCGCCTCATGCTGCACCTCCTCGCGGCCGAAGGCGGTTACCAGAACGACCGAAGGAGGATGCCGCAAGGCCGGATTGCCGGCGATGCGTCGCGCCAGGGTGATGCCGTCCATGCCCGGCATCTGCCAGTCGGTCAGCACCACGCGGTAAGGGTCGCTGCCGGCGTCGGCCGCCAGCAGCGCGGCCTCGGCTTCCAGGCCGCTGGCGGCGGTATCTACCCGCAGCGGCAGGGCCTGCAAGGCCTCGCACATGATGTCGCGCGCAACTTCGCTGTCGTCCACCAGCAGCAGGCGCGCGCCGTCCAGCTCGGGCGGCGCCACCGCCACCCGTTCGGGCTCGCCGGACAGCGGGAATTCGAGGTCGAAGTGGAAGGTCGCGCCCTTGCCCGGGCTGCTCCTGACCACGATCCGGCCGCCCATCAGCCCCACCAGCTGCTGCGAGATCGACAGCCCGAGGCCGGTGCCGCCGTATTCGCGGGTGGTCGAGCCGTTGGCCTGGTGGAAGGCGCGGAACAGCTTGCCCTGCTGCTGCTCGCTCATGCCGATGCCGGTATCGCGCACCGCGAAGCGCAGCTTGACCCGGTCGGCCCGGGCCGCGATCGGCTGCATCGCGTTCGACACCGGGTCGAGCCGCATGCAGGACAGCTCCAGCTCGCCGGCCGGGGTGAACTTGACGGCGTTGTTGACCAGGTTGATCAGCACCTGGCCCAGGCGCAGCGGATCGCCGACCAGCATGCGCGGGATCGAGTGCGGCACGTGGAACAGGTATTCGAGCTGCTTGTCGGCGGCCTTCTGGCTGGTCACGCTGGCGACGTTGGCCAGCACGTCGTCGAGGCAGAAGGGGATCTGCTCGACGTCCAGCTTGCCGGCCTCGATCTTGGAGAAGTCGAGGATGTCGTTGATGATGCCCAGCAGCGACAGCGCGGCGCGATGGATCTTGCCCACGTAATCCTGCTGCTTGGGCGAGAGCTCGGTGCGCAGCGCCAGATAGGCCATGCCGATGATGGCGCTCATCGGGGTGCGGATCTCGTGGCTCATGTTCGCCAGGAACTCGGACTTGGCCACGTTGGCCGCTTCGGCACGCACGTTGGCCGCCACCAGCGACTGCTCGCGCTCGCGGCGTTCCGAGATGTCGCGGATGAAGGAGCAGAATTCGTAGTCGGCGCTGGCGGCCAGCTGCACCCGCGTGATCGCCAGCTCGATCGGGAACTCCCTGCCGTCGCGGCGCAGCGCATAGGTCTCGATGCGGGTGTCGAGCACGCCGCCGACCCCGCTGCGCTCGTAGCGCGCCAGGCCGTTGCGGTGGGCCTCTCGGTGGCGCTCGGGCACGATGCACTGGTCGAGGTCCAGGCCCAGCACCTCGTCGCGCCGCCAGCCGAAGATCTTCTCGGCCTGGGTGTTCCAGCCGACGATGCGGCCCTGGCGGTCCATCCTCACCACCGCGTCGAGGGCGGTGTCGACGATGGCCTGCAGCTTTTCCTGGCTGTCGCGCGCGATCCGGATCGAATTCAGCAGCTCGCGCGTGCGCGCCGCGATCTTCTGCTCGAGGTCTTCGTTCAGTTCGCGCAGCTGCTGCTCGATGGTGCTCTTCTCGCGCAGCAGGCCGTTGGTCACCTGCTCGGCGCGGCGCAGCCGGTTGAGCGTATCGCGGAAGCTGCGCACCGCCGACGACAGGCGGCCGATCTGGTCGCGCCGGCCGATGCCGGACAGGTAGATGTCGGTCTCGCCGCGCGCCAGCTTCTCCAGCGCTTCCTGGATGTCGGTGAAGGGCTGGGTCATGCGCCGTCCGACCAGCAGTACGCAGACGACGATGGCGAGAGTAAGCAGCAGGTTGGCGGTCACGGTCTGCACCATCTGGCGGCGCAGGTCCTCGTCGATCTGGCGCCGCGAGAATGCCAGGTCGATGCTGCCGACGTGATAGTCGCGGGCGCCGTCGCGGTAGACGATCTTGCGGGCCACGCGAATCGTTCCCGGCGCCCCGTCGTCGCTGCCGAGGGCGGCCAGCACTGCGCCGCTGGGCGCCAGCACGTGCAGCATCGCGATCTCGGGCGTGGCGCCGAGCGAATCGACGACCGAGGAAATCGCCGCGCTGTTGATGTCGAACAGCGGCCTCGCCAGCGCCTGCGACAGCACCGCGGCCTGGCGCTCGACGCGCTCCTGCAGGCGCGCATTGGCTTCCTCGCGCTGGGTCTGCATCACATAGGTGGTATAGACGCCGGTCGACAGCGCGACCGCCAGCACGATGCCGGCGCCCAGCCGGAACACGACGTTCTGGCGCCAGCCTTCGCCGAGCCGGCGCGCCAGCGCGCCAGGGCCGCGCGCGCGGTGCCGGCGGACGTCTACTGCGTTGTTGCTGCGCTCGATGCCGGGGTCCGCCATGCGCACGTCACCTTCCGGATTGCGGGACGATGCTCAGCTCGCGCTCGCGCTTGCGGTAGGCCGGGCTGTTGCGGACCTCGGCGACGGCCTTCCAGATCCGCTCCGCGAGCGCCGGCTGGCGCGCCACGAAATCGTGCGACAGCATCAGGTAATACGGTTTCTCGACCAGCGGCACCGGCCTCACCTCGAGCTGTTCGGCCATCGGGCCGCGCACCAGGCGCACCGCATCGGCGCCGCCCAGCGCCGCCGCATGGATGCGGCCGGAGACCAGCTTCTGCAGCAGTTCGTCGGCACGCTGGCTGCCCTCGTCCACCTGCACGCCCTGGGCGCGCAGGAAGTCGCCCACCGAATAGCCGAGCTGGAAGCCGATCCGCCCGTCGAGGTTCTGGAAGCTTTTGCCGTCCCAGTCGACGCGGCTGCCCTTGCGCCGCACCAGCAGGTAGCGGTCGACATGCATGCGGCGTTCCGTGTCGGCCTGTTGCCCGCCCGGATAGGCGCCCAGCGCCAGCCGCTCCTGCGAGAAGCTGACGGCGAAGGCGCCGCCGACCTGGTTGGCCTTGAGCTGGGCCAGGCAACGCTTCCACGGCATGCTCTGGTAATCGAATTCGACCCCGGTGCGGCGCGCCACCTCGTTCAGCAGTTCGAAGTTCAGGCCGCCGCCGTCGAGGGTCCGCCAGGGCAGTACTTCCTGGCGCTCGAAGCAGAGCGGAATGCCTGGCTTGCCCGCAGCCGCGGCCGGGCCGCCGGCCAGCAGGCTGGAAACGAGGAAGCCGATGGTGAACGAACGCTGCATGGCGGTGGTCGGATTTAACTCAGGCCGCCTGCACCTGCCGCTGCCGGTGCAGCTCATGCAGCAGCCCGCAGCGCAGGCCGGCATCGGTTTCCAGCAGCGACCGGATCTCCAGCTCCTCCATCAGCGCCAGCAGGATCGCCAGCGCGGCGGCGACGTCGCGCAGCAGCAGGCGGCCAAGTCCGGCCAGCGGGCGTCCGCCGCCGGCATGCTCGAGCACCCGTGCGCCGAGCTGTTCGAGGTCGGCGCGGCTGACACCGTCGGCGCCGGCCGGCGCGCCGCCGTGCGTGCCGTTTTCGCGCGCCAGCCGGGCCAGGGTGCGGACCGTGCCGGAGGCGCCGTACACGCAGTCGCGCGTGCCGGGTGCGTAGTCGGCGGCATGGTCGGCCATGCGCACGCGTGCCGAGGCCACCGCGGCCGCGAAGGACACGGCGTCGATGCGGCCGTTGCCGAAGAAAGTCAGGGCCTGGCGCACCGTGCCCAGCGCCACCGAGCCGGCGCGCCGCACGCGCATGCCCTGCCCCAGCGCGAACTGGGTCGAGCCGCCACCGATGCCCAGCACCAGCGTGCGTGCGCCGGCGGGGGCGGCGCCGGCCACGCCCATCCAGGTGAGGATGGCTTCTTCCTCGCCGGACAGGACCCGCACTTCATGGCCGAGGGCCTGCTGGGCCGCGGGCAGGAACAGATGGGCGTTGCGCGCCATCCGCAAGGTGGAGGTGGCGACCGCGCGTACGGCTTCCAGCGGGCGGGCGCGCAGGCGCTCGCGCAGGCGCGCCACGCACTCGAGGGCGTCGCGCATCGCCTCCTGGCTCAGGCAGCCGCTGGCATCGAGGCCGGCGGCCAGGCGCAGCGGCACGTGCTCGCTCTCCAGTTCCAGCGGGACGCCGTCGCGGTAGCTGGCCACCAGCAGGCGGAAACTGTCGGAACCGAGCACCAGGGCGGCATAGCTTGGCGCGGATGGGTCGGGATAATGGTCGTTCATGGCTGCTCCGGCGAATTGTTCGGCGAGACGATAGCGGGCCCGGATGACGGTTCGATGACAGGCCCGGTCCGCATCGCCTCAGACCTCGGCGGAACGGCGGGCGCCGGCGGCGCCAGCTCGACGCGGTTGCGTCCCGCCGCCTTGGCGGTGCGCAGGGCTTCGTCGGCGCGCGCGAGCAGGGTCACGCTGCTGTCGTCCGCGCGGATCGTGGTCACGCCGAAGCTCGCGCTCAGGGTGACCATCGCACGCTCGGTCTTGACCGGGGTGGCGGCGATCGCGGCGCGCATGCGCTCGGCGACCATGGCGGCGTCCTGCTCGCTGGTGCGCGGCAGCAGGATCGCGAATTCGACGCCGACCAGGCGCGCCAGCTGGTCGCTGTCGCGAAGCTGGCGCTTGCAGACTTCGAGCAGGCTGCGCAGGACGACGTCGCCGGCCGGGTGGCCGTAGCTGTCGTTGACGCGCTTGAACTGGTCGAAGTCGAACAGCACCAGCGCGGTCGGGGCGCCGGGCCGGCGCGCCAGCGACATCCACGGCGCCAGCACCTGGAAGAAGCCGCGCCGGTTGGTGACGTCCGTCAGGGGGTCGACCACTTCCAGGCGCGCCAGCTGGTCCTCCAGGCTTTCGCGGCCCAGCAGCAGCCAGCCGAAGCCGCCCATCAGCATCAGCAGGTACAGCGCCGCCGAGTACAGCTGGCGCAGCAGCTCGTTGCTCATCCAGCCCCAGCCGGACGGCGCCAGCAGCACCAGGGCGCCGCGCATGCCCACCACCAGGGCCAGCAGCGCGGTCGCCAGCGCCAGGAAGCGGCGCAGCATCGAGGCCCCGGCCCAGCCGCGCGCCAGGGCGGCGGCGGCCGACAGATAAAAGGCGCCGAGGATCAGCGAGGATGCCAGCGCACGCAGGCCGATCTCGTCGATCCAGTAGCACAACAGGAAGACCACCAGCGCCAGCCCCAGCGCCGGGGTGGTGATGCTGCGCCAGCGCCGTCCGCCGGCGCGTTCCCACAGCGCCCCCGCTTCCCAGGCCACGCCGGCGATCACCAGGGCGTAGGCTACCGGCAAGGCCAGCCGCTCGGGCACCACGTTGGCGCCGCCGATCGCCAGCAGCAGCCAGCCGGCCGCCTGCATCTGGCGCGACCAGCCCCAGGTCGACAGGGCCGCCGGACGGCCATTTTTGTGTTCGAAGAAAAACAGTGCGGCGCAGATGGCCAGGTTGCCGAGGGCCAGGGCGAGGACGATGGTGGTCGAATCCATGGCCGCCTCAGATCTCGTGGACCACGGCGGTGGTGCCGTCGCCGACCTTGCTGGCCCAGGCTCGCGCCCAGTACTGCATCTGGGTTTCGCTCGGGGCTTCGTGCCAGAACACGATCAGGGTGCCCTTGTGGTCGTGCAGCTGGTTCAGCTTCTCGACGAAGCCGCCGTCGCCATCCACGTCGGCCAGCGCCATCGCGTAGCCATAGACACGGTCGAGCCGCTCGATACGGTCGGGCTCGGTCTGGCTGTTGGTGGCGGTGATGGTGGGATGGTCCAGGAACATGAGGTCTCCGTGAGGCTGCGGCGGCCAGCTTATCAGAAACTTATCCTCTGCAACAAGCCGGACCGGACTCGCCGCGATCCGCATCGTATACTGCCGGCCATGCCGAATCATTCGAAGCCGCTGGTCCGCACCGAGGGCGACCGCCGCACACTGGAGTTCACGCCGGGCGACATCCAGAGCGCGATGCGGCTGTCGCGCCCGCACGCGCTGGTGCTCTCCTATGCGCGCGCCATGATGTGCTTTCCGCTGTTCGTGCCCCACCCCGGCCACATCCTGATGGTCGGCCTGGGCGGCGGATCGATGGCCACGTACTGCCGGCGCCGGTTTCCGGACTGCCGCATCACCGTGCTCGAGCTGCGCGCCGACGTGATCGCCCTGCGCGAGCACTTCCTGGTGCCGCCCGACGACGAGCGCTTCAGCGTGATCCATGCCGATGCCGCCGAATGGATGGCCGCCGCGGCCCGCGCCGACGACGCGATCGCCGACGTGATCGTGGTCGACGGCTTCGACGCCGCCGGGCTGCCGCCGGCCCTGTCCAGCCGCCGCTTCTACGAGGATTGCCGGCGCCTCCTGCGGCCGGACGGGGTGCTGGTGGCAAATGTCTTCAGCTACGACCCGCGCCGCGCCGACGTGCTGGGCGCCCTGGACCGGGCCTTCGACGACCGCACCTGCCGGCTCGACAAGGTGGCCGGCAACAACCACATCCTGTTCGCCGCCGCCGGCGACGCTGGACACGCGGCGCGTGTGCTGCGGCGCCCGCCATTATTGAACCGTCTATGCATACGCCTCAACCTTATTCGGATGGCATGGCGCAGTGTTTTGGGCAAGCCACACCTGGGTCCGCTACTTGCTTCTGAGAGACAATTTGTTTGCGGAAACAAGCCTTTCTGTGACAAACTTGGCCCCGCCCACATGCCTTTGAGCAAGTAATTTCACTATAGGACTTTGGATGCCGCGTCGACGACTGCAGCTTTCGCTTACGCTTGCGGCGGCCCTCACGCTTGGGGGCGGCCTCGTCACGACCGCCGTGCTGACGGCAGCGGTCAACCAGCTCGAGATCGACAACCGGACCCTCGCCTTCGAACAGGGCGCGACCGTGCGCGTGGCCGCCCTGCGCCAGGGCATGGACGAGGCGGTCGAAGTCCTGAACGTCACCAACCAGCTGTTCGCCACCGTGCAGCCGGTGACGCGCTCGCAGTTCCGCGATTTCACCAGTCCGCTGCTGCTGCGTAATCCCTACATCAAGGCCTTCAACTTCCACCGCGCGGTCGAGGACAGCGAACGCGCCGCCTTCGAAGCCGAGCTGCAGCGGGTGCGCCCCGGCACCGTCCTGCACGAGATGCAGGACGGCCGCCTGGTGCCGGCGCCGCGCCGGCCGCGCTACAACGTGGTCGACTACCTCGAGCCGATGCAAGGCAACGAGCCGGCCTTCGGCCTGAACGTGGGCGTGAACAATGAAGTGGCGCGGGCCCTGGCGCGCGCCCATGCCAGCGGACACGCGGCCGCCACCGGCCTGCTGAACCTGGCCCAGGACCCGGGCGGCAGGCCCAGCTTCGAGGTGGTGATGCCGGTCTACGGCCCGGCCGGCCGCCTGCTGGGCGACACCGCCGCCGTGCTCGACGTCCAGACCCTGGCGCGCTCCACCCTGGCGCGCGCCGGCCTGCTGGAAGACCGCAGCATGCTGCTCAAGCTCTATATCGGCGCCCGCTCCCTCCCCGCCGCGATGGTCTATGCCAACCACGACGAACGCGAGGCCGCCGCGCCCGAGCTGCCGCCGATGCGCTGGCTGGCGCGCGCCGGTGCGCGCTCGCTCGACCATTTCGTGGCCGCCGGCCAGACCTGGACCGTGGAAGCCGCCGCCGCGCCCAAGCCCTACCTGGCCGACCACCTGGCCTCGTCGCTGCTGCTGGCCGGCGGGCTGCTGTCCACCCTGCTGCTGACCGCTTTCGTGCAGGCCGCCGGCCAGCGCGCGCGCAAGGTGCAGGAACTGGTGCGCGAGCGCACCGCCGACCTCAAACTGACCAACCAGCGCCTGATCGACGACGTACTGGCCCGCAAGCGCACCGAAAAGGCGCTGCAGGAAAGCGAGCAGCGCTTCCGCCAGCTGGTGGCCATGTCCTCCGACTGGTACTGGGAACAGGACGAGCAGCTGCGCTTCGTCGCCATGACCGGCCACTTCACGGAAAAATCCGGCATCGCCGTCGAGCGCCTCCTGGGCAAGACGCGCTGGGAATTCGTGTCCGGCATGGCGGACAACGAATCGGGACGCGAACACTTGGCCGCCATCCAGGCGCGCGAACCCTTCAAGAACCTGGAATACCGCGCCCTCGACGACAACGGCGAGGAGCGCTGGTTCTGCGTCAGCGGCCAGCCGATGTTCGACGACAACGGCCGCTTCACGGGCTACCGCGGCACCGGCAGCGACATCACGGCGCGCAAGATCACCGAGCAGCGCGTGCACCACGTGGCCCAGCACGACGTGCTGACCGGCCTGCCGAACCGTTCGCTGCTGCAGGACCGCCTGGGCCAGGCGGTGGCCTATGCGACCCGCAGCGGCCATCCGGTGTGGGTGATGCTGATCGACCTGGACCGCTTCAAGTTCGTCAACGACAGCATGGGCCACAAGGCCGGCGACGTGCTCCTGATGACGGTGGCGGCGCGACTGCGCGGCTCGCTGCGCGACACCGACACCGTGGCCCGCCTGTCGGGCGACGAATTCGTGGTGATCCTGTCGCAGCACGAAGACCAGCCGCTGACCAGCGACATCGTGCAGCGGGTGATGGATTCGGTGGCCCAGCCGGTCATGCTGGGGCCGAAGGAATTCTTCGTCACCTGCAGCATCGGGGTGGCGGCCTATCCGAGCGACGGTACCTCGGCCGAGAACCTGATCGAGCACGCCGACATCGCGATGTACCGCGCCAAGAAGCTGGGCCGCAACAACTTCCAGTTCTATACGCCGGCGATGAACGAGGAATCGCTGGAGCGGGTGCGCATCGAGAGCGCGCTGCGCAATGCGCTGGAGCGTAACGAATTCGTGCTGCACTACCAGCCGCAGGTGGACCTGAAGACCGGTCAGATCGTCGGCATGGAGGCCTTGATCCGCTGGAAGCATCCGGAGCTGGGCATGGTGCCGCCCTCGCGCTTCGTCGGCGTGGCCGAGGACACCGGCCTGATCGTGCCGATCGGCGCCTGGGTGATGCGCACCGCGGCCGCCCAGAACAAGATCTGGCACGACGCGGGCCTGGGCAAGCTGAGGGTGGCGGTGAACCTGTCGGCGCGCCAGTTCAGCGCCACCGACCTGGTGCCGGGCATCGAGCAGGTGCTGATCGATACCGGACTCGATCCCGCCTGCCTGGAGCTGGAGCTGACCGAAAGCCTGTTCATGAGCGACGTCACGCCGGCGGTGGAGCTGCTGCACCGCATGAAGGCGCTGGGCGTGAAGCTCTCGATCGACGATTTCGGCACCGGCTACTCGAGCTTCTCCTACCTGTCGCGCTTCCCGATCGACGTGCTGAAGATCGACCGCTCCTTCGTGAACGACATCAGCCACGATGCCAACGATGCCGCGATCGTCGCCTCCATCATCGCGCTGGCGCACAACCTGCGCCTGTCGGTGATCGCCGAGGGAGTGGAGACGGCCGAGCAGCTCGACTACCTGCGCCACCAGGGCTGCGACGAAATGCAGGGGTATTACTTCTCGCGTCCGCTGCCGGCCCACGAATTCGAACAACTGCTGCGCCAGCGCCGCGGCCTGGCGGCCTTCGACGATGAGCCGCAAGCCGCGGTGGCTTGACGATTACATCACAATTGCATCGTTCTGCATGAACAAAGGCCGCTAAGGCCTTGTATTCTTTGTTTTATCTGAAATTTTTTGTGGCAGAAATAATATCGTTCCCATACAATAGTAGTGAACGTTTGGCAATAATGCCGTGCGCATAATAACGAGGGATGATATGAACTACGAGACTGGCGGACTGGGCGCCATCGAGAGCGTGGCCGACCGGAGGCCGCGTACCGACATGCGTACCCGCGACCTGGTCAACCAGGCGGTAGCATCGATCCCGACCCTGGGCCTGCAGCGCGCCGCCGAATTCCTGGCGGCGATGAACGTGCCGGCCGAAATCGCGGTGCGCACCCTGGTTTATCCGCACCGCCGCCGTTCGAACTGATTTCGCCGCGCTTATTTGCGTGCTTATTTGCGTGGATCCTGGGCGCTGATGTCGGCCAAAGATTCGCGGCCGCGTTCGGTGAGTTCGTAGCCGCCGCCTTCCAGTGCGGCGATGTGCGACTTGCGGCTCAGGAACTGCACCACATCCTCATCCAGTGCGCTCGCCGGATCCTGCTGCAGCGCGCGCAGCGCTTCGATACAGCGCTTCAGAAATAGCACTTCCTGCCCCTTCGGGCTCAAGGAAAGGCTGCCGTTCTTCCCATACTGCACCAGTTTCAGGCCGGACAGGCGTTTGGCGTTGCGGCCGACGCAGGCATTCACCCGGTCGTTGCGGGCACCGCGCCGGATGAATTCGAGGGCGTCGTATTCGTCGCCCGTCAGTTTCTCATTCTTCATTCAGACTTTCATTGGGAGCAAAGGTCGCCATGGTAAGGCGGCCCGGGTTCTCCCGCAACTTCCGCTTGATTTACCTGAGCACGCACACGGCCGTCCACACCAGGCCGGCCCCGGCCAGCGCGCCCAGCGCCAGCGCCGCCTGCATGCGTCGCGAGCCCAGCAGCGAGCTTCTTCCGAGATAGATCTTGTTGTATAAGGTGCTGCCCATGCTGTCCTCCCCGAGAGTGCTTGACCGACGGACCATTATAGAAAGTTTCCTTGAGGCACTATGTGCGCCCGCATACATAGTGTCGATTTTGTATCGATAAAGCAACACGCCGTGGGCGCCTATCGAGCGCCGGAGGGTGCGGCTGGCTGCTAGGATCATCTCAACGCGACAACCCGCCAACACAAGGAGAGCACCATGAACACTTCCATCCCCAAGCCGGACCCAGCCGCAAAAGGGCCGCCGATGATGCACGAAGGCGACATCGGCAGCGGCGAGATCACGCCGGGCCAGCACGAAACCAATGAGATGATCAAGGAGATCCCGCCGCTGCCGCAGCGCGGCAGCCGGCAGGATACCGGCGACGCCGGCAATCAGCAGGGCAAGCCGGGCAAGCCCTGATACCGGGCGCCCTTGCCGGCCTTGATCGGCGGCTGGGGCATCCCGGGTTCTTCGACCGGCGCGCGGGACGGCGCCGGCACGTCGTCAGGATCCGGACTCGGCTGCGGAGGCGGCTGGTCCGGGTCGGTCGGATCCGGCGTGGTGTGGGCGCGCAGGGCCGGCATCAGCTCGCGTTCCACAATGCTAGCTACCGGAATCGCTCCCATCATCGCGATTCCTTTTGCTTCGCGCCGCCGCCGGCGCCCTTCCCTTTACCGGCCTTGACGGTGGTTTTCTCGTTATGGCTGCTCTTGTCCGGATTCACGCCGGCACGGCGCTTGGCCAGATCCTCTTCCGAATCGTTGGCCGACTGCTTGTTCTGGTTGCCGCTGGATTTCGATTGGGTCATAGCAATTCTCCTCGAGTGAACACGTGATGAACGGTTGACGTTTTCGCGCAGCCTAGCACGTTGGAACGGGGCCGGCTTTCAATCGTGCGCGGTGTTGGTATGATGGCGTTCTTGCCGTTTTTACACTGGATGATCGCTCCCATGCTGCGCCTGCTCCCCGCCGCCTTCGCCCTCGTCTGCGCCGCCGCCGGCGCCGCGCCGCCAAAACCGATGACCCTGGCCGACTACATGGCCCTGAAGGGGCCGGTTCCCAACGCCACCTTCGCCTACGGCAGCGCGCCTTCGCAGTACGCGGAACTCTACGTGCCGGGCGGCCCCGGTCCCTTCCCGGTGGCGGTGCTGGTGCACGGCGGCTGCTGGACCAAGGAATTCGGCGGCGTCATTCAGCTGCGCAACCTGGCGGCGGCGCTGGCCGAGCGCGGCATCGCTTCCTGGAACGTCGAATACCGCCGCGTCGACGAGGCCGGCGGCGGCTATCCGGGCACCTACCAGGACATGAACGCGGCCCTGGCCATGCTGGCCCAGCAGGCGCGCCGCTATCCGCTCGACCTGAACCGCCTGGTCGCGGTCGGCCACTCGGCCGGCGGCCAGCTGGTGCAATGGATGGCGGGCCGGCCGCGCATCCCGGACACCAGCCCGCTCTACCAGCCCGATCCGCTGCCAGTCAAGAAGGTGGTGAGCCTGGGCGGCCTGGCCGACCTGCGCCGCGAGCAGGCCCTGATCAAGTCCAGCTGCGACCGCGAGATCGGCCAGCTGACCGGCGCGCCCAGCGACAAGCGCCCCGACGTCTTCGCCGACACGAATGCCGGCGACCTGCTGCCCAACGGCAGCCGCACCATCCTCGTGACGGGCGAGCTGGACCGCATCTCGCCGCCGCGCGTGGCGAAGGACTTCGCCGCCCGCGCCCGCGCCGCCGGCGACGCCGCCGAGGTCGTGATCCTGCCCGGCGCCAGTCACTACGACGAGGTCGCGGCCAGCTCGCATTCCTGGCCGCTGGTGCTGCGGGCGATCGAGTCGGCCCTGGCCCGCTAGTCCACCTGAGCGTTCAGGCGTTTCGCCAGGCGCTGCTCGACTTCCACGTCGCCCACCGGCACGGCGACGCAGGGCAGGATGTAGCCTTCCCTCTTCTCGTCGAAAGACAGGCCCGGCCACTCGACCAGGTAGCGCACGCTGCCGCTCGCCAGGCGGCAGATGCAGGTGCGGCAGGTGCCGTTGCGGCAGGAGCTCGGCAAGTCGATGCCGGCCTGTTCGGCGGCGTGCAGGATGGTCGTGTCCGCCGGTGCGGGGACGGTCCAGCCGGCGGGCTGGAAGGTGATCGTGGCGTCGCTCATGATGCTGCCGATTGTACCTGTCCGGATGCCGGCTTACTCAGCCGGACGATGAGTTCGTTTGCGCACAGACCCTTGCCCGGGGCGGCACTACGCTGAGGTTTCCATATGCAAGTAATGCAGGAAGCCAATGAAATACTTTACTGCCCCCGCCCTGGCCGTTCTCCTTGGCAGCGTCTGCGCTGCCGCCGGTGCCCAGCAGGCCTATCTCGTCAAGAACAAGCAGCCGGCGCAGCCGACCGTGCAGTCGCGCGTCGCCGCCGCCTCGGCCGCCAACGCCCAGACCGCCGCCGCCGCGCGTGCGCAGACCAGCGCCGTGGAAGCCGCTTCGACGCCAGCCCAGACACCTGCGTCCACACAAGCGCCCGCGCAAACGCCAGCGCCCATGCCCGCCCAGACGCCCGATCAGGCATCGGCGCCGCAAGCCGCTGTCAGCGCCACCGAAGGCGCGACGCCGGCCGGCGTCGCCACCAAATTCGACCGCCGCCTGCGCGCCCAGGTCCTGCTCGACCGTGCCCACTTCTCGCCGGGCGAGATCGACGGCGCCTTCGGCTCCAACATGAAACAGGCGCTGTCCGGCTTCCAGAAGGCGCGCGGCCTGCCGGTGACGGGCAAGCTCGACGACGCCACCTGGCAAGCCCTGAACGCCGACAACGCGCCCACCTTGGTCGCCTACACGCTGGCCGACGCCGACGTCGCCGGCCCCTTCCGCCCCGTCCCCGAGGACATGATGGAAAAGGCCAAGCTGCCCACCCTTGGCTACGCCACCGTGCAGGAAGGCCTGGGCGAGAAATTCCACGCCAGCCCGGCCCTGATCGAGAAGCTCAACAAGGGCAAGAACCTCAGCCGCGCCGGCGAAGAGATCATGGTGCCGAATGTGATGGGCACCCCGACCCTGCCGCCGGCGGCCCGCGTCGTGGTCTCGCGCGAGGCCCACATCCTGACCCTGGAAGACGCTAGCGGCCGCCCGATCGCCCAATATCCGGCCTCGACCGGTAGCGAGCACGACCCGCTCCCGATCGGCAACTGGAAGATCGACGGCGTGGCGCGCAACCCGACCTACAACTACAACCCCAAGCTGTTCTGGGACGCCAAGCCCGGCGACGCCAAGGCGAAGATCGCGGCCGGCCCCAACAATCCGGTCGGTGTGGCCTGGATCGACCTGTCGATTCCCCACTACGGCATCCACGGCACGCCGGTGCCCGGCCTGGTCGGCAAGACCGAGTCGCACGGCTGCATCCGCCTGACGAACTGGAGCGCGGCCGAGGTCGCCGGACTGGTGCAGAAGGGAACGGAAGTCGTATTGACGGAGTAAATACTTAACGGAATCAGTATCACAACGAAAAATACCAACAACAAGGAGATCGCGATGAGATGGCTGTTGACCTTCCTGCTCGGCGTGGTGGTGGGCGCGGGCGGCCTGTTTGCCTGGCTGCGCCAGGTGCCGCATGAAGCTCCGGCGACGACGCAGGCGCAAGCCCAGGTGAACACGGGCTCCCTGCCTGCCCCGGCCGGGCCGGACATCGAGAGCAAGCTGCCGCCGGCGCCCAAGGTCACGCCCGACCTCACCGAACTCGATTTGCCGCTGCGTCCCTCGGTCACGACACTGCCGGCCGATACCGGCGTCCCGTCTGCGCCCGCCCCCTCCGGCAAGCTGATGGTGCCGGTCGAGGGCATGAGCCTGGCCAGCATCAAGGACAACTTCGACCAGCCACGCGGCACCGAGCGCCACCACGAAGCGCTCGACATCATGGCGCCCAAGGGCACGAAGGTGCTGGCCACGGCCGACGGCAAGATCGCCAAGCTGTTCACCAGCAAGCCGGGCGGCCTGACCGTCTACGAGTTCGATCCCACCGAAAAATACGCCTACTACTACGCCCATTTGGACCGCTATGCCGAGGGCCTGAAGGAAGGCATGGACGTCAAGCGCGGCGACCTGATCGGCTATGTGGGCAGCACCGGCAATGCGGATCCGAACGCGCCCCACCTGCACTTTGCCGTGTTCGAGCTGACGCCCGAGAAGCAGTGGTGGAAAGGGACCCCGGTGAATCCCTATCCGCTGCTGGGCGAGTGAACACAGGCCTGCTTACTCGTCCACGTCCGCCCCAACATTGATCGCCGCATAGGCCCGCTGGACGGCGATGGCCTCGCGGCTGCCCTTGCCGTACAACTCCTCGGCCGACTCGATCATCCTGGTGCGCGCATCGGCGTAATTGGTGCTCGATGTGAACTTGGTGGTGTTGGCCTTGAACCAGATCCGGTAGGCCTTGTCGAGGCCGATGCCGCTCATCGCCGCCGGATTCTTGACCAGGTATTTGCTGTAGTAGTCGCTGGCCTTGTCCGCGTTCGAGCCTTGCGACAGGAAGTAGAACATGCGGTTGTTCGGGCCGCTGCTGTAGTGCACATCGATGCGCCTGAGCGAGGTGCTCCAGGCATCCGGGCTGCTGCCGTCCTTGCTCGGCTTGTACATCCAGCGCAGCGGCGTGCCGTTCTTGCTGATCTCCTTGCCCAGTACCCAGTCGTTGCCCTCGCTTGGTATCGTGTCGCCCTTGCCGCCGGCGCGCGCATAGGCTTCGACCACTTCGCCGTTGATGTCGGAGGCCGATTCGTTCAGGCCGCCCGATTCACCCGAGTAGATCAGGTTCGAGGTGGCGGCGGTGACGCCGTGGCCCATCTCGTGGCCGATCACGTCGATCGAGCCGAGGCTGTAGAAGCTGGAGCCGTCGCCGATGAACATGCAGCGGCAGGTGTCGCTGTAGTAGGCGTTGTCGTAGGCGGTGTTGACGTGGGCCGCGATGTAGGTGGCCGTATTGTGGCCGTCCAGCGACTGCCAGCCGAAGACGTTCTTCAGCGTGTCGTAGGTGTTCATCAGGCCCCACATGGCGTTCACCGCCGCGGTCTGGCCGTTGGCGTCCGTGGTCGACCCGCCGCGAATGTAGTTCTTGCCGTCGCCCCAGGTATTGCTGTCGTTGACGTAGACATTGCCGGCCTTGGAGGTGTTGTTGGCGTTGGTGATCGCCATCGCGCCGAACATGCCGCCGGTGCCGCGCGTATCGTCGATCATCTTGTACTTGCCATCGACCAGGGTGGTGTTGATCGGCACCTCGCCGTTGTACTGGCTCTTGCCGACACCGGTCACCGTCTGCAGCATGCTCCACTGGTCGAGGATGCTGCCGTCGCGCGCGCTGACCACGGTGTCGTGGTAGACCGGCTTCTCGCCGACGTGCATGCGGGTGTGGACCAAGTAGGCCAGCTCGTAGTGGTCGACGACGTCCTCGACGTCGAGGGCGTTCAGCTCATACTCCGGCTTGTCGCGCGCGGCGGCGGTGCGCTCGGTGCGCAGCACCGGGTAGATGATCAGTTCGGCGCTCGGCGGCGCCACGTGGCTGGCGTTGGCGCCGAGCGAGCCGAGGGCGGCGTCGATCGCTTGTCTGGACGAGATCGCCGGCACCACGCTGAAGTCGCTGCCGGGACCGCCGGTGGCGGCGCCCGGGGCGCTCTTGCCGAGACCGGCACGGCGTTCGGAGGCCGACTCGGACTGGATCTTCCCGTTCGGACCGAGCACCACCACCGACTCCGAGCCGAAGATGGGCACACCCTTCCAGGTGTGGGCGACGCGCGCGACCTGGGTGCCCTGCATGCCGGGATGCTGGCCCAGCACCGCGAAGCCATGGTGCGCGTCCAGGCCGCGCTGGGCCCGGCGCGCCTCGAGCTGGGCGACGATGCCGGCGCTGGCCTGCGGCGTGACCTTGACCGGCGCGCTCATCATCGTCAGGGGAAGCGGCGCCGCCGCCAGCGGCAGGCAGGCCAGGCAGACCAGACAGGAAGCGGCGCCGATCGACGCCGCCAGCAGTTTGCGGGAAGGGTGTTTCATCTCGCCTCCATTCGGTTGGACAGCCGTAAGCAAGCTCTGCTTTGGGCACCATCAGAGTGTGGACGAGCTTCCGTTCAAGGATTTGCTCGAACGCAAAAAGCCCCACGGCGCGCGGGAAGCGCCGTGGGGCGTATCGTGGGACGGTACTTTTGGTACTTGACCGTCGCCCCCGCTTTCGCGGGGATGACGGAGACTCAGCGCAGCCGGTGTTTCAGCGATCCCGACGCCGCATCAGGTACACCGCCGTACCGACAACGGCAGTGGCAATCGCCGCCTTCTTCACCAGGCCAGCCTTGTTGTGCTGCCATTCGGACTTGATGCCCATCTCGGCCAGCACGTTCGGCACCTTGCCCTTGGCCAGGTCTTCGCCGACACCTTCGACCACGTTGACGCGGTCGGCGGCCAGCAGGATCAGCCAGTGGCGCATGTCGTTCTCGGACCAGCGGAAGGCCAGGCGGCGCAGCATGCCGGACAGGCCCTTCGGCGGCTGGGCGGTGCCGAAGATCGGGGTGATGCCGGGACGCTCGGTCGAGACCAGGATCTCGACGTTTTCCGGCTGCTGCGTCAGCTTTCCCTCATGGGCGTGGATGAAGCGCGGCGGGGTGCGCTCCATCGGCACCGCCGGACGGTTCTTGCGGTCCAGGTCGGCGCCCCAGCCGTGGATGTGGGACAGCTGTTCGCGGGTCGGCCGCTGCGGCACCATCGGGTAGTCGTTCTGGTGCTCGTCGGCGTGGCCGCGGTGGTGGTGCTGGTGCGAATGCGGATCGACTTGATCGGAAGTTTGCATGGGGGCTCCTTAATGCAGTGCGCTGGCCTGAACGGCGCGGACCTCGTGGGCGCGCGGCGGGATCAGGACGGTCTTGATGCAGTCGTCGAGCTTGCTCGAAAAGATGTGGTAGGCATCCGCCACCTCTTCCAGCGGCACCCGGTGGGTGATGATGTCTTTCGGGCTCAGGCGGCCTTCACGGATGTGCTCGATCAGGCGCGGCAGGTGGCGCTTCACGCTGGCCTGGTTGGCGCGGATCGTCAGGCCCTTGTTCAGGACATTGCCCATCGGGACCATGTTGAAGGTCGGGCCATACACGCCGACGATCGAGACATTGCCGCCCTTGCGCACCGAGTTGATGGCCCAGTGCAGCACGGTCGAGGAACCGGCCTGCATCTTCATCAGGCGCCCGGTCAGGGTCTGGGCGATCGAGCCGGCGGCGTCGCCGCCCACGCAGTCGATACAGACGTCGGCGCCCATCCAGTCCGTCATCTTCTTGATGTGCTCGGCCATGTCGTTGACTTCGCGGAAGTTCACCACTTCGCACTGGGCCCAGCGCTTGGCGAATTCGAGGCGGTACTCGAGCTCGTCGACCACGATCACGCGCCCCGCCCCCATCAGCCAGGACGACTTGGCGGCCAGCAGGCCGATCGGACCGGCGCCGAAGATGACCACGGTGTCGCCTTCGCTGATGTCGCCCATCTCGGCGGCCTGGTAGCCGGTCGGCGTGACGTCGGTCAGCAGCACGGCGTCGTCGTCGTGGATGTCGTCCGGGATCAGCATCGGGCCGACGTCGGCCATCGGCACGCGCACGTACTCGGCCTGGCCGCCGTCGTAGCCGCCGGCGGTGTGCGAGTAACCGTAGATGGCGCCGACCGCGGTGGCTTCCGGATTCGTGTTGTGGCAGTTGCCGAACAATTCATGCTGGCAGTAGAAGCAGGAGCCGCAGAACAGGTTGAACGGCACCATCACGCGGTCACCGGGTTTCAGTGTCTGCACTTCCGAACCGACGTCCTCGACCACGCCGATGAACTCGTGGCCGAAGGTATGGCCGACGCGGGTATCGGGCACCATGCCATGGTACAGGTGCAGGTCGGAACCGCAGATGCAGGTACGCGTCACGCGCACGATGGCGTCGCCAGGATGCTCGATCATGGGATCGGGCTTGTGGTCGGCACGGACGCGATATGGCCCCCGGTAATTCATTGCCAGCATATGTCCTCCTCGGGATTGGTTGACGGCCCACAGCTCAGGAATGGGCACTTGGACACGAAGTTATGTCAAAACGCCAAGGAAGGCGATACGCGCACGGAAACGAACACGGGTTTCTGGACAACTTTTTTGCGTCAGTTAGTTCTTTGTTTTTAAAAGGAACTATATTTAATTCCAATAGAAAACGGCCGCACTTGGCGGCCGTGGCGCTGCTGCAAAGCCGGCGTCAGAGTTGACGAGCGTCGAAGGTATTACATTGATTGACCGAGCCGGTCTCCAACCCGCGCTTGAACCAGCGCACCCGCTGCGCCGAGGTGCCGTGGGTGAAGGAATCCGGCACCACCTCGCCGCGCGACTGGCGCTGCAGGGCGTCGTCGCCGATCGCGGTGGCGGCGGCCAGGGCCGATTCGACGTCGCCCTGCTCGATGATCTGCTTGGCTTCGTTGGTGTGGTAGGCCCACACGCCGGCGAAGCAGTCGGCCTGCAGCTCGACCCGCACCGACAGCGCGTTCGCCTCGGTCTCGGACAGCCGCTGGCGCATGCCGTCGACCTTGCCCGAGATGCCCAGCAGGTTCTGCACGTGGTGGCCGACCTCGTGCGCGATCACGTAGGCCTGGGTGAATTCGCCGCCCACGTGGAAGCGCTGCTGCATCATGCGGAAAAAGGTCAGGTCGATGTAGACCTTGCGGTCCGCCGGGCAGTAGAAGGGGCCGACGGCGGCCTGGCCGGTGCCGCAGCCGCCGGTCGGCGTGCGCTCGTCGTACAGGACCAGCACCGGCGGCGTGTAGGTGGCGCCGTTGGCCTTGAAGATCTGGGTCCAGGTGGTTTCGGTGTAGCGCAGCACGGTGCGGACGAACTGGGTCTCGCGGTCGGTGGCGGGCGGATGGGACGGCGCCTGCTGCACCTGCGCGGGCGAGCCGCCGCCGGACAGCAGACTCAGGATGGTGCCCGGCGACACCCCGAAGAACCAGGAACCGAGCAGCGCGATGACGATCGTGCCGATCCCCACCGTGCCGCCGCCGATGCCGAAACCGCCGCCACCGCCGCCGCCGCGGCGATCTTCTACATTACTGCTCTGTTCATCGCCTTCCCAACGCATATCGTTCTCCTTGCTTTACTTTCCGATGGGCCGCCTCTGGCCCACCACGCCCGCCTGCTCGCGGACATCCTTGTTCCGGAATTCCTCGTCGACCGCCAGCCCGGCACGCCGCTCGTCGTGCAGATGGCGCTCATGGCGCTCGCGTTCGACTTCGCGCTCGATGCGGTCGCGGGTGGAGACATTCGGCAGTTTCGTACTCATGGCTATCCTTGGTGAAGTAGGCCGGTGCCATCGCCCAGCCCGTTGCCGCAGTATGCGCGGAGGTACCGGCCGGGTATGTACGAGCCTTCACATAGTGCATCGGGTTTTCCCTGGTTCAGGATTTTAGCCGATGACGCCACTATGTACGCTAACGCACGGAGACCCGTGTGCGCCGACGCCATGCTGGCGCAATGACCTTGCATCTGCGCGCCCCTTCCGCCCTCGTCGCCCTCGGCCGCCAGCTGCGCGACCGGGATTACCGCTTCGTCACCGTCACCCCGGCCACCCAGAGGCGCGTCAACCGCCGCGCGGAGAACGCCTGGGCCCACGACCTGCGCGGCGTGCTCGGCTGGAGCCGTCCCTGGCGGCCGGGCGCCGTGCCGGACGAGATCGAATCCCGGCTGGTCGAGGCCGGGCTGTGCGAGCAGATCGAAAAGGACGGCGAGCCCGGCCGGCGCGCGCGAGTGCGCGCCTCGACCATCGGCCGCCAGCTGTACTTCCATTCCGCCTGGCCGACCGACGACGAGGACGCCGTCTTCTTCGGTCCCGACACCTACCGCTACGTGGCCGCGCTGCGGCGTTCGCTGTCGTCAAGCCTGCTGCGGCGTCCGGTGCGCCGCGCGGTCGACGTCGGCTGCGGGGCCGGTCCCGGCGCCATCGAGCTGGCCTTGTGCTGCCCCGACGCCACCGTCTACGGCACCGACATCAACGACGACGCGCTGACCCTCACCGCCGTCAACGCCGAGCTGAACGGCGCCGCAAAGCTCATCCCCTGCCGCAGCAACCTGCTGGACGGCGTCGACGGCCACTTCGACGTCGTGATGTCGAACCCGCCCTACATCCTCGACGCCGACGAACTGCCCTACCGCCACGGCGGCGGCGAGCATGGCGCCGAACTGTCGATCCAGATCGTGAAGACCGGCCTGGCGCGCCTGCATCCGGGCGGCAGCCTGCTGCTCTACACCGGCGTCGCGATCGTGGACGGCGAGGACCGCTTCCTGTCCGCGATCCGTCCGCTGCTGGAGGCGTCCTGCGAGGAGTGGCGCTATGAGGAGCTGGATCCGGACATCTTTGGCGGGCAGCTGGAATGCGATGGGTATGAGCGGGTGGAGCGGATTGCGGCTGTGTGGCTGCATGCGGTGCTCAGGACGGCAACTTGACGAGACTGCTTCCCGGCATGCAGGAATGAAAAAAGGCTCCCCGAAGGAAGCCTTTTTCGTTCTGGCGGAGAGGGTGGGATTCGAACCCACGGTACGGTCACCCGTACGCCTGATTTCGAGTCAGGTACATTCGACCACTCTGCCACCTCTCCTGGTAACCGGTCGCTGTATTCGCGAGAGCACGCATTATAGGGGGTGCTTGGGTTTCTCGCAAGGGTTTGGGGCTTGCTTTTTGCTACTGGCTGAAGGTCAGGTGAAGGAGCGCGCGCCCTCGGCGCGCGGCGCAGTTCCTTGCGCGCGCAGCGCGCAAGGAACTGCAGATGGGCGATTCGGGCGGGCTGGGCAAGCATGCCCAGCCCTTCGAATCCCAACGGGAAGCGCGCAGGCGCTTCCCTCCCTCTTCGCCAAAAGAAAAAGGCTCCCGGTGGGAGCCTTTTTCTTTGTTTTGGCGGAGAGGGTGGGATTCGAACCCACGGTACGGTCACCCGTACGCCTGATTTCGAGTCAGGTACATTCGACCACTCTGCCACCTCTCCTGGTAACCGGTCGCTGTATTCGCGAGAGGCCACATTATAGCAGCCTGATGCGAAAACGGAAGAGCTATTTACGCAGCCGCTCAGGCAGCCGGAACGAGGCGCTCGATGCCGCCCATGTAAGGACGCAGCACTTCCGGGATCACCACGCTGCCATCAAGCTGCTGGTAGTTCTCCAGCACGGCGACCAGGGTGCGGCCGACTGCCAGGCCGGAGCCGTTCAGGGTGTGCAGCAGTTCCGGCTTGCCCTGGGCATTGCGGAAGCGGGCGTGCATGCGGCGGGCCTGAAAGGCTTCGGTGTTCGACAGCGACGAGATCTCGCGGTAGGTGTTCTGGGCCGGCAGCCAGACTTCCAGGTCGTAGGTCTTGGCGGCGCCGAAGCCCATGTCGCCGGTGCACAGCGCCATCACGCGGTAAGGCAGGCCCAGGCTCTTCAGGATGAACTCGGCCTGGCCGACCATCTCTTCCAGCGCTTCGTACGATTTTTCCGGGTGCACGGCCTGCACGAGCTCGACCTTGTCGAACTGGTGCTGGCGGATCATGCCGCGGGTGTCGCGGCCGTAGCTGCCGGCTTCCGAGCGGAAGCACGGGGTGTGGGCGGTGACCTTGAACGGGAGCGAGTCCAGCGCCACGATCTCGTCGCGCACCATATTGGTCAGCGAGACTTCCGAGGTCGGGATCAGGTAGAAGTTCTCGCCCTCGCCTTCCGCGCCGCCCTTCTTCACGGCGAACAGGTCTTCCTCGAACTTCGGCAGCTGGCCGGTGCCGCGCAGCGAATCCGCGTTGACCATGTAGGGGGTGTAGCACTCGGTATAGCCGTGCTGGCCGGTGTGGGTGTCGAGCATGAACTGGGCCAGTGCGCGGTGCAATCTAGCGATGCCGCCCTTCATGACCGAGAAGCGCGAGCCGGTCAGCTTGGTCGCGGTGTCGAAGTCCAGGCCCAGCGGGGCGCCGACGTCGACGTGGTCCTTCACTTCGAAGTCGAAGGTAGGCGGCGTGCCGACCTTGCGCACTTCGATGTTGCCCGATTCGTCCTGGCCGACCGGCACCGACTCGTGCGGCAGGTTCGGGATCGCTTCCATGAAGCGCGCCACCTTCTCCTGCACCTGGGCCAGGGCCACTTCGTTGGCCTTCAGTTCGTCGCCGATGCCGGCCACTTCCGCCATCACGGCGCTGGTGTCTTCGCCTTTGCCCTTCAGCATGCCGATCTGCTTGGACAGGCTGTTGCGCTTGCCCTGCAGTTCTTCGGTGCGCGTCTGGATCGCCTTGCGCTCGGCTTCGAGGGCATTGAAGCCGGCGACGTCGAGCTGGAATTTGCGGGTCGCGAGGCGCGCTGCAACGTTGTCGATGTCTTTGCGGAGAAGTTGGATGTCAATCATGTCGGGGTTTGCGTTGCGATTGGTTTTATCGAATGCGCAATTGTACCAAGCCGACAGCTCCAGGTCCGCGAGTTTGTAATCGATCGATTACAGAATCAGCTCGGAATGTTTTAGTTCAGTGCCGCTTTTTCGGCGGCGCTCAGGCGCTGGGCCCTGACCACGACCACCGGCACCTTCGGGTTGACTTCGGCTTTGACGGCCGGGCTCACCACGGCGGCGACCGGGGCGGCGCGCATCGCTTCCGGTGCCTGTGCCGAGGCGACGGCGTAGCTGGCGAAGTTGGTCACGACGGCGGCGACGAGGAAGGTGGCTTCGAGGTTCTTGAGCAGTTTCATGATGGTGTCCTTGGTGTAGTGTCTGGTTGAGGTGCTTCGGTATGGTGGTACTGTAGCCACTCCCCTCCTCGGACTCCATCGAGATGCGACAAAGCGCACGAAATGCGGGATGAAACGCGAAAAAGCGATCTTTTCCGGCGCCCGCAGCGTGCTCAGCTTCCGCCGTCCCCGCCGTCGCGCGCCTCGTCGTCCAGGCCGCGCAGCCAGGCCATCTTCTCGGCGATCTTGGCCTCGATGCCGCGCGGCACCGGCTGGTACCAGCCCGGCTCCGGCATGCCGTCGGGCAGATAGGTTTCGCCGGCCGCGTAGGCGTGCGGCTCGTCGTGGGCGTAGCGGTAGGCGTGGCCGTAGCCCAGTTCCTTCATCAGCTTGGTCGGCGCATTGCGCAGGTGGACCGGCACTTCGCGCGACTTGTCCTTCCTGACGAAGGCCATGGCGGCGTTGAAAGCGTTGTAGCCGGCATTGCTCTTGGCCGCGATCGCCAGGTAGATCACGGCCTGGCCCAGCGCCAGCTCGCCCTCGGGCGAACCGAGGCGTTCGAAGGTCTCGGCGGCGTCGTTGGCGAGCTGGATCGCGCGCGGGTCGGCGATGCCGATGTCTTCCCAGGCCATGCGCACGATACGGCGCGACAGGTATTTGGGATCGGCGCCGCCGTCCAGCATGCGGCACAGCCAGTACAGGGCGGCGTCCGGATGCGAGCCGCGCACCGATTTATGCAAGGCGGATATCTGGTCGTAGAAGTTGTCGCCGCCCTTGTCGAAGCGGCGCGCGTTCAGGGTCAGCGCGTTCTCGACGAACTCGCGCGTGATCCGCGTGACGCCGGCGGTGTCGGCCGAGGTCTTGGTCTGCTCGAGCAGGTTGAGGAAGCGGCGCGCGTCGCCGTCCGCGTAGCCGACCAGGGTGTCGACCGCCACCTCGTCGAACTGCAGGTTCTGCAGCACCCGCTCCCGGGCGCGCGCCAACAGCTGGCGCATCTCGTCGTCGTTCAGCGCCTTCAGCACATACACCTGGGAGCGCGACAGCAGCGCCGAATTGACTTCGAAGGACGGATTCTCGGTGGTGGCGCCGATCAGGGTCACGAGTCCGCTCTCCACGAACGGCAGCAAGGCGTCCTGCTGCGACTTGTTGAAGCGGTGGATCTCGTCGATGAAGAGGATGGTGTGCTTGCCGCCGGCCAGGTAGTGCTCGGCCTGCTCGATGGAGGCGCGGATGTCCTTCACGCCGGACAGCACCGCCGACAGCGCGATGAATTCGCAGTCGAAGGCGTTCGCGGTCAGGCGCGCCAGGGTCGTCTTGCCGACGCCCGGCGGACCCCACAGGATCATCGAGTGCGGGCGGCCGGACTGGAACACCAGGTTCAGCGGCTTGCCCGGGCCCAGCAGATGGCTTTGGCCGATGACCTCGGCGATGGTTTGGGGCCGCAGGGCTTCGGCCAGCGGGGGCGAAGGTTCGGCCTTGAATAAATCGTGGTTGTCCATGTGCTTAGTGTAGCCGATGGACGCGCGGCCGGTAGCCGGTGCGGCGGCTCAGCGGAACAAAACCCGGCCGTAGGCGGTATCGGTGCGCTCGCCCTTGACGGCCGGGTCGAAGCCGAAGCGGCAGCTTTCGACATAGCTGACCAGGGCGGCGGCGCTCTCCGGCGGCAGGCTGGCGCCTTCCAGCTTCACGCCGCGCGCCTGGCCGGCGCCGTCGACGAGGAAGCGAACCTTGACCCCGTCCGGACCGCTGGACGCGTTCTCGTAGGGCTGGAAGGCAGCGAAGCGGCCGCTCGCGGGGCAGCTGCCGGGCACCAGGTGGGGACGCAGGACACCGCCGCCGTTCAGGCGCCAGACGTACTGCACCGGCAGCGCCGCGCCTTGTGTGCGCGCGGCTTCCGCGGGCGTGAACCTGCAGGAGCGGATGGTGCGGATGGCGGCATCGTCGAGCAGCGCCCAGCCGCTCGAGCTGGCGACCTGGACTTCGCTCACGCGGCCGTCCGCGGCCAGCCGGTAGCGCAGGGTCGTGATGCCTTCGAGTTCGTAACGCACCGCCTCGCGCGGGTATTCCGCGGCGGCGCAGGCCTTGGGCGGCGGCGGTATCCGGGCGGCGGCCGGCGCTGCATGAAAGGCGGCCAGCGCCGCCGTCAGCAGCGCAAGGCCGTGTCTCACTGGTTCACCACGTCGGCGCCCTTCGGCACCTCGAACTTGAACTGCTGGGCGCCCAGCTGCGGATTGCGCTGGAAGTTCGTGAACTTCAGCACCGAGGTCTGGCCGAAGGAATCCTTCAGCTCCATCGCCTGCGGCACGCCGTCCTTCAGGCCGATGCCGATCTGCTCGAAGGTGGTGTCCTTGGCTTTCGGCGTCGCCGTCATCCATTCCAGGCCGTCGCGGGTGCCGGCTTCGACCAGGGTGAAGTTCTTTTCCAGGTCGTTGCTGCCGAACAGGATCGCGGCCGGCGAGCTGCCCAGGGCGTTGCCGAGCTTGCGGGTGGTGACCTGGTTCAGGTCCTTGTCGTAGACATAGAGGGTCTCGCCGTCGGCCTGCAGCACCTGCTCGTAGGGCTTCTGGTAAGTCCAGATGAACTTGCCGGGACGGGCGAACACGAAGGTCCCGCTTGATGCCGGCTGGGCCTTGCCGGTGGCGGCCTTGCTGCGGACCTGGGTCTGGATGAAGTCGCCGCGGGCGGACTTGGTGCCGGCGACGAAGCTCTTGAACTGTTCGAGGGCGCTGGCGGAGGCGGTGGCGCTCAGGGCCAGCGAGCTTGCGGCCAGCAGGGTGGCCAGGGAAAATTTCAGCGTCATATTCTTCATCGATATGTTCCTTGCAGGGTGGGCACCCGGTGCCCACGCGTTACGTTGGCACGACGCATGCGCCCGCGTGGGCACGGCGTGCCCACCCTACGCAAACGCGACGTACGTTATTCGGCGCTGGTCGCAGGCACGAGAATGTCGCGGTTGCCGTTCGACTGCATCGGCGACACCAGGCCGCTCTGCTCCATCTGCTCGATCAGGCGCGCCGCGCGGTTGTAGCCGATGCGCAGGTGGCGCTGCACCAGCGAGATCGAGGCCTTGCGGTTCTTCAGCACGACCTGCACGGCCTGGTCGTACAGGGCGTCGGATTCGCCGCCGCCCTCGCCCGCCACCGCGCCGTCGGCGCCGCCTTCCTCGGCCACGCCGCCTTCGAGGATGCCCTCAATGTAATTCGGTTCGCCCGTCGATTGCAGATGTTTTACAACTCGATGCACTTCGTCGTCGGAGACGAAGGCGCCGTGCACGCGGACCGGCAGGCCGGTACCCGGCGGCATGTAGAGCATGTCGCCCATGCCCAGCAGGGTCTCGGCGCCCATCTGGTCGAGAATGGTGCGCGAGTCGATTTTCGACGACACCTGGAACGCGATACGGGTCGGGATGTTCGCCTTGATCAGGCCCGTGATCACGTCCACCGACGGACGCTGGGTCGCCAGAATCAGGTGGATACCGGCGGCACGCGCCTTCTGCGCGATACGGGCGATCAGTTCCTCGACCTTCTTGCCGACCACCATCATGAGGTCGGCCAGCTCGTCGATGATGATGACGATGGTCGGCAGCTTGTCCAGCGGTTCCGGCGCGTCCGGGGTCAGCGAGAACGGGTTCGGTATGTGCTCTTCACGCTTGGCCGCTTCCAGGATCTTGCCGTTGTAGCCGGCCAGGTTACGCACGCCCAGCTTGCTCATCAATTTGTAGCGGCGCTCCATCTCGTTCACCGCCCAGTTCAGGGCGTGGCCGGCCTGGCGCATGTCGGTCACGACCGGCGCCAGCAGGTGCGGGATGCCTTCGTAGACCGACATCTCCAGCATCTTCGGGTCGATGAGAATCAGGCGCACATCGTCCGGGTCAGCTTTATATAACAGCGAGAGGATCGTCGCGTTGATGCCGACCGACTTACCGGAACCGGTGGTACCCGCCACCAGCAG
The DNA here is from genome assembly GCF_056399665.1 of Massilia sp. 01N410. NCBI lineage: Bacteria > Pseudomonadati > Pseudomonadota > Betaproteobacteria > Burkholderiales > Oxalobacteraceae > Massilia > Massilia sp. 01N410. The sequence goes on along the minus strand of NZ_JBFTRV010000004.1, from coordinate 169,888 downwards.
GTGCGGCATCTTGGCCAGGTCGGCGATCACTGGCTTGCCGGCGATGTCCTTGCCCAGCGCGACGGTGAGGCTGGAAGCGCTGTCGCCGTAGACCTTGGAGCCGAGGATCTCGGTCAGGCGCACGATCTGGCGTTTCGGATTCGGCAGCTCCAGCGCCATGTAGTTCTTGCCGGGGATGGTCTCGACCACGCGAATCGACGTCAGCGACAGCGAACGCGCCAGGTCGCGCGCCAGGTTGACGATCTGGCTGCCCTTGACGCCGGTGGCCGGCTCGATCTCGTAGCGGGTCACGACCGGGCCCGGATAGGCGGCCACCACCTTGGCTTCGACGCCGAAGTCGGACAGCTTTTTCTCGATCAGGCGGCTGGTGAATTCCAGGGTTTCGATGGCCACCGATTCCTGGGCCGGCGGCGCATCGTCCAGCAGGCCGAGCGGCGGCAGGGTCGAATCGCCCGGCATGCCTTCGAACAGCTTGTTCTGCCTTTCCTTCTCGGCGCGTTCGGAGCGCGGCACGCTGGTCACCTGGGGCTCGATCTTGATCGGCGCCGGCGCGGCGGCCGATGCCGATACCGGGGCGCGCGGCGCAGGTTCGGCGGCGGCAGGCGGCGCGAACGCGGGCTCGCGCGGCGCCGGGGCACGCGGCGTCACCACGCCATCCTCGTCGACCTCGTCTTCCAGCATCGGCTCGGCGCGCGGCTCGAGCTTGGCCTCGCCCTTGGTCTCCGCCTTCTCTGCCTTGCCCTTGCCGACCTTCGACATCATCTTGGCCAGGAAGCCCGGCGCCGGTGCGTTCTCCGACTCGTCGTCCGGCTCCGGCAAGGCCTTCGGGGCCGGCGGCGCATGCTTCTCGACGTACTTGGCGCGCTCGTTCACCACCACTTCGTCGCGGCGGCTGGCCGCAACCTCGCCCTGGCGGCGGTCTTCGCGGTCTTCGTAGCGCAGGCGGAACCATGCGAGGCTGGTCTCGACCGATTCGCCGATGCGCTCGGCCACCGCCAGCCAGGACACCTGGAAGTACCAGGAAAAGCCCAGGCCGAACAGCAGCAGCAGGAGCAGGGTCGCGCCGGTGAAGCCGAAGGCGGTGTGGGCGGAATGGCCGATCAGCTGGCCCAGAACGCCGCCGGGGGAGCGCGGCAGCTCCACCTTCAGCGTCCACATGCGCAGGTATTCGAGGCCGACGCTGCCGGCGAACATCAGGGCGAAGCCGACCCAGCGGATCACCGTCTCGCCCTGGTGCTCCGGTTCCGGCTCGGCGGCCTCGATCACGAAGCGGTTGTGCAGGCGCCGGTAGCCCCTCCACACGGCGCGCGCGAAGCAGACGCACAGCCACCAGGCGGAAAAGCCGAAGATGAACAGCAGCAGGTCGGCCAGCCAGGCGCCGGCGCGGCCGCCCAGGTTGACCACGTGGGGCACCGCATTCTCGTGCGACCAGCCCGGATCCGCCTTGTTATAGCTGAGCAGGATCAGGACGAAATACAGCAGTGCCACGGCGGTGGCCAGCCAGCGCGCTTCCGACAGCAAGCGCACCAGCCGGTTGGGCATCGGCTGCCGGGGCGGCGCAGGCTTGCGGGTATAGGTCGAAGTTGTCGATTGACTATTCTTACTCATGCTGATTGAAACCGATGCTGCTGGGAACTTACAAAGATCGACCATTCTAAGCGATATATTGCCAAGCGGGCCCACGATTCATGCCCGTGTGCATCATCGACTATAATGTGAGCCACATATCCCCTTGATAAAGTGGCTTTTCAGCCCCAGTTCCCTTCCCTTACCAATAAGACGAATTCCTGCAATGACCACTCGCAAACACGCCAAAGTCCTGATTCTCGGTTCCGGCCCCGCCGGCTACAGCGCCGCCGTCTACGCCGCACGCGCCAACCTGAGCCCAATGCTGGTGACCGGCGTCGAGCAGGGTGGTCAGCTGATGACCACGACCGACGTCGAGAACTGGCCGGGCGATCCGCTGGGCGTCCAGGGTCCCGAACTGATGCAGCGCCTGCTGCAGCACGCCGAGCGCTTCAATACCGAGATCGTGTTCGACCACATCCACACGACTTTCCTGAACGAGAAGCCGATCCGCCTGGTGGGCGATTCGCATGAGTTCACCTGCGACGCCCTGATCATCGCGACGGGCGCCTCGGCCCAGTACCTCGGCCTGCCGAGCGAGCAGGAATTCATGGGCAAGGGCGTGTCCGCCTGCGCCACCTGCGACGGTTTCTTCTACCGCAACCAGGAAGTGGCGGTGATTGGCGGCGGCAATACCGCGGTCGAGGAAGCGCTGTACCTGTCCAACATCGCCAGCAAGGTGACCCTGATCCACCGCCGCGACAAGTTCCGCGCCGAGCCGATCCTGGTCGACCGCCTGATGCACAAGGTCGAGGAAGGCAAGATCGTGCTGGAGCTGAACCAGACCCTGGACGAGGTGCTGGGCGACGCCAGCGGCGTGACCGGCCTGCGCCTGAAGTCGAGCGCCGGCGACGCCACCAAGGACATCAAGGTGCACGGCCTGTTCGTGGCGATCGGCCACAAGCCGAACACCGGCATCTTCGACGGCCAGCTCGAGATGCACAACGGCTACATCAAGACCCGCAGCGGCACCGAGGGCATGGCCACGGCGACCAGCGTCGAAGGCGTGTTCGCGGCCGGCGACGTGCAGGATCACGTGTATCGCCAGGCGATCACCTCGTCGGGTACCGGCTGCATGGCGGCGCTGGATGCGCAGCGTTATCTGGAAGCGCTGGAGTAATTATTATTTGGCCCCCCGCCTGCGCGGGGGTCATTTCCGGCAATGCCGGGAATGACATGTTTTTACGAGGGCGATGTGGCGGGCTTGAAAGACTTCTCGGACCTGAAATCCTTGCGCGAACAGCTCAAGGAAGATCAGCGCCAGCGCGCCATCGAACAGGCCGCGCGCGAACGGCGCGAGCGCATCGACAAGGCGAACGCGGTCGAGTTCCGCGATGCCGTCAAGGACGTCAAGCCGATGCCGGAATCGGACCGCTACGTCTGGCGCCCGGTGCAGGAGGCCGAGCGCCGCGCCGCCGGGCCGGGCCCGCAGCGTCCGCCGCTGCACGAGGAAGACATCGAGGCGGTGCTGCGCGAGTCGATGCTGTCCGACCAGTTCGACGTCGACGGCCTGCTCGACGAAGATCCCACCCTCAGCTGGTCGGCGCCCGGCGTCGGCCCCGACGTCGTCAAGAAGCTGAGAAAACGCCACTGGCAGGTCGAGGACGAGCTGGACCTGCACGGCCATACCCGCGACCTCGCGCGGCGCCTGGTCGATGCCTTCCTGCGCCGATCGAGCAAGAATGGCGTGCGCTGCGTGCGCATCATCCACGGCGTCGGCTACGGCTCCGCCGGCGGCGAGCCGGTGCTGCGCGGCATGGTGCACAGCTGGCTGGTGCAGACCGCCGAGGTGGTCGCCTTCTGCGTGGCCGGCCGGACCGATGGCGGCCATGGCGCCCTCATCGTCCTTCTGCGCCCTGCGCTAAATGACGACTAAGTCTTACATTTGTTCAAATTTTTGGTCTACTTCGGGCTAAAAAGCCCTCCACTGTCGCGTTAAGTTGAAAAACGCACGGCATGCCTTCTTTGAAACCTGTAAGATGCACTCTTAGCGAAACCATGGTGGTTTTGCATGAGAAGGGATGATGCGAATTGAAGTCAAGATCACCGGTGCCGATGGGCGCCCCGATGCGTGTCGACCTGCTCAACTGTGCAGATGAACCGATCCACATCCCGGGTTCGATCCAGCCGCACGGAGCACTGATCTTCTTCACCGCCGCCGGCGAGGTCGAAGGCTGGACCGAAAACGCCCCCGCCGCCCTCGCCGCCCATCTCGAACTCGCCAAGCCCTTCGGCGAACTCGGCCTGCCGGCCGAAGTCACCGAGCTGATCCAGGAATCGCTGGACAGCATGAGCGAGGGCGAGGCCATGCCGATGGTTGCCGCGATTACCGTCGGCGACACCGAATACGACTGCGTCGTGCATGCCCACGAGGGCCGCGTGATCGCCGAGTTCGAGGCGCGCGAGGTCGCCGCCGATACCGTCGCCCAGTTCGCCATCAAGGCCCACTCCTCGATCGACCGCCTGCGCCGCCAGAAGAACGTGGACGCCCTGCTGGACACCGCCGTGCGCCAGGTGCGCGAGTTCACCGGCTTCGACCGCGTGATGGCCTACCGCTTCCGCCCCGACGACAGCGGCGACGTGGTGGCCGAGGCGCGCCGCGACGACCTCGTGCCCTACCTCGGCCAGCGCTATCCGGCCGGCGACATCCCGCCGCAGGCGCGCCGCCTGTACGTGCTGAACACCCTGCGCATGATCGCCGACGTCACCTATCACGCCGTGCCCCTGGTCGGCGCACCGGGCGCCGCGCCGCTGGACATGAGCTTCGCGCTGCTGCGCAGCGTCTCGCCGATCCACGTCGAGTACCTGCAGAACATGGGCGTGGGCGCCTCGATGAGCGTGTCGATCGTCATCAACGGCCGCCTGTGGGGCCTGCTCGCCTGCCACCACATGGGCCCGAAGCGCGTACCCTACTCGATCCGCATGGCGGCCGACGTGCTGGCCCAGGTCATCGCCTCGACGATCCAGGGCCTGGAATCGCGCGAGGAAGCCGAACTGGTCGAGCGCGCCGCCAAGGTCCGTACCAGCCTGGTCGAATCGCTGCTGCTGGAAGAAGATCCGCTCGAGGCCCTGATCGAGCACGCCGACGGCATGCTGGTCGCGGCGCGCGCCCAGGCCATGATCGCGACCCAGTTCGACCGCGTGGTCTGCCGCGGCATCGACCAGGGCAGCGGCGAGGCCATCGTCGCCACCCTGCCGGACAATGTGCACGAACTGCTGGTGCGTCAATGTTCCGCCGACTGGCCCGAGGAGGCGCGTGAAGGCCTGGGAAAGTGGTCCGGCATGCTGGGCCTGCCCTACGACCCGCCCAGCAAGGGCTGGTGCCTGCTGCTGCGCCATGAACAGATCGAGGAAGTCGCCTGGGGCGGCAAGCCGGACAAGAGCGGCCAGATCGGGCCGATGGGCGAACGCCTGACCCCGCGCGGCTCCTTCGACGCCTGGCATGAAACAGTGCGCGGCTGCGCCCACGAATGGGAAGATGGCGTCCTGATCCATGCCCGCATGACCCTGGGCGAACTGGCCCGGGTCTCGAACGCGCGCCGCGCCCAGACCGAAGCGACGCGCGCCCAACTGCTGGCGATGCTGGGCCACGACCTGCGCGACCCTCTGCACTCCATCAACATGGCCGGCATCGTGCTGGAAAAGACCGACAGCGCCAGCAAGGGCGGCACCCTGGGACGCCGCATCCAGTCGTCCAGCAACCGCATGCAGCGCATGATCGGCCAGGTGCTGGACATGAGCCGCATCGACCGCGGCATGGGCCTCGGCGTGGCGCTGGAGCGGGTCGACCTGGCGGCGCTGGTCGAGGACATGGTCGAGGAGGCCCGCCTGGCCTACCCGACCATCGTCTACGAGCTGAAGATCGATGGCCCGGCCGTGGTCATGGCCGACAGCGGCCGCCTGGGCCAGGTGCTGTCCAACCTGCTGAGCAATGCGCGCCACCATGGCGAGCCGAATCAGCCGATCGAGATCCTGCTGCGCCGCGACGACGGCCGGGCAGAGGTCTGCATCGCGAATGCCGGTGCGCCGATCCCGCACGAGATCGAGTCCGGCCTGTTCAATCCCTTCAAGCGCAGCTCGCTGAACAATCCGCGCAACCGCACCGGCATGGGCCTGGGCCTCTATATCGCCCAGCAGATCGTGCGCGAGCACCAGGGTGAGATCGCCTACCGCCACCAGGCCGGCGCCGGCGGCCAGGGCACCAGCGCGGTGATATTCACGGTGCAGCTGCCGCTCGCGGCTCAGGATTAAGCCAATGTCGGGCTCGGCATGTTAGTCTAGCAACGTTGCCACTTGCCCGCATTGCATGAGACTGGTCACCATTATCGAAATCACGGCGGTCCTGGTCGCCGCGTTCTCCGGCTTCATCGAAGCGAGGCGCAAGCGCATGGACCTGGTCGGCGTATTCACCGTCGCCTTCATCGCCGCATTCGGCGGCGGCACCCTGCGCGACATCCTGCTCGACCGAAGACCGCTGTTCTGGGTCCAGCACCAGGAGTACGCGATCCTGATCTTCGTACTGGCATTGGTGGCTTCGCCCCTGATGCGCACCCTGCGGCACATCGTTTCCGAACGCCTGATCGTGATCGCCGACGCCTTCGGGCTGGGATTGTTCTCGGTGGCGGGCGCATCGGCGGCGATGGAAGCCCATATGCCGCTGTTCATCGCCTCGATGATGGGGGTGATCACCGGGATCTTCGGCGGGGTGCTGCGCGACATCGTGTGCAACGAGGTGCCGATGGTCTTCCGCGACGGCAAGCCCTATGCGATCTGCGCCTTCCTCGGCAGCTGGATGTTCCTGCTGATGGGGATGTACGGCGTACCGCGCGAGTTCGCGCTGTGGTCGAGCGCCTTCTTCATCAGCGGCCTGCGCCTGCTGACCTGGAAGTTCAACCTGCAGGTAGGGCGCTGAGGCGGCTCAGATGACGGTGCCGATATGCTCGACCAGGGTCTCCAGCGACACCGGCTTGGGGAAGAAGCGGACGCCCTCCAGGGTCGGGCCGACCTCGATGGGATTTGCCGAAATCATGACCGCCGGCAGGGCGGGATCGATGGCGCGCAGGCGCAGCAGCAGCTCGGCGCCGTTCATGCCGGGCATCTTGTAGTCGGTGACCACCAGGTCGGGCCGGTCGGCCTCGAAGGCCGCCAGCGCCTGTTCTCCGCTGTAAGCCACCGACACCCGGTAACCCTTGATAGCCAGGTAGCGCTCGAACACGTACCCTACCGCTTCTTCATCGTCGACTACCAGGATATGCTTCACCGTAGACTCATCCGCATGCTGAATGGCCGCCCAGGCCAATGTGACATTTCAAAATGGAAATGTAACATGAGCCTGGTCTGAACGACAAGCGGATTTGATCGAATTGACGGAAGCGGGCTCAGACCGCGTCCGCGCCGGTTTCGCCGGTACGGATCCGGATCACCTGCTCGACTTCCTGCACGAAGATCTTGCCGTCGCCGATCTTGCCGGTACGCGCGGCCTTGATGATGGCATCCACCACCTGCTCGGTCATCGAATCGTCGACCACCACCTCGATTTTTACCTTTGGCAAAAAATCGACCACGTACTCGGCGCCACGGTACAGCTCGGTATGGCCCTTCTGGCGGCCGAAGCCCTTCACCTCGGTCACGGTGAGGCCGGTGACGTTCACTTCCGCCAGCGCCTCGCGCACTTCGTCCAGCTTGAAGGGTTTGATTACGCAGGTAATCTGTTTCATGGGGTTTTCTCCTTTCAGGTTGATTCTTGGTCCGGGATGCGCGCCAGCTGCTCCATCCATACCGTGGCTTCGGAATCGCTCGGTGCCCGCCAGTCGCCGCGCGGCGACAGCGAACCGCCGTTGCCGACCTTCGGCCCGTTCGGCACGCAGGAGCGCTTGAACTGGCTGGTCTTGAAGAAGCGCCACAGGAAGATGCCCAGGTTCTTCTTGATCGCCGCCAGCCCGTACTCGTTGCGCGCCGGGCTGCCGCCTTCAGGCCACGGACCGGCATCGCGGTCGTGCCAGGCGCTGTACGAAAGGAAGGCCACCTTGGTCGGCGCGAAGCCGTAGCGCAGCGTGTAATACAGGTTGAAGTCCTGCAGCTCGTAGGGCCCGATGAAGTCTTCCGTCACCTGGGCCGGCTTGCCGGCCGGCGCGATGCCGGCCTGTTTGCCGGTACCGGTCTTGGCGGGCACCAGTTCCGGGCTGATCTCGGTTTCCAGCACCTTGATCAGGACGTCGGCGCCGTTCTCACCGATCTGCTGCGTGTCCGCCACCCAGCGCACCAGGTGGGAGATCAGCGTCTTCGGCACGCTGGCGTTCACGTTGTAGTGCGACATATGATCGCCCACGCCGTAGGTGCACCAGCCCAGCGCCAGCTCGGAGAGGTCGCCGGTGCCGATCACGATCGCATGGTGGTGGTTCGCCAGCCGGAACAGGTGGCTGGTGCGCTCGCCCGCCTGCACGTTCTCGAAGGTGACGTCGTATTCTTCCCTGCCCTCGGCATAGGGATGGCCGAGATCCTTCAGCATCTGGATGCAGCTCGGGCGGATGTCGATCTCGTGGGCGGTGGCGCCGACCACTTCCATCAGCTGGCGCGCTTGCTGGAGGGTCCGCTCGCTGGTGGCGAAGCCGGGCATCGTATAGGCCAGGATGTTCGAACGCGGCAGGCCGAGGCGGTCCATGGCCTTGGCGCAGACCAGCAGCGCATGGGTCGAATCGAGGCCGCCCGAGATGCCGATCACGACCTTCTGGTGGCCGGACGACTGCAGGCGTTGCAGCAGGGCCTGGACCTGGATGTTGTAGACCTCGGTGCAGCGCTCGTCGCGGCGTTTGCCGTCCGCCGGCACATAGGGGAAGCGCTCGATGGTGCGCGCCAGCGGCAGGTCTTTGTCGAGCGGCAGCGCGAGGGCGAAACGCGTGCTGCGGAAGCGCTCGACCTCCGCCGCATGCCGGCGCACCGACTGCGCGAAGGTGGTCGTGTGCATGCGGTCCAGCGACAGGCGTTCGAGATCGACGTCGGCGAAGATCAGGTGCGAGTCCTGCAGGAAGCGCGGCGACTGGGCCAGCAGGTCGCCCTTCTCGTAGATCAGGGACTGGCCGTCCCAGGACATGTCGGTGGTCGATTCGCCCAGGCCGGCCGAGGTGTACAGATAGGCCGCCAGGCAGCGCGCCGATTGCTGGCTGACCAGCTGGTGGCGGTAGCCGCTCTTGCCCACCACTACGTTCGAGGCCGACAGGTTGACCAGCACGGTGGCACCGGCCAGGGCCGCGAAGGACGACGGCGGCACCGGCACCCAGACGTCTTCGCAGATCTCGACGTGGAAGCGGAACAGCGGCACACCCTCGAGCTCGAAGATCTGCTCCGGACCGAAGGGCACGTCCTGGCCCAGCAGCGTGATGCGGTCGGCCGCCGCGTTGTCCGCCGCGCTGAACTGCCGGCTTTCGTAAAATTCGCCATAATTGGGCAGGTAGCTTTTCGGCACCACGCCCAGGATGCGCCCCGCCGCCACCACCACCGCGCAATTGAACAGCACGTGGTTCAGGCGCAGCGGCGCCCCGACCACCATGGCCAGCGGCAACTCGCGCGAGGCCTCGACCAGCTGCTGCAAGGCGTCGAGCACGGCGTCGAGCAGGGCGCGCTGGTGGAACAGGTCGTCGCAGGTATAGGCGGACAGGCCCAGTTCCGGGAAGGCGGCCAGCACGGCGCCCTGGTCTGCCGCTTCGCGCGCCAGGCGCAGCGTTTCCTGGACGTTGAAGGCGGGGTCGGCCACGCGGCAACGCGGACTGGCGACTGCCACGCGCGCGAAATCGTGCGAGTACAGGTTGAAGAATCGCTTATCCATTGAAGTCAGCTTTTCATATTCGGAAGTCATCTTGAATTATCGCACGCATATCGCTTCCTCTCTGTCAGAGATCGGCCAGGGGGCCTGGGACAGCCTGCTGGCCCGGCAAGACAACCCCAATCCCTTTCTTTCCTACGCCTTCCTGCACGCCCTGCACGAATCCGGCAGCGCCACGCCGGAAACGGGCTGGCAGCCGCAATTCATCGCCCTCTACGACGATGACGAACTCGCCGCCGCCCTGCCCCTCTACGTGAAGGGACACTCCTACGGCGAATACGTGTTCGACTGGGCCTGGGCCGACGCCTACCAGCGCAACGGCCTGGATTACTATCCCAAGCTGCTGTCGGCGATTCCGTTCACGCCGGTGACGGGACCGCGCCTGCTGGCCCGCGACGACGCCGCCCGCGCGGCCCTGGTCGAGGTGCTGCGCGCGACCCAGCAGGCCGCCGATGTCTCCTCGACCCATATCCTGTTCCCGCCGGACGAGCAGGCCAGGCAGCTGGCGGACGCAGGCTACCTGCTGCGCAGCGGCGTGCAGTTCCACTGGATGAACGCCGGCTACGCGAACTTCGAGGAATTCCTGGCGACCCTGGAGCAAAAGAAGCGCAAGAACATCCGGGCCGAGCGGCGCAAGGTGGCCGAAGCGGGCATCACGATGCGCCGGGTGCGCGGCGTCGACGCGCTTGATGAGGACTGGCGCTTCTTCACCCGCTGCTACCGCCACACCTATGCCGAGCATTTCTCGAAGCCCTACCTGAACCTGGATTTCTTCCGCCGCATCGGGCGCGAGATGCCGGGCAATCTGCTGCTCGTCATCGCCGAGCGCGACGGCAACCCGATCGCCGCCTCGCTGGTCGTGCATGACGAGACCACGCTGTACGGCCGCTACTGGGGGGCGCTCGAACACGTGCCCTGCCTGCACTTCGAGACCGCCTATTACCAGCCGCTCGAATTCTGCATCGAGCAGGGCATCCAGGTGTTCGAGGGCGGCGCCCAGGGCGAGCACAAGATGGCGCGCGGCTTCCTGCCGACCCGCACCTGGTCGGCACACTGGCTGGCGCATCCCTCGTTTGCCGATGCGGTCGAGCGCTTCCTGGAAAGGGAAAGCGGCGGGATCGACGACTATATCGATGAGTTAAACGATCGCAATCCCTTCAAGCCCGGAACATTTGCACAAACCTAACGGAACGTGGCGTCAAGCCGCGCGGTGCTAAGCTTCCCTCATTCCTGGCAAACGCAAGGAGAGAGCATGCCGGACCGAGCCGCAGAAGTGGTGGTGATCACCGGCGCGAACGCGGGCATCGGCCGCGCGGCGGACGCTGCCGCCGAGCGCGCAGAACAGGAACTGGGCCCGATAGCCATCTGGGTCAACAATGCGATGGTGGCCCTCAAGCGCATGCGGGCGCGCGACCGCGGCACCATCCTGCAGGTCGGTTCCGCCCTCGCCTACCGCTCGATTCCCCTGCAGTCGCCGTATTGCGGCGCAAAGCATGCGATCAAGGGCTTCACGCAAGCCCTGCACACCGAACGCGAGCACGATCGCAGCAAGGTCCACCTCGTCATCGTCGACATGCCGGGCGTGAACACGCCGCAGTTCGAGTGGTGCAAGACCACCCTGCACCGCCATCCCAGGCCGACCGCCGCCTGCTACCGGCCCGAGGTGGCCGGTCGCGCCATTTACTGGGCCGCGCATTCCCGGCGCGCCGAGATCTGCCTCGGCTATCCGACCCTGGGCGCGGTGCTGGCCGAGAAATTCGTGCCCCACCTGCTCGACCGCTACCGGGCCCGAACCGGCATCGCCGGCCAGCAGACCGATGAAGCGATTCCGGCCGACCGGCCGGACAAGCTGTGGAAGCCGGTGCCGCGGCCCTTCGCCGCCCACGCCAGCTTCGACCGCGGCGCCTGGACCGTCAGCCCGGAATTCTGGGCGGCGAAGCACCGCGGCTGGCGGTGGGGCGCCGCCGCGCTGGGCGTGCGCCTGCCTGGATTGAGCAAAAGGAGGAAAGGATGAGCAAGACCGTCGGTGATTTCTTCGTCGAGCGCCTGTACGACTGGGGCGTACGCACCATCTTCGGCTATCCCGGGGACGGCATCAACGGGGTGCTGGGCGCCCTCCAGCGGTCCAAGCACAAGATCAGCTTCATCCAGGTGCGGCACGAGGAAATGGCGGCCTTCATGGCGTCCGCCCATGCCAAGTTCACCGGCCAGCCAGGCGTCTGCCTGTCGACCGGCGGCCCCGGCGCGGCCCACATGGTGACCGGCCTGTACGATGCCAAGATGGACCACATGCCGGTGCTGGCGATCTGCGGCCAGGCCCCGCGCACCGCGCGCGGCGCCCATTACACCCAGGAACTGAACCTGGACCGCCTGTTCCAGGACGTTGCCGACTACGTCTACGAGGCCGAGGCCCCGTCCCAGGTGCGCCACCTGGTCGACCGTGCGATGCGCACGGTGCTCGGGCGCAACGGCGTCGGCGTGCTGATCCTTCCCGGCGACCTGCAGGAACTGCCTTACGAAGATCCGCCGCGCAAGCACGGCTCGGTCCGGTCCGGCATCGGCTACAGCAAGCCGCGCGTGGTGCCGCACGAGGCCGACCTGCGGCGCGCGGCCGAGGTCTTGAACGCCGGCAAGAAGGTGGCGATCCTGGTCGGTGCCGGCGCCCTGCACGCCACCGACGAAGTCATCGCCGTGGCCGACCGCCTGCAGGCCGGTGCCGCCAAGGCCCTGCTCGGCAAGGGCGTCCTGCCCGACGAGCTGCCCTGGGTCACCGGCTCGATCGGCATCCTCGGCACCAAGGCCAGCTGGGACCTGATGACGCATTGCGACACCCTGCTCATGATCGGCAGCGGCTTCCCCTACGCCGAGTTCCTGCCGGAAGAAGGCAAGGCGCGCGCGGTGCAGATCGACATCGACCCGACCATGCTCAGCATCCGCTACCCGGCAGAGGTCAACCTGCATGGCGACAGCGCCGAGACCCTGCGCCTGCTGCTGCCCCTGCTGGAACAGAAGGCCGACGACTGGCGCCGCCACGTCGAGAGCGAAGTGGCGGACTCCTGGAAGCTGCTCGAGAACCGCGCCCTGCAGCCGGCCAATCCGATCAATCCGCAGCGCGTGGCCTGGGACCTGTCACCGCAGCTGCCCATCGACGCCATCGTCACCAGCGACTCCGGCTCCTGCGCCAACTGGTATGCGCGCGACCTGAAGGTGCGGCGCGGCCAGATGTTCTCGCTGTCCGGCGGCCTGGCCTCGATGGGCGCGGCGGTCCCGTACGCGATCGCGGCGAAGTTCGCGCACCCGGATCGGCCGGTGATCGCCATGGTCGGCGACGGCGCCATGCAGATGAATAATATGGCCGAGCTGATCACGGTGGCCAAGTACTGGCGCCTGTGGAAGGATCCGCGCTGGATCGTCTGCGTCTTCAACAACGGCGACCTGAACCAGGTGACCTGGGAGCAGCGGGTGATGGAAGGCGATCCGAAATTCAATGCCACCCAGCAGATCCCCGACGTGCCCTACCACAAGTTCGGCGAGCTGATCGGCCTGAAGGGCATCTATTGCGACAATCCGGAAGAAGTCCGCACCGCCTGGCGCGAAGCCCTGCACGCCGACCGCCCGGTGGTGCTGGAGTTCAGGACCGATCCGGAAGTGCCGCCGCTGCCCTCCCACATCACGCTGGAACAGGCCAAGGCCTTCATGGAGACCGTCGTCAAGGGCGATCCCAAGGAAGGCTCGATGCTGGCCGGGGTCGCGCGCCAGGTGCTGAGCGGCATCCTGCCCAAGGAAAAGCCGTGACCCGGCTGGCGCGCACAGAGTCCGGGCCGGGGGCGCGGGCGCTGGGCGCCGTCACCCTCGGCCTGGCCCTGGCGGCGGTGCTGGCGGCGCGCTCGCGGCCGCGTTCCGTGCGCCCGGTGCGCTCCCCGGCAGCGCCGCGCGCCGCCGACGCCGAAACCCGCGCCGCAGGCCAGCTCTACCTGTCCTCGGCGATGCTGGCCGCCTCGGTGCTGAGCGACAGCGCCCTCGAACACTATCGCGGCGGCTTCGACAACCCGGGCATGTTCGCGCCGCTGGCGAGCGCCACCCTGGTCCTGGCCGGCGCCTCGAAGGCGGCGCGGCAACCCGGCCGGCGCGTGGCCGCCCTGCCCTTCGGCGCCGCCTGCGCGATCGGCGTGGCGGGTCTGGGCTTTCACGTCTACAACGTGCTGCGCCGGCCCGGCGGCTTGTCCTGGGGCAATCTGTTCTATGCGGCGCCGGTCGGCGCGCCGGCGGCTTTGTCCCTGGCCGGCCTGCTCGGGCTGGCCGCGCGCGAGGTCGGGCGTGGCGAGCCGACCCTGGCCGGCATGCCGCGCGGCCGCGCCCTCGGCATGCTGGCGGCGGCCGGCCTGGCCGGCACCAGCATGGAAGCGGCACTGCTGCACTTCCGCGGCGCCTACCACAACCCGGCGATGTGGCTGCCGGTCGGCCTGCCGCCGGTCGGCGCCGCGCTGCTGGCAGCGGCGAGCGCGCCGGCGGCGCCATCGCGCAGGCGTTCGCGCCTGGCACGCGGCTGGCTGGCCGCCACCGCCTGGCTGGGCGCTGGGGGCGTCGCCTTCCACGCCTTCGGGATCGCGCGCCAGATGGGCGGCTGGCGCAACTGGAGCCAGAACCTGCTGAGCGGCCCGCCGCTGCCGGCGCCGCCCAGCTTTTCCGCGCTGGCGCTGGCCGGACGCGCCGCCCTGGCGCTGCGCGCCCGCGAGCCGGCCTGGCGGGAGGCGGCATGAACACCAACGCCCGCTATCCCGGCTACGACGTGCTGGCCAAGTGGGACAGCCCTTCCTTCGACGACACCACCCGGCGCGTATTGGCCCAACGCCTGGACCAGGTTCCACCGCGCCGCTTCCTGAGCGAAGCCGAATGGGACTTGCTGGAAGCCGTCAACCGGCACCTGCTGCCCCAGCCGGACCGTCTCGAACCGATCCCGATCACGCCCTGGATCGACGCCATGCTGCATGACGATCGCGGCGAAGGCTTCCGCCATCCGGACATGCCTCCCTTGCGCGAATGCTGGCGCCTGGGCCTCGCCGCCCTCGCCGACGAGGCCCGCTGCCGCCACGGCCGCGACTTCACGGCACTCGATGCGGCGGAACAGGATGCCGTGCTGCAGGCGCTGGCGGACCAGGACGTGCGCTCGCCGCAATGGCAGGCCCTGCATTCGGAACGCTTCTTCACGCACTGGCTGCTCAAGACCGCGGCCGGCATCTATTACGCCCACCCCTGGTCCTGGAGCGAGATCGGGTTCGGCGGCCCGGCCAGCCCGCGCGGCTACGTGCGCCTCGGATTCGACAGCCGCGACCCATGGGAGGCGCGCGCAGGCAAGGCGGAGGACCCGGGCTGATGGACTACCAGCCACGCACCGGACAAGGACGCGCGCCCGACGTGTTCGAACGCGGGGGCTGGATGCCGATGCGCGAGTACCGCGACGATGCCGCCGTGGACTTCGCCATCGTCGGTGCCGGCGCCGGCGGCGGCACCCTCGCCTGCAAGCTGGCCGAGGCCGGCTTCTCGGTCGTCGTGCTGGAGGCCGGTCCGTTCTGGCGCCCGCTCGAGGATTTCGCCTCCGACGAGGAAGCCCAGCAGCAGCTGTACTGGCTGGACGAACGCCTGACCTCCGGTGACGACCCGATCGCCCTCGGCGGCAATAATTCAGGCTGGGGCGTGGGCGGCTCGACGGTCCACTTCAGCATGATCTCGCTGCGCTTCCGGCCCGAGTGGTTCCGTTCGCGCAGCCTGCTCGGCTATGGCTTCGACTGGCCGCTCAGCTACGAGGAGATCGCGCCGTACTACGAGGAAGCCGAGCACGCGCTGGCGATTGCCGGCCCGCTGCGCTATCCCTGGGGCCCGCCGCACCGTCGCTATCCCTACCGCGAGCACGAGATGAACGCCGCCGGCCTGGTGCTGGCGCGCGGCGCCGAGCGCATGGGCGTGGCCTGGTCGGCGGTGCCGCTGGCGACGGTGTCGGCGCCGCGCGGCAAGTCGCCGCCCTGCGTCTACCGCGGCTTCTGCAACTTCGGCTGCTCGACGAATGCCAAGCAGAGCGCGCTGGTGGTCTGGATCCCGCGCGCGCTGCGCGCCGGCGCCGAGGTGCGCGACCTCGCCATGGCCGGGCGCATCGAACTGGACGCGAATGGCCTGGCCAGCGGCGTGCATTACCGCCGCAGCGGGCAATGGCGCTTCCAGCGCGCGCGCAACGTGGTGGTGGCCGGCTACGCGATCGAGACCCCGCGCCTGCTGCTGAATTCGAGCTGCCCGTCCTTTCCCCAGGGCCTGGCCAACCGCTCCGGCCTGGTCGGCACCCACCTGACCACCCATGCGGGACCGGGCGTGTGGGCGCGCTTCGACGAGGAAATCCGCTGGAACAAGGGGCCGCCCAACATGGCCGTCTGCGAGCATTGGAATTACGCCGACGAAGGCAAGGACTTCGCCGGCGGCTATGCCTTCATGAGCCAGGGCCCGCTGCCGCGCGCCTGGGCCCAGCTGGTCGCCACCTCGCGCCAGCTGTGGGGCGCGCGGCTGCGCCAGGCCATGCTCGACTACAACTACATGAGCGGCCTGGTGGCGGTGGCCGAGACCGAACCGCGGCCCGGCAACCGCGTCATCCTGGCCGGCGAACGCGACCAGCATGGCCTGCCGATCGCCCACGTCGAATTCTCGTACTCCGACAATGACCGCCGCATGCAGGAACATGCCCGCCGCTACATGGGCCGGATGCTGGAGGCGGCGGGCGGCAAGGACCTGTGGACCAGCGAAGACACCAGCCACATCCTCGGCACCTGCCGCATGGGCTTCGATCCCGACACCAGCGTGGTCGACGCCGACGGGCGCAGCTGGGACGTGCGTAACCTGTGGGTCTGCGACGGCTCGCTGTTCCCGACCAGCGGCGGGGTCAACCCCTCGCTCACGATCCAGGCACTGGCCTGCCGCATCGGCGACCGCATCCGCATCCTGGCCGCCCGTGGAGAACTCTGACATGACCAAGCCATGAGCAAAATCGCCAGCATCTTCGACCTCGAAACCCTGGCCAGGTCCCGCCTGCCCGGCGTGCTGTTCGACTACATCCACGGCGGCAGCGAGCAGCAGCTGACCCTGCAGCGCAACCTGGACGACCTGCGCGCCCTGGCGCTGCGCCAGCACAGCCTGCGCAACGTGGCCAGGCGCGACACCGCCACCACCATGGCCGGCGACCCCGCCCGCATCCCGCTGGCGGTGGGGCCGACCGGGCTGGCGGGGCTGATGTGGCCGAACGGCGAGTGCGAGGCGGCGCGCGCGGCGGCGGACTATGGCGTGCCCTACTGCCTGTCGACCTGCTCGATCAATTCGATCGAGGACGTGGCCGAGGCAAGCGGCAAGCCCTTCTGGTTCCAGCTCTACCTGATGAAGGATAAAAAGGTCAACGAAAACCTGATCCGCCGCGCGCTGGAGGCCAACTGTTCGGCGCTGGTGCTGACCATCGACCTGCACACCCAGGGCAAGCGCTGGGCCGACGAGAAGGAAGGCCTGGGCGTGCCGCCGCGGCTGACGCCAAAGAACCTGATGGAGATGCTGACCCATCCTCGCTGGCTGGCCGGCATGGCGGGAAGCCGCCGCCACACCTTCGGCAACCTCGAACACGAGATCAAGGAAGGCGGCTCGGTGGGCTCGCTGTCGAAGTGGATCGAAGCCCAGTTCGACCCGAGCTTCGACCTCGACACCGTGCGCTGGGTGCGCAAGGAATGGCCGCGCAAGCTGATCCTGAAGGGCGTGATGCATCCAGACGACGCGCGCAGCGCCCTCGACATCGGCGCCGACGCCATTGTCGTCTCCAACCACGGCGGGCGCCAGCTGGACAGCGCGCCCTCCTCGATCTCGGTGCTGCCGCAGATCGCGGAGGCGGTCGGCAGCCGCATCGAAGTGCTGTTCGACGGCGGCATCCGCACCGGCGGCGACATCGTCAAGGCCCTCGGCCTCGGCGCTTCAGCCTGCCTGAGCGGGCGCGCCTGCCTGTACGGCCTGTGCGCCAAGGGCCGCGACGGCGTCTACTGCGCGCTGCAGCTGTTCGAGCAGGAGCTGCAGGACTGCATGATGCTGTCCGGGCTGTCCAGCGTGTCCGAGGTCCCGCCCGGCGTCGTCACCCCGCAGCCGCCGCTCGGAGGACGCCGATGACGGCGCCACCCTCCTCTTTCAAGTTCGCCAGCGGGATCGAGAACAGCAGCCCCACCATCGGCCACGGCCGCATCCGCCGCGACCAGATGGAGGAATGCGGCCATTACACCCATTGGCGCACCGACTTCGCGCTGGCGGACGGGCTCGGCATCCGCACCCTGCGCTACGGCGTGCCCCTGCACCGCAGCTGGCTGGCCCCGCAGCGCTACGACTGGGATTTCGCCGACCAGGCCTTCGCCGAGCTGCGCCGCCTCGGCATCGAGCCGATCGCCGACCTCTGCCACTTCGGCGTGCCGGACTGGATCGGCAATTTCCAGAATCCGGATTTCCCCGAGCTGTTCGCGCGCTATGCCGCCGATTTCGCCCAGCGCTATCCCTGGATCCACATGTTCACGCCGGTCAACGAGATGTATGTGTGCGCGCGTTTCTCCGCCCTCTATGGCCTGTGGAACGAACAGCTGAGCGACGAGCATGCCTACGTCACCGCCATCAAGCACCTGGTCAAGGCCAACCTGCTGGCCATGCATGCGATCCGCGCCCTGCGTCCCGGTACCCGCTTCATCCAGAGCGAGTCCAGCGAATACTTCCACGCCACCGAGCCGGACGCCGAACCGATCGCCGAGACGCGCAACCTGCGGCGCTTCCTTACCCTCGACCTCAATTACGGGCGCGAGCTGGAACCCACGCTGCGCGGCTTCGTGCTGGACAACGGCATGAGCGAGGAAGAGCTGCGCTTCTTCGAGAACCATGCGCTGCGCAAGCATTGTATCCTCGGCACCGATTACTACCGCTCGAACGAGCACCACGTCGAGGCCGACGGCGGCATGCATCCGGTCGACGAACTGCTGGGCTATGCGGTGATCGCCCGCGAATACGCCGAGCGCTACCGCCTGCCCCTGATGCATACCGAGACCAACCGCGACCAGGGACCGCAGGGCACTGAAGCCTGCGCCTGGCTGGCCAGGCAATGGGCGCTGGTGCGCGGCCTGATGCGGGCCGGGGTCGCGGTGACGGGCTTCACCTGGTATTCGGTCACCGACCAGGTCGACTGGGACATCGAACTGCGCGAGCAGCGCGGCGTGGTCAATCCGCGCGGGCTGTTCGACCTGGACCGCAAGATCCGGCCGGTCGGCAAAGCCTACCGCAAGCTGATCGCCGACTGGGCGGTCCGCCTGGACGCCTGAAACCGGACCCGGGCCGGATCAGCGTCCCAGGCGCGGCGCCACCGTGGATGGATGCTGCCAGGGCGCCTGCACCTCGCTGCGGGTGGCGTAGTCGGCGCCGGACAGGATGAACAGCAGGGCCAGCGTGGCCAGTCCCGCCAGCGCCGTCAGGCGCAGCAGCGGATGGGTCACCCGCAGGCGCATGAAGACCAGGCCCACCAGCACCACCTTGACCGTGGCGACCGCCAGTCCGATCGCCGTATTGATCCAGCCCAGCTGCAGCCAGGACGTGCCGGCGCTGATCGCCAGCAGGACCAGCAAGGCCAGCCAGGTCAGGACCGGGGGACGGCGAAGGATGCGGGTATCGCGCTCCATGCTAGCCTCCCGCCCTGCCGACCAGGTAGAGCAGCGGATACAGGAAGATCCAGACCACGTCGACGAAGTGCCAGTACAGGCCCGCGTATTCGATCGCATCGGCGGATACCCCCATTGGCGGCGGAAGGCGCAGCCGCCAGGCCATCGCCAGGCACACCAGGATGCCGATCGTCAGGTGGACCGCATGCAGCCCGGTAAGGACGAAATACAGGATGAAGAAGAGCTGCATGCCGGGCATCTGCTGCAAGTGGCCGCCATGCTCCGGCCGGAAGCCGGGACCGGGGAAGAGCTTGTCCTGGAAATCATTGTGGTATTCCCAGCCCTTCAGCACCAGGAAGACGAAGCCCAGCGCCGCAACCGCCCACAACAGCCGCATGGCGCGCCGCCGCCGGCCGCTTTCCGCGGCATTGCCCGCCAGCGCCATCAGGAAGCTGCTGGTCAGCAGCACCGCGGTGTTGGCCGTGCCGAGCAGGTAGTCGGTATGGCGGCTGGCGGCGGCGCTGGCCTCGGGATAGTGGACCCGCAGGTAGAGGTAGCCGAACAGCAGCGGCCCGAAGAACAGCAGTTCGCTGGCGATGAACACCCACATGCCGAAGGTGCCGGCGAAGGATTGCTGCTCGCGGCTGGTGAACTGCTCGGCGTGGGGCTGCTTGACCGTAGTCATGGGATTCAATCGGTATGGTAGGCGTAGGGGCCGCGCGCCACCACCGGCGGCTGGGCGAAGTTGTGGACGGGCGGCGGCGATGCCGCCTGCCATTCGAGCCCGGTGGCCTGCCAGGGATTCGGCGGCGCCGGCCGGCCATAGCGCAGCGACCAGGCCAGGTAGCCCAGCGGCAGCAGGTAGCCGATCGCCAGCGTGACCGCGCCGGCCGAGGACAGCACGTGCAGCATCTGGAACTCCTCCGGATAGCTGTGGTAGCGGCGCGGCATGCCTGCATAGCCGAGCAGGTATTGCGGGAAGAAGGTCAGGTTGAAGCCGGCGAAGATCACCACCGCCGCCAGCCTGCCCCAGGCCTCCGAGTACATGCGTCCCGTAATCTTCGGCCACCAGAAGTGGATGCCGCCCAGGTAGGCCATCACCGAGCCGCCGACCATGATGTAGTGGAAGTGGGCGACCACGAAATAGGTATCGGACAGGTGGACGTCGAGGGCCAGCGCGGCCAGGAACAGCCCGGTCAGGCCGCCGATCGTGAACAGGCCGACGAAGCCGAGCGCGTACAGCATCGGCGCGCTGAAGCTGATGCGGCCCTTGTACAGGGTGGCGGTCCAGTTGAAGACCTTGATCGCGGACGGCACCGCGACCATGAAGGACAGCAGCGAGAACACCATGCCCGCATACACTGACTGGCCGCTGACGAACATGTGGTGGCCCCAGACCAGGAAGCCGATCACGCCGATGGCCAGGATCGCATAGGCCATGAAGCGGTAGCCGAACACGGGCCGGCGCGCGAAACAGGGAATGATCTCGCTGGCCACGCCCATCGCCGGCAGCACCATGATGTACACCGCCGGGTGCGAGTAGAACCAGAACAGGTGCTGGAACAGCAGCGGGTCGCCGCCCAGCGCGGGGTCGAAGATCCCGACCTGGAACAGGCGCTCGACGGCCACCAGCACCAGGGTCATGGCCAGCACCGGCGTGGCCAGCACCAGGATCAGCGAAGTGGCATAGTTGGCCCACACGAACAGCGGCAGCCGGAACCAGCCCATGCCGGGCGCCCGCATGGTGTGCACCGTGACGATGAAGTTCAGCCCCGTCAGGATCGAGGAAAAGCCGACCACCAGCACCCCGGTCAGGGCCAGCACCACGTGCGAGTTCGAGAACATGGTCGAGAACGGGGTGTAGAAGGTCCAGCCGGTGTCGACGCCGCCGGCCAGCAGCGCCCACAGGACGATCGCGCCGCCAGCGATGTACAGGTACCAGCTGGCCAGGTTCAGGCGCGGGAAAGCGAGGTCGCGCGCGCCGATCATCATCGGCATCAGGAAGTTGCCGAGCACCGAGGGAATCGAGGGAATCAGGAACAGCCATACCATGATCACGCCGTGGGCGGTGAACAGCTTGTTGTAGGTGTCGGCGCTGACCAGGTCGCCCTGCGGCGTGGCCAGCTCCAGGCGGATCAGGGCCGCCGCGATCCCGCCCAGGAAGAAGAACAGCGTGATCGACACCGCATACAGCAGCGCGATGCGCTTGTGGTCGCGCGTGCCCAGCCAGGAGCCCAGGGTCCAGCCTTCCGACAGGTAGCTGCGGCCGGCCCGGGTGTCGTCTTCCTCGATCAGGCTAAGGTCGCTCTGTGGACGGGTCATGTCCGCTCTCCCTGATGTATTCGATGATCGCCAGCAGGTCCTCCTCGCCGATCTGGCCGGCGAACGAGGGCATGATGGGTTCGTAGCCCGCCACCACGTCCTTGCGCGGCAGGTAGATGGAATCGCGCACGTAGGCTTCGTCGGCGATGATCTCGCGGCCGTCCTGCAGGTGCACGCGGCGTCCCAGCAGGTTCGTCAGGTCGGGCGCGTGCACGCTCGAGCCGGCGGCGTGGCAGCCGCTGCAGCCGTACTGGCGGAACAGCGCGAAGCCGCGCGCGGCCATGCCTGGCTGGCGCGGGCCCTCGGCCAGCCAGCGTCCGTACTCGGCGGGCGGCAGCACCACGATCTTCCCCGTCATCATGGCGTGCTCGGTGCCGCAGTACTCGGCGCAGAACAGCTCGTATTCGCCGGCCTTGCTGGGCGTGAAGCCGATCGAGGTGTAACGCCCCGGCACCGCGTCCTGCTTGATGCGAAAGGCCGGCACGAAGAAGCTGTGGATCACGTCCTGCGAGGTCAGCACCAGGCGTACCGGCCGCCCCAGCGGCAGGTGCAGCTGGCCCACTTCGCGCCGGCCGTTGCGGTGCTCGGCCTTCCACATCCACTGCTTGGCCACCACGAAGACGGGCGTGGCGGCGGGATCCGGGCGGTACAGGGCGGCATAGTCGATCGCGCCCCAGGCGTACAGGCCGAGGAAGAGCAGCATCGGGATCGCGGTCCAGGCGATTTCCACGGGCAGGTCCCTGGACGGCACGTGGCTGCGGTCGGCCTTGGAGCGGGCGCGGTAGCGCACGCAGAACACGATCATCATGACCAGCACGCCCAGCGCCACCGCGCCGGTCAGCAGCAGCAGGCACAGCGCCAGGCTGTCGAGGCGGGTGGCGGACGCGGCGCCGTCGGCCGGCAACAGGTGGAAAGGCACCGTCATGGCCTGCCCTCCTTCGTGGCATCGAAGCCGCGCCGGCGCCACAGCCAGCCGCCCAGGCCCAGCAAGGCCAGCAGCACGCCGCCGCGCACCGCCGCCATCGCCGCGCCGCTGTTCCTGCCGAGCGCCGGGTCGTAATGGGTGCACAGCATCAGCAGGCGTTCGCCGAGGGAGGCCGCGCCGCTGCCGCTATTGCTGCCGATACCTCCATCGCGAGCCGCCTGCAGCGCCGTGCGCAGGGCGGCCGGATCGAAGCGCACGCCGGGGAAATATTGCGTGACGCGCCCGCCGGCATCGACCACCACGAAGCCGGCGGCATGGGCAAATTCCCCCGTCTCCTGGTCGCGCGGCGCACGGTAGCCCAGCGCCGCCTCGATCTGCGCCAGCGCCGGCGCATCGGCGGTCAGCATGCGCAGGTCGGCCGCGCCGCCGGGCAGCAGGGAAGCATAGGCCTGGCGTTTGGAGCTTGCTGCCTGGGCGCCGTCGCGCGGGTCGATCGAGAAGCCGACCAGGCGGTAGCTGCCGGCCGCCATCCCGCCCAGCGAGAGGGCCTGCAGCACGCCCTCGAACAGGGTGCTGCACAGGTTCGGACAGCTGTAGTAGCCCGGCACCAGCACCACTGGCGCGGCGCCGAACAGCTCGCCCAGGCGGAGCGGCCGGCCGGCTTCGTCGCGCAGCATGGCGTCGAGCGGCAGGCGGGTGCCGATCGCCGGCGAAAAATCCGCCGCCGGCTGGGCCGGCAGGCGCATGGCCTGGGCGCCGGCCGTCCCCCGGCACAGCGCCAGCATGAAGCAGGCCGCCACCAGCAGCCGTAGCAAGCGTAACAAGCGGATCATGGCTTGCTCTCCTGCTGCCGGCGCGCCGCCATCAGCCGTATCGCCTCGTCCAGCGGAATGTGGGCGACGCCGGCCTGGCGGTCGACCCAGCCGTAACTGCCGAGGCGCTTCTCTTTTTCCGCGAAGTAAGCCGCACGCTCGTCCTGCGGCGCCGGCTGCAGGCGCGGCGCCGGGATCGCGGCCGGCGGCTTCGCCGTGTTCGCCACCGGACCGAGTCTGTGCAGCAGCCACCACGAGCCCGCCACCGCGAACACGATGCCGCCCGCGATCGCCAGCGCCCCGCGCCGGATCGCGCGGACGTGGATGCCGCTGTCTTCGCTCTCAGGCATGGGCCGCCCTCCTCTTCGTCTCCGCGCCGCGCCAGGCCAGCCAGGCCAGCAGGACGCCGGCCAGCACCGGCAGCGGCGCCAGCCACGTCCAGTGATCCGTCAGGCCCGTCACCGAGGGCAGCACCAGCCACCAGCAATCGAGCAGGTGGACCGCCAGCAGCAGCGCGGCCAGTCCCCCCATCATCGTCGGCGCCTGCTTGGCATGGCGCGACAGCAGGATCAGCAGCGGCCCCGCGAAGTGCACGACGGCCAGGGTCCAGGCCACCGCCTTCCAGCCCGGCGTGGCGCGCAGCAGGTACCAGGAGATCTCGCGCGGCAGGTCGGCCGACCAGATGATCAGGAACTGCACATAGGCCAGGTAGGCCCAGGTCAGCACATACATCACCAGCAGGTTGCCGAAGTCCGGCAGGCGCTGGCGCGCGGCCTCCCTGTCGATCAGCAGCACCGCCAGCGCCAGCCCGCTCAGCATCTGGCCGGTGCCGGTCAGCCAGCCGAACACGCTCGAATACCATTCCGGCCGCAGCGACATCAGCCAGTCGACCGACGCCAGTCCGCTCGAGAAGACGAAGGCCAGCAGGCAGGCGGCGGCGCGGCCAGCCGAACGGTGGCGGGCGCGCAATTCGATCCAGGCCAGCGCGCTCCACAGCAGCAGGTAGGCCAGGCTGCGCGCCACGAAGAAGCCGGGGCTCAGCCACAGCTTGCGGAAGGCGGTTTCCGGCGCCACCGGCCCGGCGCCGGCCCAGGGATAGAGCAGATGCATGCCGGCCAGCACCGGCAGGAACAGCAGGCAGGCCAGCGGCAGCCAGCGCGCCGCGCGCAGCAGCGGCGTGCGGATGATTTCTCCCCAGTCGCCGCCGGTGAGCTGGTGCAGCCAGACATTCGCCAGCCCGCCCAGCAGCGCGCCGGTGACGAACCACCACAGCACCAGGTAGCCCGCCAGCAGTGCGCGCAGGTCGATGCGCCAGCCGATCAGGGCCAGCACGGCGGCTGTCGCCACGGCGGCGATCGCGAGCACGGTGCGGCTCATGGCGTAGCTCCGGCGGCGGCGGCAGTTTCGGGTTGCGCGTCCAGTTTGGCCCGGATATCCGGCGGCAGGCCGTCGGCCGGCGCGTTCTGGCTCAGCTGCAGGGCGCGGATGAAGGCCACGATGGCCCAGCGGTCGGCCGGCTCGATGCGGTCGGCGTAGGGCACCATCACGCCGTAGCCATTCGTGATCACCTCGTAGATGTGGCGGTCCGGGGCTTCGCGCAGGCGCGGCTGGTGATAGGTCGGCGGCGCCGGAAAGCCGCGCCGCACCACCAGGCCGTCGCCGTCGCCCACCGGGCTGTGGCAGGGCAGGCAGTAGATCATGTAGCGCTCGCGGCCCCGCTCCAGCAGGCGCAGGTCGACCGGATAGGGATTCGTCTGCGCAGTCTCGGCGGCGATGTCTTCCTGCACGGCGGTGCCGCCCTTGCGCCCGCCGGTGCTGTCGGAAAAGGCGCCGCGGGCGCGCGGCTGGGTGCCGGCCGGCGGCATGCGCGCCGAGGCGCCGTCCGGGAACAGGGTGCTGGCGGCGAAGGTCTTGTAGCGCGGCTGGTCGTACATGTCCTGCTTGGCCCGTTCGCAAGCAGCCAGCAAGACCAGCGGCAACAGGAGGCCGGGCAGGAATCTCATGCCGGCACCTCGCGCAGCAGCATGGGATGCAGGCCTTCCAGCAGATCGCGCGCCGGGCCCGGCGCGAACACAGGGTCGTGGGCGGGCAGGCAGAGGAAGAAGCGGTTGCGGCTGGCCAGCTCGAATTCCTCGACCTCGAACAGCGGGTGATAGAGCTGCGGCAGGCCGTTCTGGATCAGCATGGCCAGCACCGCCGCCACCGCCGCTCCCAGGATGGTCAGCTCGAAGGTCGGCGGAATGAAGGATGGCCAGGAATGGAGCGGCCGGCCGCCGACATTGATCGGGTAGTCGATCACGGCCGCATACCACTGCAGGAAATAGGTGGCCGCGCCGCCCAGCACGCCGCCGATCAGGGTCGCCGGCGCGACCCAGCTGCGCCGGGTGCCGAGCACTTCTTCGAGGCCCTCGACCGGGAACGGGCTGTAGGCTTCGGCCTGGGTGTAGCCGTGCGCCCTCGCCTCCTTCGCCGCCGCGCACAGGCTGTCCGCGTTGGGGAATTCGGCCAGCAGGCCGTACACTGCCCGGCTCGGTTTTTGCCTCATTTCTTGCCCTCCGCGGTGTCGCGCACCAGCTCGCGCATCTCGGCCATCGAGATCAGGGGCAGGAAGCGCACGAACAGCAGGAACAGCCAGACGAAGAAGGCGATCGAACCGAACAGCGTGATCCAGTCCCAGCGGGTCGGGTAGAACATGCCCCAGCTCGATGGCAGGAAGTCCCGGTGCAGCGAGGAGACCACGATCAGGAAGCGCTCCATCCACATGCCGCAGTTGATCGCGAGGCTGAGCAGGAACAGGGCCGGCACGCTTTGGCGCACGCGCCGCCACCACAGGATCTGCGGCAGCACGATATTACAGGTCAGCATGCTCCAGTAGACCGGCGCATACGGCCCGACCCAGCGGTTGATCGTCATGTAGGTTTCGTACTTGTCGCCGCTGTAGAAGGCGGTGAAGATCTCGGACAGGTAGCCGTAGCCCACCATCCAGCTGGTCGCCAGCAGCACCTTGGCGGCATTCGCCAGGTGGCGTCCGGTGATGAAGTCCTGCAGCCCGAAGGCCGCGCGCAGCGGAATCGCCAGGGTCAGCACCATCGCGAAGCCCGAGAACAGCGCCCCGGCCACGAAATAAGGCGGGAACACGGTCGAGTGGTAGCCGGGCGTGTTCCCGACCGCGAAGTCGAGCGACACGATGGTGTGCACCGACACCACCAGCGGCGTCGCCAGCCCCGCCAGCAGCAGATAGGCCTTCTCGAAGCGCGCCCAATGCCGCGCATCAAAGCGCCAACCGAGGGCCAGCAGGCCGTAGGCGACCTGGGCCCCGCGCTGCCCGCGCGCGCCGGCGCGGTCGCGCAGGGTGGCCAGGTCGGGAATCAGGCCCACGTACCAGAACATCAGCGACACCAGCAGGTAGGTGGCGATCGCGAAGAAATCCCACACCAGCGGGCTGCGCCACTGCGGCCACACGTTCATCACGTTCGGATAGGGCACGATCCAGTAGAAGAACCAGGGCCGGCCCAGGTGCAGGATCGGGAACAGGCCGGCGATGCTGGCCGCGAACAGGGTCATGGCCTCGGCGAAGCGGTTGATCGAGGTCCGCCAGCGCTGGCGCAGCAGGAGCAGGACGGCCGAGATGAAGGTGCCGGCGTGGCCGATCCCGATCCACCAGACGAAGTTCCCGATCGCGAAGCCCCAGGCCACCGGGATGTCGACGCCCCAGATGCCGATGCCCTTCGCCAGCAGCCAGCTGACCGCCACCAGCAGCGCCATCACGCCGGCCGAGGCGACCAGGAAGGCGCTCCACCACTTCCAGCCGAACGTCCCGGACAGGACGATGCCGGCGATCTTGTCGCTGACGTCGGCATAGCCCCAGCCGGCGCGCAGTTCCGGGGTGTCGCGGGACCTGGGCTGCGGCGCGCTCATTCCAGCTCCGGGTCGGGGTTGATCAGGCGCGTGGTGTAGCTGGTGCGCGGCCGGGTGTTCAGTTCCTGCAGCAGGGCGTAGTCGAAGGGCGAGGACTTGGCCGCCAGGACGTCGCTGCGCGGGTCGTTCAGGTCGCCGAAGTGGATCGCCGTCGTCGGGCAGGCCGCCTGGCAGGCGGTGACGACTTCGCCATCGGCAATGCGGCGGCCCTGCTTCTCGGCGTCGATGCGGGCGCGCGTGATGCGCTGCAGGCAGTAGCTGCATTTTTCCATGACCCCGCGCCGGCGCACCGTCACTTCCGGGTTCTGCAGCGCCTTCAGGCTCTCGAGCTTCTGGTTCGAATACTGCAGAAAGTTGAAGCGGCGGACCTTGTAGGGGCAGTTGTTCGAGCAGAAGCGGGTGCCGATGCAGCGGTTGTAGACCTGGACGTTCAGGCCTTCGTCGTCGTGCACGGTGGCGCCGACCGGGCACACCTCTTCGCAGGGCGCATGCTCGCAATGCATGCAGGGCACCGGCTGGAACAAGGTGCGCGCACCGAGACGGTAGCGGTCGACCCGGATCCAGTGCATGCTGCGGCCGCGCATCACCTCTTCCTTGCCGACCACCGGGATATTGTTCTCGGCCTGGCAGGCGACGGTGCAGGCGGCGCAGCCGATGCAGGCGTTGAGGTCGATCGCCATGCCCCATTTGTACTCGTCGTAGCGGTACTCCGGATACAGCGAGGTCTTGCCGCCCTCTTGCTCTTCGCGGTTCTTCGGCGCGGCTTTCGCCCCGGCCTGCGCCACTTTCACCGGATCGCGCCCGTGCATGTCGACCTCGCGCTGGCGCAGCGCGAACACATGGCCGCCCATGGTGGCATCGAGCCGCAGCGGCACCGGTCCGCCCAGCGCGGCCTGGGGACGCAGGCGGTAAGCGTCGAAGCCGACCGCATTGCCGACCGAGCCGGCGCCACTGCGCCCGTAGCCGAGCGGCAGCGTGACCACGCCCTCGGCCTGCTCCGCCAGCACCATCACCGGCGCCTCGATGCTGCGGCTGTCCACCGTCAGCCGGGCCACGCCGCCATCGAGGAGGCCGGCGCGCCTGGCGGTGGCGGGACCGATCAGGGCGGCGTTGTCCCAGGTGAGCGAGGTCAGCGGCCGCGGCAGCTCCTGCAGCCAGGCGTTGTTGCAGAACTCGCCGCCATCGACGGCCGGATCGGGCACGAAGCACGCCACCAGCGGCGGCGTTTCCAGCTTCGGCATGTCCACCGGCGGCACCTCGCGCACCGTCACCGCCGGCGCCGCGCTGCCCTCCACCAGGCCGCGGCGCAGGGCTTCGCGCCAGAAGGCGTCGAAGGCCGGGCCGGCCAGTTCGGGACGCGCGGCCTGCCAGGCGGCGCGCGCCAGCACCAGGCCGTCGCGGCTGCCCTCGCCCAGCAGGGTCGCCAGCACCGTGTGCGCGGAGCGTCCGCCATACAGGGGCGCGATCAGCGGCTGCACGATGCTGGCCGTGCCATCGATGGCGCGGGCATCGCTCCAGGCTTCGTAGCCGTGCGCCAGCGGCAGGTGCCAGCCGGCCTCGCGCGCGGTCTCGTCGCGGTAGAGGCCGAGGTGGGCGCTCAACGGCACGCGACGCAGGGCCTGGGCGAAGCCGAGTGCGGGCGGCGCGGTGTAGACCGGGTTCGTGTCCAGCATCAAGAGGGTGTCGACCCTGCCGGCCTGCATGTCGGCCGCCAGTCCGGCCAGCGTGGCGCCATGCTCGGGCGCGCCGAGCGCCACCCGCTCGATATGGGCGATGGGCCCCTGCTGCCCGCCCAGGCGCTGGTTGAGCAGGTGGGCCAGGGCGCGGCCGGCCGGGCTCAAACTCGGTCCGGCCACCACCAGCGCATGGCCGCGCGCCCCGCGCAGTGCCATCGCCACCGCCGTCTCCCAGCGCGCGACGGCGGGATCCGGCGCGGTGCCGCCGCCGGGCGCCGCTTCCAGCAGGCCGGCGATGCGCCACAGCGAGGCCTCGATCTCGTGCGGCGCCCGCGCCAGGCGCTCGTCGGCGTAGGCACCGGTGAGGGTCGGCGTGGACTCCATCGCGTACAGGCGGTTGGCGGCGACGCTGGCGCCCAGCCGGCGCGGCGCGGTGAAGGCGCGCGCATGCGCCAGGCTGCCGCCCCGCCCGCCCTCGGCGCCGAACAGGTCGGCGTCCAGGGTCAGGAGCACGGCCACCTTGTCGAGCCGGTACAGGGTGTCGAGCGGACGCCCGAAGGCCAGGCTGGAGGCGGCCGCGGCGCCGTCGTCGTGCAACGGATCCCAGGCGTGCCAGCGCATCGCCGGATACTTCTTCTGCAGCGCTGCCAGCTGGGCCGCCAGGGTCGGCGAGGTGGCCGGGCCGCTCAGGACGCGCAGGCCGGCGCCGCCGTCGCGCGCGAACCGCGGGCGGCGCGCTTCGAGGGCCGCCTCGAAGGCCGACCAGCTCGACAGCTCCGTACCCTGCTGCACCGTCTGCGAACGGTCCGGATCCCACATCTGCAGGATCGAGGCCTGGGCGAAGACGTCGGTGGCGCCGCCGCTGACGGGATGCTCGGGATTGCCCTCGACCTTGGTCGGCCGGCCCATATTGGTCTCGACCAGCACGCCGTGGGCGAAGCCGCGCCGGACGAAGGCGGTGGCGTAGAACAGCGGCAGTCCCGGCACGTCCTGCTCCGGCATCCGCACATAGGGCACGATGGCCTCGGGCGGCGGCCCGCTGCAGCCGGCGCCGGCCAGCGCCGCGGAAGCCGCCATCAGCTTCAGGAAGCGGCGCCGCGACGGCTCGTCCTGGCCGTGATCATGATCGTGATCGTGATCGTGGCCGTGGATGGGGATGACGGGATGGCCGGTTCTTTTCATCGGTGGCAGGTCGAACAGTTGGTCAGCGCATTCGTGCTGCGCAGGCGGTACAGGCGGTCGAGCTGGCGCACTTCCTCCGGCGTCAGCGGCCGCTGCGGCGCCATCGACAGCACCTTGCTGAGCGGGCGGACGTGCTGCGGCGCGGTGCGGTGGCAACCCAGGCACCACTGCATTTCGAGGGTGGCGGTGCGCCAGGTCAGCGGCATCTGGTCGACGCGGCCGTGGCATTCGACGCAGGCGACGCCCTTGTTCACGTGGATATCGTGTGCGAAATAGACGAAGTCGGGCAGGTCGTGCACCCTCACCCAGTGGATCGGCCGGCCGCTGCGCGCGCTCTCGTGCAGCGGGGCCAGCGCGGGCGAATCGAGGAAAAGCTGCGAGTGGCAGCTCAGGCAGATGCCGGTCGAGGGCATGCCGGCGAAACCGGATTTTTCGACCGAGGTGTGGCAATAGCGGCAATCGATGCCGTCGTCGCCGGCGTGGTGCTTGTGGCTGAAGGCGATCGGCTGGTTGACCGGTTCGTAGATGCCGTTACGCGGCGTCATCTCCCAACGTGCCACCGCCACCGCCGCCACGGCGATGCCGAGGATGAGCAGTAAAGCCAGTTTGACGACCAGCACGGCAGGCTTGGAAAACGGCGGTGCCATTGGATTGCTTATCAGCTAAAGGAATGGATTGGTGGCTATGTAGTTGTTTTTTTGATACTTTACCTAGTATAGGCGAGTGCCGGCAATCGGTCCGCACGCTTGAATTGACGGGTAAACCCCTTGCAATTGAATACATCGAGAGGGAGCCGCCTGGCCCATAATGAGCGCATGACTATCTCGACCTCGACCTCGTCGCCGGGCCTTGGCGCCACCAGCGGCAGCCTGTCCAGCCTCTACACCAGCGCTACGCAGTCGCTGCTGGCGAAGAACCCGGCCGTCAAGCTCATCGACACCCAACTACAGCGCGACAATGCGCGCCTGTCCAGCCTGGGCAGGATGGCGCTCGCGCTGGACGGCTTCCGGAACGCCGCCGGCGGCCTGTCCGCCGCCGGGATGGACATGTCGGCCAGCAGCAGCACCAAGGCGGTCGAGGCCAGCCTGAGCGGCGCCACCGCCACGGCCGGCTCGCACACGGTCGAGGTCAAACAGCTGGCCCAGGCCCAGCAGCTGGCCAGCAAGGCCCTGGCCGCCCGCGATGCCCCGATCGGCAGCGGCGCCGTCACGGTGATCAAGATCGACACCGGTTCGGCGTCCAAATCGCTGCGCATCGACGGCAGCAACAACACCCTGGACGGCATCGCCAAGGCCATGCGCGACGCCGGCCTGAACGCCGAGGTGGTGCAGGACGGCAAGGGCTTCGCCCTCAGGCTGACCGGCACCAGCGGCGCGGCAAACGGCATGCGCATCAGCGTCAGCGGCGACCCGGCAGTGCAAGGACTGCTCTCCTACGGCAACGGCGGCAACAGCGCGATGACGGAAAAGACCGCGGCCCAGGACGCCCAGCTGGTGGTCGACGGCAAGACCGTCACGGCAAGCACGAACAAGGTCGACAAGGCCATCGCCGGCGTCTCGCTGACCCTGGGCGCGGTCGGCAAGAGCGAGGTGCAGGTGGCCCGCGATCCGTCCGCGATCGCCGCCAACGTGAAGAGCCTTGTAAGCGCCTTCAACGCCATGGGCAGCCAGCTGGCCACGCTGCGCAGCGGCGACCCGGGCTCGGACTCGGCGCTGAACCAGGTGACCGCGCAGATCAACCAGGTGCTCGACGCCGCCGACCCGAAGGCGCTGGCCGAGATCGGCGTTACGCGCAAGAGCGGCGCCCTGGTGCTCGACGAGACCAAATTGAAGGCGGCCATCGCCGCCGACCCGGGCAAGGTGACGGCGCTGTTCGCGAATGGCGGCAAGGGCCTGGCCGAACAGCTGGCCAAGCGCGCCGGCGAGCAGATCGCCACCGGCGGCACGGTCGCGAACCAGGCTCACGCGGTCAAGCAGGATGCCGACAAGCTGAGCGACAAGAAGGCGAAGATCGTCGACACCGTCAGCCGCCAGGCGGCGATGCTGGCGCAGCAGTATTCGCTGGCCGGATCGGGCATCGGCGGCAGCGCGCTGTTCGGCAACGGTCAGGTCAAGCCGATGTCGCTGTTCGACTTCATGGCTTGAGCGGCAGCACGTAGCGTCCGTAGGGCACGCCGCGGATCGGCGGCAGGTCGGCGTCGCGCACGAAGCCGAGCGCCTCGTACATGCGCAACGCCGAGGCCATGATCGGACTCGTATGCAGGCCAACCGCGGGCGCCCCGGCGTCCCGCGCCAGGCGCAGGCAGCCCGCCACCAGTTCCCTCCCCGCGCCCTGCCCGCGCCGCCGAGGATCCACCACCAGCATGCGGATCACCGACCACGCCATCGGGAAGAAGGCGGCGCGCGGCCGGCCGGGCCCGACGTGGGCGACCGCGCCGACGATCTCGCCCGCCTGTTCGGCCACCAGGATATCCGCGCCTGCCGCGAGATCGGCCATCCGCGCTATCCCCTCGATGAAGCTGGGCCAGTCGGCGTAATCCCGCGAATACTGCAAGAAGGCGGCGCGCGCCACCGCGTTCACAAGCTCGCGGTCGCCGTCCGCATACGGGCGAACGCGGATCATGCCGCCCGCCCGATGTCGTCCTTGATCCACCACAGCGAGGGATTGTTGTCGGCCAGGTCGCGCAGCAGGTCCCATACCACCTTCACCCGGCGCAGGCGATAGAGGTCGGTGGGCGCGGCGAGCCAGAAGGAGCGTTCGGCGTAGAAGCCCGGCAGCACCGGCACCAGGCGGCCGTCGTCCGGGATCGCATAAGGCGGCGCCATCATCAGGCCCATGCCCAGCGCCGCCGCCTCGACCTGGGCGCCCATGCCGAGCGAGCAGAAGCGTCGCCGCGGCGTGAATCCGAGTTCGTTCAGGTAGGACAGCTCGCGGCTCGCCAGGCGGTCCTGCACATAATCGACGAAATCGTGGCCTTCGAGGTCGGCGTGGGTACGGATCGGCGGATGGCGGTCCAGGTAGGCGGGCGATCCGTACAGGTAGAAGCGGAAGGAAGCCAGGCGCGTGACCACGTAGCGGCCGGTGGCCGGTGGATCCAGCATCACGCCGAGGTCGGCCTCGCGGTTGGCCAGGTTGGCGAAGCGCGCCAGCGACAGCATCTCGATCGACAGGTCGGGATGCGTGTCGAGCAGCTTGACCAGCAGCGGCGCCACCACCCTCACCCCGAACACGTCCGGCACGCCCAGCCGCACCACGCCCTGGGCGCCGACCTCGGTGCCGCCCAGCCGCTCGAGCGCGGCCAGCGACGCCCCTTCCATCGCTTCCGCATGCGGCAGCAGGGCGTGGCCCATCTCGGTCAGCTCGTAACCCTCGCGCGAGCGGTCGAACAGGGTGGTCCCGAGCTGGCTCTCGAGGCGGTCGATGCGCCGCGCCACGGTGGTGTGCTCGACGTCCAGCCGGCGCGAGGCGCCCGACAGGGTCCCCGCACGCGCCAGTTCAAGAAAGAAACGCAGGTCAGTCCACTCGGGCAAGGTATTCATAGGTTGATTGTCTGATATCAGCAACAATTATTGTGCACCAGTGCACATTTTGGCGCCAAGACTTTCCTTGAATCAGGTCTTCGGCCGCCTACCGCCAGAGTGAGACCCGGCGTTTTCAGGTCACACATGGGTGCGTCTCAAAACATCCCTGTGCATTTTTGCACACCTGTTGAGCGCGTTGTTATCTATTCAACCAGTCTTGTGCGGGGCAAACTTCCCTCCGTGCGAAAAAACCTGAACGCATGCGCTATCAATAATATTAGGAGACATACAATGCGTCGTACCGAAAACAGACTGATGCTGCTGAACCGTTCCGCCATCTCCACCGCCGTCCTGCTGGCGCTCTACGGCGCCGCGGTCGGGGTAGCCCATGCCCAGGAAGGTGCGGACGCCGCCGCCAGCGCCGCGCCCGCCGCCACCGCCACCGCCACCGCCAACGCCAATGCCAATGCCAACGGCGACAACATCAACCAGGTGGTCGTCACCGCCCGCCGCCGCGCCGAACTGATCCAGGACGTGCCGGGCGCCGTCACCGCCATCTCCGGCGCCGAGCTGGAAAAGCAGGCCGTGCCCGACATCACCGCCCTGACCGACTCCACCCCGAACACCACCCTGAAGGCGTCGCGCGGCACCAATACCACGCTGACCGCCTTCATCCGCGGCATCGGCCAGCAGGATCCGGTCGCCGGCTACGAGCAGGGTGTCGGCATCTACCTCGACGACGTCTACCTGGCCCGTCCGCAAGGCGCCCTCACCGACATCTACGACCTCGAACGCATCGAAGTGCTGCGCGGCCCGCAAGGCACCCTGTACGGCCGCAACACCATCGGCGGCGCCGTCAAGTACGTGACCCGCAAGCTGGCGCCGAAGCCCACCCTGGACGCCAAGCTCACCTTCGGCAACTACGGCGAGAAGGACCTGGTGGTCAAGGGCAGCATGCCGATCTCCGACATCCTGCGCATCGGCGCCACCGTCGGCACCTTCAACCGCGACGGTTTCGGCCACAACATCCTGAACGGCCGCCAGAACTACAACAAGGACGTGGTCGCCGGCCGCGTCAGCCTCGAGCTGACCCCGTCCCCGGAGCTGTTCATCCGCCTGGCCACCGACAAGACCGTCGACGATTCCGAGGCGCGCCAGGGCCGGCGCCTGACCCTGGGCCCGGCACCTGGCAATATCCAGCCGGCCTCCGGCACCTACGACACCCGCGCCAACCTGTACAAGGTGCTGGGCCACGAGCAGCAGGTCACCACCGAAGGCAGCTCGCTGCTGGCCGAATACACGATCAACCCGACCCTGTCGGTGAAGTCGATCACCGCCTACCGCAAGTCGAAGTCCTATGCGCCGATCGACTTCGATTCGCTCGAACTGCCGCTGTGGGAAGCGCCGTCCTTCTACAAGGACAACCAGACCAGCCAGGAATTCCAGCTGACCTACACCGGCGACAAGGTGCAGGGCGTGGCCGGCCTGTTCTACATGAAGACCAATGCCTACAACGACTTCGACGTGCTGTACAACGCCGCCGGCGGCCTGTCGCTGCTGACCCACGACGACATCGACTCCAAGACCTGGGCCGCCTACGCCGACGCCAGCTACAACGTGACCGATGCCTTCAGCGTCACGGTGGGCGGCCGGTATACCGAGGACGAGCGCCGCGCCGAGATCTTCAAGCAGACCTACCTGGGCCTGAACGATTCGCCGCGCCTGGGCAATGCCGGCGCTGTCGCCTTCGGCGCGCCGAACACCAACCTCGGCAAGGATGCCCTGCACCGCACCGACAAGAAGTTCACGCCGAAACTCGGCTTCGGCTACAAGCTGACCCCGGAACACAATCTGTACACCACCTGGTCGAAGGGCTTCAAGGGCGGCATGTTCGATCCGCGCATGGACCTGGCCGCCACCGGCGGCCCGAACTCCGTGGTGTCGCTGGCCAAGCGCCGTGGCGTCGACCCTGAGGAAGTCAGCAGCATCGAACTGGGCGTGAAGTCGTCGATGAACGGCGGCCGCCTGCAGACCAATGCCGCGGTCTTCTACACCGACTACAAGAACGTGCAGATCCCGGGTTCGATCCCGACCTATGCCGCCGACGGCAGCGTGAACGGCTTCGCCGGCAGCCTGACCAACGCGGGCAAGGCCAAGATCAAGGGCCTGGAACTGGAAGCGGTCGCCTACCTGACCAACCAGCTCAGCGTGAACGCGATGTACAGCTACATCGACGCCAAGTACAACGAGTGGATGGTGGCGAACGGCGCCAGCCTGGTGAACATCGCCGGCAGCACCGAGTTCCAGAACACCCCGAAGAACTCGGCCAACATCGCCATCAACTACGACTGGCCGGTCAGCATCATGGGCCGTTCGGGTTCGATGAGCTTCATGAACAGCGTCTCCTACAAGAGCAAGGTGTACCAGACCGAGATCGCGCGCAGCACCGGCGTGGCCACCCTGGACGCGACCATCCCCGGCAACCTGATGCTGGCCCAGGATGGCTATGCGCTGTGGGATGCGGGCGTGGTCTGGACCAGTTCGGACCGCAAGATCCAGGTCGGACTGCATGGCCGCAACCTGGCCGACAAGCGCTACAAGACCGCCGGCTACAACTTCTCCGGCTTCTTCAATACCGTGACCGCGTTCTACGGGGACCCGCGCACCGTGCGCGCCACCCTCAACGTGAAGTTCTGATCGCCCCGCCCGATGGCTGCAGGGCGTCCCGCGGGGCGCCCTTTTTTAAAATCACAACGGGGTCCAATGTCCAACTACACTGAAATCAGCTTTACTAGTGATGACGGCCTGCAGCTGTACGCACGCGATTACGCCTCCGCCTCGGGACCCGCGCGCCTGCCAGTGATCTGCATCCACGGCCTGACCCGCAACTCGGCCGACTTCGACGAACTCGCGCCGATGATCGCGGCGCTGTCGCGGCGCGTGCTGGCGCTCGACGTGCGCGGACGCGGACGCTCGCAGCGCGATCCCGATCCCGACAACTACAACCCGAACGTCTATGCCGGCGACGTGGTCAAGCTGATGTCCGACCTCGGCATCGCCCGCGCGGTCTTCATCGGCACCTCGATGGGCGGCCTGATCACGATGGCGCTGGCGGCCCGGGACATCGAGCTGATCGCCGCCGCCATCATCAACGACATCGGTCCGGTGCTGTCCGAAAAAGGCCTGGCGCGCATCGCCGGCTATGCCGGCAAGACCGCCTCGCTGGCGTCCTGGAACGACGCCGCCCGCCACGTCAAGGACATCAACCTGTGCGCATTCCCCGACAACTCCGATGCGGAGTGGGACAAGTGGGCGCGCCGCGCCTTCGAGCAGGACGGCGAGGGCCGGCTGGCGCCGCGCTACGATCCAAACATTGCCATTGCATTACAAACCGGTAAACTCCGTCCGACGTCCCTGGCGGGCCGCATGGCCTTCCGGCGGCTGGCGCGCAAGCGTCCCGTCCTGCTGGTGCGCGGCGAGCTGTCCGACCTGCTGGAGCCGCGCCAGTCCGACTGGATGCGGCGCGCCGCCCCCGGCATGCAGTACGTCGAAGTGCCCCAGGTCGGCCATGCGCCGATGCTGACCGAACCGGCGGCACTCGAGGCGATCGCCCGCTTCCTGGCGACCGTGCCCTGAATAAAACGCAGTAAGAGAAACGAGGAGACCCACATGACCCGCATCAAGCCCCTCCCAACTGCCCTGCTGGCAGCCTTCATCGCCACCGCCGGCGGCAGCGCCCTCGCCGCGCCCGATCTCAAGGTCGCCCTCATCGCCGGCAAGACCGGCGCCCTGGAATCCTATGCCAAGGAAACCGAGACCGGCTTCATGATGGGCCTCGAGTACCTGACCGGCGGGAAGATGGAAATCAACGGCCGCAAGATCAAGGTGATCGTCAAGGACGACCAGGGCAAGCCGGACCTCGGCCGCACGCTGCTGGCCGAAGCCTACGGCGACGACAAGGTCGACCTCGCGGTCGGCACCACCTCGTCCGGCTCGGCGCTGGCGATGCTGCCGGTGGCCAAGGAATACAAGAAGGTGCTGATCGTCGAACCGGCGGTGGCCGACGAGATCACCGGCGCCAAGTGGAACAAGTACATCTTCCGTACCGCGCGCAACTCGATGCAGGACGCGCTGGCCGCCGCCTCGACCCTGAAGAGCGGCAGCGTGGCCTTCCTGGCCCAGGACTATGCCTTCGGCCGCGACGCCATCAAGGCCGGCAAGGAAGCCCTGGCCGCCACCGGCAGCAAGGCCAATGTCGTGCACGAGGAATACGCGCCGGCCGCCTCGACCGACTTCACCGCGCCCACCCAGCGTTTGTTCGACGCCCTCAAGGACAAGCCGCAGCCGCGCGTGCTGGCCATCGTCTGGGCCGGCCCGAACCCGCTGAACAAGATCGCCGACATGAAGCCCGAGCGCTACGGCATCACGCTGGCCCCGGGCGGCAACATCCTGCCGGTGATGAAGACCTGGAAGGCCTACGCCGGCACCGAAGGCACCATCTATTACTACTACGGCTTCCCGAAGAACAAGATGAACGACTGGCTGGTGGCCGAGCACACCAGGCGCTTCAAGGCCCCGCCCGACATGTTCACGGCGGGCGGCATGGCGGCGGCCGGCGCGGTCTATGCGGCGCTGTCGAAGGTGCCGAACGCGAACGGCGACCAGCTGGCGGCGGCGATGGAAGGCATGTCCTTCGAGACGCCGAAGGGCACCATGACCTTCCGCAAGGAAGACCACCAGGCCCTGCAGCCGATGTACCACTTCCGCATCAAGAAGGACCAGAAGAACGAGTGGGACCTGCTGGAACTGGTGCGCGAGATCCCGGCCAGCGAACTGCCGCTGCCGGTGCGGAACAAGCGCTGACATGGCGGACAAGGAACGACAGGCGCAGCCTTCCCTCGCGACCCGCGACCTGACGATCCGCTTCGGCGGCCACGTCGCGGTGAACGAGGTGACGGCCGCGTTCTACCCGGGCACCCTGACCGTGATCGTCGGCCCCAACGGCGCCGGCAAGACCACCTACTTCAATCTCATCTCCGGCCAGCTGGCGGCGACATCCGGCAGCGTGCACGTGGCCGGCCGCGACGTGACCCGCTACAAGGCGGCGCAACGCACCCGCCTCGGCGTGGGCCGCGCGTTCCAGCTCACGAATCTTTTCCCTCACCTGACGGTGCTGGAGAACGTGCGCCTGGCGGTGCAGAGCCGCGCCGGCATCGGCCTGAACATGTTCTCGGTCTGGTTCGGCCACAAGGAGATCATCGCGCGCGCCGAGCACTACCTCGAGCGCGTGTCGATGATCGCCAAACGCGACGTACTGGTGGGCACCCTGCCCCACGGCGACCAGCGCAAGCTCGAAGTGGCGATCCTGCTGGCGCTGGAACCGGAGATCCTGATGTTCGACGAGCCGACCGCCGGCATGAGCGTGGACGAGGTCCCGGTGGTGCTCGACCTGATCCATCAAGTCAAGGCCGAGCGCAACAGGACCGTGCTGCTGGTCGAGCACAAGATGGACGTGGTGCGTTCGCTGGCCGACCGCATCATCGTGCTGCACAACGGCACCCTGGTCGCGGACGGCGAGCCGCGCGAAGTCATGCAATCGAAAATCGTACAGGAAGCCTATCTTGGAACTCCGGAACATGTCTGAGCCGATCCTGACCCTGTCCGGCGTGCACACCCACATCGGCCAGTACCACATCCTGCAGGGCGTCGACCTGGTGGTGCCGCGCGGCGGCCTGGCGGTCCTGCTGGGCCGCAACGGCGCCGGCAAGACCACCACCCTGCGCACCATCATGGGCCTGTGGAAGGCCAGCGCCGGCAGCATCGTCTTCGACGGCCGCGACATCACCAGGATGTCGACCCCGGACATCGCGCGCGCCGGCATCGCCTACGTCCCCGAGAGCATGGCCGTGTTTTCCGAACTGACGGTGCGCGAGAACCTCTACCTGGCGGCCCGCAACGGCGCGCTGGATGAGGCGCGCGTCGACTGGATCTGCGGCTTCTTCCCGGCCCTGAAGAAATTCTGGAACTACCCGGCCGGCAACCTGTCCGGCGGCCAGAAGCAGATGGTGGCGATCGCCCGCGCGATCGTCGAGCCGAGGAAGCTGCTGCTGGTGGACGAACCGACCAAGGGCCTGGCCCCCGCCATCGTGCAGAGCCTGATGATGGCTTTCCGCGAGCTGAAGGACACCAACACCACCATCCTGCTGGTCGAGCAGAACTTCAATTTCGTTCGCAGCCTCGGCGATACCGTCAGCGTGATGGACGACGGCCGGGTCGCGCATGCCGGCCTGATGCACGACCTGGCCGGGGACGAGGCGCTGCAGCAGCGCCTGCTCGGCCTTTCACTGGATTCCCATCAATGAGCCATCAATGAGCGCAACCCTCCCCATCTCCCAATCCCAGGCGGAGGCCCCGCTGCCGGCGGCCCGGCGCGACCTCGCGCCCCTGCTGCTGGTCCCGGCGCTGGCCCTGGCCGTGCTGCCCTTCGTCTCCCTGCCGACCTGGCTCACCCTGACCGTGGCCGGACTCGCCATGGGCATGATGATCTTCATCATGGCCAGCGGCCTGACCCTCGTGTTCGGCCTGATGAGCGTGCTGAACTTCGGCCACGGCGCCTTCGTCTCGGTCGGCGCCTTCAGCGCCACCATGGTGCTGCTGCCGATGCGCGGCTGGCTCGAAGCCGATTCCCTGCTCGCCAACCTCGGCGTGCTGGGCCTGGCCGTGCTGGTCGCCATGCTGGTGACGGCACTGATCGGCTGGGCCTTCGAACGCATCGTCATCATGCCGGTCTACGGCCAGCACTTGAAACAGATCCTGATCACCATGGGCGGCATGATCGTGTCCGAGCAGCTGATCAACGTGATCTGGGGCGCCGAGCAGATCCCGCTGCCCCTGCCCGCCACCCTGCGCGGCGCCATCTTCATCGGCGACGCCGCGATCGAGAAATACCGCCTGCTGGCGGTGGTGGTCGGCCTGCTGGTCTTTGCCGCGATGTTCCTGACCTTGAACCGCACCAAGATCGGCCTCTTGATCCGTGCCGGCGTCGAGAACGGCGAAATGGTCGAAGCCATGGGCTATCGCATCCGCCGCCTGTTCGTCGGCGTGTTCGCGGCTGGCTCAAGCCTGGCCGGCCTGGGCGGCGTGATGTGGGGCCTGTACAAGGAAACCCTGGTCGCCAGCATGGGCAGCGAAGTCATGATCATGGTGTTCATCGTCGTCATCATCGGCGGCCTGGGCTCGGTGGGCGGCTGCTTCATCGGCTCCCTGCTGATGGCCCTGCTGGCCAACTATGCCGGCTTCCTGGCGCCCAAGGTGGCGCTGGTGTCCAATATCGTGCTGATGATCGCCATCCTGCTATGGCGTCCGGCCGGCCTGTATTCGAAGTCGCGAGGCTGAGCATGCTGATCAAACTTCTTTCCGGCGACCTGCCGCGCAGCCGCGCGCTGACCGCCCTCCTGCTCCTGACCCTGCTGGGACTGCTGCTGGCGCCCTTCCTGTTCAGCGGCGCGCGGCCGCTGAACACCGCGGCGACCATCTGCGTCTACATCGTGCTGGTGGCGTCCTACGACCTGCTGCTGGGCTATACGGGGATCGTCTCCTTCGCCCACACCATGTTCTACGGCATCGGCGCCTACGGCGTCGGCATCGCCCTGGCGAGCAGCGAGGAGCCCAGCTGGGGCATCGTCTTCGCCGGCATCGGCCTGGCCCTGCTGCTGACCGTCGTGCTGGCCTTCGTGATCGGCCTGTTCGCGCTGCGCGTGCGCGCCATCTTCTACGCCATGATCACGCTGGCGGTGGCGTCCTCGTTCGCGGTGCTGGCGTCCCAGCTGTCCGACTTCACGGGCGGCGAGGACGGCCGCACCTTCAGCGTGCCCGAGCTGCTGTCGCCCGGCTTCACCCTGGTCGAGAACGAGGTCTTCGGGCGCTCGATCGACGGCAAGCTGATCACTTACTACATCGTGTTCCTCGGCTGCCTGGTCCTCTTCCTGTTCCTGCTGCGCCTGGTGAATTCGCCCTTCGGCCGCGTGCTGCAGGCGATCCGCGAGAACGAGTTCCGCGCCGAGGCGCTGGGCTACCGCACCGTGGTCTACCGCATCTGGGCCAATGTGCTGGCCGCCGTCGTGGCCGCCCTGGCCGGCGCCCTGATGGCTCTTTGGCTGCGCTATGTCGGCCCGAAGACGTCGCTCGGCTTCGAGGTGATGACCGACATCCTGCTGATCGTCGTGATCGGCGGCATGGGCACCATGTACGGCGCGGTGGTCGGCGCCGCCCTCTTCATCATCGCGCAGAACTACCTGAAGACCCTGATGGGCCAGGCCTCCGAGGCGCTGTCCAGCCTGCCGATGCTGGCCGCCGCCCTGCATCCCGACCGCTGGATGCTGTGGCTGGGTGTGCTGTTCATCCTCTCGATCTACTTCTTCCCGATCGGCATCGTCGGCAAGCTGCGGTTCCGCCGCAAATGATGCCCCGTCGCTCCCGCTTTCGCGGGAGCGACATGCCTCATTCTCTCCGCCTCTTTCGTCCCGCCCCAGTCCCACTCCACGCCCCCTTCCAGCCAGCGCGGCGGTACTTCCAAAGTCCAGCCCGCACCTTAGTTGGATATCAACGCCTGTTGTCATCTCGATCATATGATGAGTTCAGCATGGCCTCGTCGATCAGCCAGCGCGAGCGGTTCACCATCCTACTGGCTAACAGGAAAGGGCTTTCAATGAAACCCGTCAACAATGTGATTGCGGCAGCGGCCTTCTCGCTGGCCGCGATCGGCGCCCCGGCCGCGCAGGCCGAAGGGGTCGAAGTACTCAACGAAGGATTCGGCAATGTCGGCGGCCTGAGCGGATGGGCCCAGGTCAACAACAGCCTGCCGGCGGCGGGCGATGGCTGGTTCCAGGGCAACACCGCCATCTTCTCCGCCCAGGCCGGCGCCGCCGACGCCTATGCCGCCGCCAACTTCCTCGGCGCGGCCAACGGCATGGGCACGGTCGACAACTGGCTGATCACCCCGACCCTGAACCTGTCGGGCATCACGGTGCTGAACTTCGCTACCCGCTACTCTGCCGATCCCGGCTTCAACGACCTGCTCGAAGTGCGCTTCTCGTCCGGTTCAAGCCTGGATCCGGCCGGCTTCACCACCATCCTCACCACCATCGGCGGGAATGCCGACTACCCCACCGACTGGCAGCAGTTCAGCGCCACGCTGGACGCCAGCGGCACCGGGCGCTTCGCCTTCCGCTACCATGGACCGGCCGACACCCTGAGCTACGTCGGCCTGGATTCGGTCAGCGTGGTGACCGCGGTGCCCGAGCCGTCCGCCTGGGCGATGCTGGGCGCCGGCCTCGGCCTGCTCGGCCTGCGCCGCCGTAAATCGCAAGCCTGACCGGAGGATGCCATGTCCAGACAGAAGATGATGACCATGAGCATGCTGGCCGCGCTGTGCGTGCTGGCTTCGCTTGCCATGCACGCCAAGGCCGCCGGCCAGCAGGAAAAGCAGGACCGGGGCGACCGCCAGGAAGGCATGGTGGTGGTGCGCGATCCGCAGACCGGCAAGATGCGGGCGCCGACGCCGGAAGAACTGCGCGTCCTGCGCGCCAAGGCGCCGCCCTCGGCCGCCGCGCTGAGCGGCACGCCGCAGCAGAACAAGGCCCTGACGCGGCGCGACGGCGCGCGCGGCGTGCGCCTGGGCGAGAAGAACCTGGTCTACGAGGTCGTCACGCGCGGCCCGGACGGCAAGCTGAGCAGCCAGTGCGTGCAGGGCGATGCCGCCGCCGACGATGCGCTGCACCATCCCGCCAACGCCGAGCACAAGGAGCACAGCCATGAAGCCCGCTGACAAGCCGAATGGCCATCCGCGCCTGCAGCAGGCCGCCGGCGCCGCCGTCGCCACCATCGCCCTGGCCCTGGCGCTGGCCATCGGCGCCGTCACCAGCGCGCATGCGGCCGCCAACATCGTGATCGTCAACCTGAACGATCCCGGCGTCGGCTTCAACGACCCGACCCCGGCCACCCCGGTCGGCGGCAATCCCGGCACCACCCTGGGCCAGCAGCGCCTGGTCGCCTTCCAGAACGCCGCCGGCATCTGGGGCTCGACCCTGAGCAGCAACGTCACGATCCGCATCGGCGCTTCCTTCGTGCCGCTGTCCTGCACCGCCACCAGCGCCGTGCTGGGCTCGGCCGGCGCCAACGAGATCTGGAGCGACTTTCCGAACGCGCCGCGCGCCAATACCTGGTATCCGAGCGCCCTGGCCAGCAAGCTGGCCGGCGAAGACGTCGCCACCCCGGGTCAGCCGCACATCATCGCGCGTTTCAATTCGCGTCTGGGCCTGTTTTCGGACTGCCTGCCCGGCTCCGGCTTCTACCTCGGCCTGGACCGCAACTTCGGCGACCAGATCGACCTCGTCACCGTGCTGCTGCACGAGTTCGCCCACGGCCTGGGCTTCCAGACCTTCACCGACGACGAGACCGGCCAGGAGATCATGGACATTCCCTCGATCTGGGACTACTACCTGCTGAACAACCAGACCAAACGCACCTGGGTCGAGAGCACCGCCGCCGAGCGCGCCCAGTCGGCCGTGACCTGGCGCGGACTGTCGTGGAACGGTCCGCGCGTGACCGCCGCCGTGCCCCAGGTGCTGGCGCCGATGTCGAACCTGGCGGTCTCCGGCAGCGCCGCCGGCCAGGCCGCCGGCAACTACGAGGTCGGCGACGCCTCCTTCGGCCCGCCGCTGGCGAATCCGCCGGTGAGCGGCCAGCTGATGCCGGTGGTCGACCAGGGCGACGGCAACGGCCTGGCCTGCACGCCGCTGAGCGCCCTGAACGCGCTGGCCGTACGCGGCAACATCGCCCTGGTCGACCGCGGCAGCTGCGACTTCGTCACCAAGGCGAAGAACGTGCAGACCGCCGGCGCGATCGGCATGGTGGTGGCGGACAATCAGCCGGGCGACGTCGCCGGCATGAGCGGCAACGATCCGACCATCGCCAT
Organism: Massilia sp. 01N410; assembly: GCF_056399665.1. NCBI lineage: Bacteria > Pseudomonadati > Pseudomonadota > Betaproteobacteria > Burkholderiales > Oxalobacteraceae > Massilia > Massilia sp. 01N410. The sequence goes on along the minus strand of NZ_JBFTRV010000004.1, from coordinate 125,417 downwards.
CCCCTCGGTGCGCATCACCCAGGCCAACGGGGTGTCGATCAAGGCCAGCCTGCAGCGCCGCTCGCGCACCCAGTCGGGCGTGGTCGCCAGCCTGGGCATCAACCAGAACCGGCTGGCCGGCACCGATGCGCAGGGCCGGATCCTGATGTACACGCCGACCATCTACTCGCCCGGCTCGACGGTGTCGCACTACACCACCGAGGCCAAGCCGAACCAGCTAATGGAACCGTCGATCAACGACGACCTGACGCATGACGTGACGCCGTCGCGCGATTTGACCTATCCGCTGCTGCAGGATATTGGCTGGTGACGAGCGGCTGGTGAGGAGAAGCAGGCCACCCAGGGGTTGTGTTGATGTGTAATTCCGGCAATTATTTATAACTTGTTGTAAAATTTCCAGGAATCAACATTATCTAAAAATACAAACCTGGGGTCGGCAATGTGGCGATATCTGAAAGTCTTTCTGGTCGCTGTCGTCGTGATCGCGGTAGCGAAAACCTTCATCCACGACAGGCAGGGCAAGCGGGCCGACGAGGAAATTCCTCAGCTCGTGGCCAAGCAGCAGGCCATGCTGCCGGTGAAGATCAGTGACCAGATCGAGCTGACCGACGTTTCCTACGAAAACAGGACGCTGCACTACGACGCCAAGTCCAGCACCTGGTTCGAACGCTCGCCGGAAGAAGCGCAGTCGGTCGAGCAAGGCCTCAAGACGAAGTATTGCAAGGACATGACGGCCTTCGTGAACGCCGGCGTCTCGGTCGAATTCGAGATCCGGATCCCGCCGAAGACGCTCAACGACCACACCAGCACCACCCGGGTCGCGCTGCATCCGGACGACTGCCGCTGAATAAAGCAGCGACCATGAAAAAAGCCGGGCAAGCCCGGCTCTGTTTTTTCAGCAAAGACTTCGATTACTTCGCCTGTGCGTCGTAGGTCTTCACGCCGTTGAGGATCTCGGCCTTGGCGCCTTCCGGGCCTTCCCAGCCTTCGACCTTGACCCACTTGCCCTTCTCCAGGTCCTTGTAGTGCTCGAAGAAGTGCTGGATCTGGCGCAGGGTCAGTTCCGGCACGTCTTCATGGGTCTTGATGTTGGCGTACAGCGGCGCCAGCTTCTCGACCGGCACGGCCAGGACCTTCGAGTCGCCGCCGGCTTCGTCGGTCATCTTCAGCACGCCCAGCGCGCGGCAACGCACCACCACGCCCGGGATCAGCGGGAACGGGGTGATCACCAGCACGTCGCAGGGGTCGCCGTCGTCGGCGATGGTGTTCGGAACGTAGCCGTAGTTGCACGGATAGTGCATCGCGGTGCCCATGAAGCGGTCGACGAAGATCGCGCCGGATTCCTTGTCCACTTCGTATTTGACCGGGTCGCCGTTCATCGGGATTTCGATGACGACATTGAAATCGTTCGGCACGTCGCGGCCGGCGTTGACGTTGTTCAGGCTCATGGTGGTCCTTGCTTGGTTGCTGTAGGAATAATAAAGGGGGCCATTATAGCGAATCGGCCTGGGCTTGTGCGCCGCACAAGCCCGAGCGGACGCCGCTTACAGCACCGTCGCCAGCGCGCACTGGCGGAAATGGCGGCTCGCATCGTCCTGCTGGCCGAGGGCTTCGTGCAGTTGAGCAAGCTTCAGATGGGCTTCACGCACGTGCTCCGGATTGGTCGCATCGACCAGCGCGTCCTCCAGGTAGCGCTGGGCCTTGCCCCACAGCTTCTGGCGCAGGCACAGCGCGCCCAGGGTCAGGGCCAGCTCGGGGTCGCCCGGGTGCTCGCGCAGCCAGCCCTCGCACTTCTCGATCTGTGCCAGCAGTGTGGCCGAGCCTTCCGGGCCGGCGGCTTCGCGGTAGGCGCGCACCACGCGCTCGTCCCACTCGGACGCCAAGGCGTTCTCGACGATCAGGCGGGCTTCGTCGTGCAGGCCGCGCGCATTGAAGGCGCTAGCGGCGCGCGCCGCGATATACGGCTTGCAGCGGTCCACGTTCGGCACCGTCGACCACATGCGGCGCAGCGATTCGGCATCGTGGCCGCCTTCCGACAGCAGGGCCTCGTAGGCCATCTCGCGCAGGCGGCTCGACAGCGCCGGATGCAGGGCGTTGCGCTTGTCCAGGGTGCGCACCAGGCGCAGCACCTCGGGCCAGTTGCGCGCCTGCTGGTTGGCCTTCATCGCCCACTGCAGGGCGTGGATGTGGCGCTGGCCGCTGGCGTTCAGCTCGGCCACGGCTTCCAGCGCGCCTTCCGGCTTGTGCTCGTCGACCAGCAGTTCGGTCACCGTCATCAGGCGCGCGGTCTTGAGCGACTGGTCGTGCACGATCCCGGCCAGCCAGGCGTCGCGGCGCGCCGGTTCGCGCATGCGGTGGGCGGCGCGGGCGCCGATCAGGGCCGCCAGGCCGGCGTTCTCGGGCAGTTCGGCGGCGCGCTTGGCGGCCTTTTCGGCGTGGCCGAAGCGGCCCTCGAACAGGGCTTTCAGGGCTTCGCGCAGGCCGCGGTTGGCTTCGCGCTCGCGCTTGCGCTGGCGGTACTCGGCCACGCGCTCGGGCATGCCGAGGGTGGCGCGCACCGCGCGCAACAGCACGTAGAGCACCAGGAACAGCAGCGCCGCCAGCACCACGAACAGGTTCAGCGACAGATCGATCCGGTGCGGCGGGTAGAAGAACACCACGTTGCCGGGGTTGAAGCGGGCGGTCACGGCGATGCCGATCGCCGTCGCCATCAGGGCGACCAACCAGAGGAGCAAGCGCATCGTCAGCTCCTCATGGTTTCGATTTGTAGTTGCGCACCGCGTTCAGGCTCTCCGACAGGTCCGGCACCTCGATGGTGACGTTGTTGGCCTGGACCTGGCGCAGCAGTGCCTGCACCGACTGGGTCGAGCGCGCCTTGGTGTCGAAATACCGCGCCAGCGTCTCCTGGGCGCTGCCGATATCGTCGCGGAAGGTGCCTTCGTTGCGCGACAGCAGGGCCAGGCGCGCGTTCAGCAGGCGCAGCTTGAGGTTCTCGCGCACGAAATAGGCCTCGCCCGGCGACAGCATCAGCGCCTCCGGATGGTCGACGGTGCGCACGCGGATCAGCTGGCGCATGTCGTCCCACATCTCCTGGCTCCAGTTGCGCCAGGTGCCGATCATGCGCCGGCCCAGCGACATCTCTTCCGCCGGGACCGCGTTCGCACCGGCCACCGCGCCGGTCGCCGGCTTTGCCGCCTTTGCCGGCGGATTCACGCGGGTCTGCGCGATCGGCTCGGCCGGCTTCTCGTCGGCCAGCAGCGGCAGGTTGTCGATCTGCGAGATCGCGTTGTCGAGGCGCAGGGCGATGCCGGCCTGGTCGACCTGGGGCAGCGCCTTCAGCTTGTCGATGTCGCGCGCGATCGCGCGGCGGATCGTGATGAACTGCGGCTTGTCGGAGCGCGACAGCGAGCGGTCGGCGTTGGCAAGCGCGATCAGGGCGCCCTGCACGTTGCCGGCCAGCTGCAGCTGCTGGCTGGCGGTCGACAGCACCTGCTCGATCTCGGACAGCGCCCATTCGTCGCGGTTCTTCGAGATGTCCTGGTACATCTGCTCGAGCGCGGCCTGCTGGCTGGCCGACTCGGTCTGGCGGCTTTCCAGCACGCCGACCTTGACCTGCAGCTCCTTGGCCGTCTCCTGGGTGTCTGCCAACCGCTGGGACGTCTCGGCGTTGGCGGCGTTATCCTTCTGCAGGGTCTTGGCGACGTCTTCGCGCAGCTTGTTGAAGCGGCTGTGGGTCGACCAGGTCTGCAGTCCCAGCAGCAGGGCCAGCACGATGATGGCGACGTTCTGCGGCTTGTTCAGCAGCCCGCCCACGCGGGGGCCTTCCGGCACGCGCGGTTCGGCGGGCGAAGGCGAGATATAGGTCTCCGGGACCACCTGGCCGCCCGTGCTCGGTTGTTCGGAATGTTTGGGCAATTCGTTCATGCTTGTGATTGTAACGCGGCAAGGAGGCGTTCGTCGCCGGAACCGGTGAGGACCAGCTGTTCGAACCCGAGCGCGAGCGCCGTCTCGTGGATGCGCGCATGCGGCACGATCAGGCGCTGGCGCCGCAGCCGCTGTGGGGACTCGCCCATGCGCTCGACCAGGGATACCAGTCCGCGCAGGGCTTCCGAACTCGTGATTATCCAGTCGTTCGGCGCGGCCAGCAAGCCGGACAGCTGTTCGGCCAGCGCCTGGGTCAGCTCGGGCACCGCGCGACGGTAGGCCGTTACCGTCTCGACCGTGGCGCCGGCGCCGCGCAGCGCGTCCGGCATCAGCTCGCGCCCGCCGTCGCCGCGCACCACCAGCACGCGGCGGCCGGCCAGCGCCCGCAGGTCGAGCGCCTGCAGCAAGTGTTCGGAATCGCTGTGGGCCGGGTCTGCCGGGCAATGGACGCGCACGCCGGCATCCGGCACGCCGTACCTGGCCAGCGCCGCGCGGCTGCCTTCGCCGACCACGCCGATGTCGACGCCCTCGGGCCAGTGCGCGAGGTGGGCAAAGGCGGCGTCGATCGCGTTCGGCGAGACGAACACCACCAGCGCATAGGCGTCCAGGCCGGCCAGCACCCGGCGCAGCCCGCCCTGCTCCGTTTCAGAAAGCGGCGAGATCTCCAGCAGCGGCAGCAGCACCGGCCTGCGGCCGAGGGCGGCCACGGCGCGCGCCAGCGGCTCGGCCTGCTGGCGGGGACGGGTGATGACGACCGCGCCGGTCATCAGGGTGCGGCCGACTCGGCCTTGCACTCGGCCAGGATGGCGTCGGCGTCCTGTTCGCGCAGGCGGTCCGATACCTGCTGGCCCAGCTGTTCAGGTCCGTCCACCGGACCGTGGCTTTCGGCGAAGGCGCTGCGGCGTCCGTCCGGGGTCGCGACCATGGCGCGCAGGTGCAGCGTGGCGCCGTCGACGGTAGCGTGGGCGGCCAGCGGGATCTGGCAGCTGGCGCCGAACACGCGCGAGACCTTGCGTTCGGCGGCCACGGCGCGCGACGTATCGTCGTGGTTCAGCGGCGCCAGCAGTGCGCGCAGGTCGACGCCGTCGCTGCGTTCGGCGGAAGCGATCTCGATCGCCATCGCACCCTGGCCGGCAGCCGGCAGGCTTTCTTCCAGCGGCAGACAGGCGCGGATGCGGCTTTCCAGGCCCAGGCGCTTGAGCCCGGCGGCGGCCAGGATGATGGCGGCGTAGTCGCCGCGGTCGAGCTTGCCGAGGCGGGTGTCGAGGTTGCCGCGCAGCGGCTTGATCACCAGCTGCGGATAGCGCGCCGCGATCAGGGCCTGGCGGCGCAGGCTGCTGGTGCCAACCACGCTGCCGGCCGGCAGTCCGGCCAGGCTGGCGTAGTCGTTCGAGACGAAGGCGTCGCGCGGATCCTCGCGTTCGAGTACGGCGGCCAGTTCGAAGCCTTCCGGCAATTCCATCGGCACGTCCTTGAGCGAGTGCACCGCCAGGTCGGCCCGACCCTCCTGCATCGCGACCTCGAGCTCCTTCACGAACAGGCCCTTGCCGCCGACCTTGGACAGGGTGCGGTCGAGGATCTGGTCGCCGCGGGTGGTCATGCCGAGAATATCGATTTGGCAATGCGGATATAATGCCGCGAGGCGGTCGCGCACGTGCGTGGCCTGCCACATGGCCAGCCGGCTCTCGCGGGATGCGATAATGAGGCGGGTTGGAACGCGCTGCGTCGTGTCGTTATTAGCGTTCAAAACAATTTCTTTCACTGTCGTTGTGCCAGGATCGGCCGACGCCGGTTGGCGGCATGCCTGCAACCACAAATTCTAGCATGCGGCCCCTTGCAGAACCGTGGCAACCGCCATGGCATCGTTGTACATCCGTGCCCCCAATGGGACCCCGATCATTCAACCTGTGCTCGATAATGAACAAAGCTGCAAACCTTGATCCCCAAGCCGATCCGCAAACCGCCGCCCCTGTCCAGGCCGGCGACAAGGACGCGCCGCTGAAAGAAGACATCCGCCTGCTCGGCCGCCTGCTGGGCGACGTGCTGCGCAACCAGGAGGGCGAAGCGGTGTTCGACGTCGTCGAGACCATTCGCCAGACCGCCGTGCGCTTCCGCCGCGAAGACGATCCGCAGGCCGGCGAAGAACTCACCACCCTGCTGAAGAAGCTCACGCGCGAAGAGACCAATTCGGTGGTGCGCGCGTTCTCGTATTTCTCGCACCTGGCCAACATCGCCGAAGACCAGCACCACGTGCGCCGCCGCCGCGCCCACCAGCTGGCCGGATCGAAGGCCCAGCCGGCCAGCGTGGCCTATGCGCTGGCGCGCCTGCAGGATGCCGGCGTCGGGCGCGAGCAGGTGAAGGCTTTTCTCCGCGAAGCCCTGATTTCGCCGGTGCTGACCGCCCACCCGACCGAGGTGCAGCGCAAGTCCATCCTCGACGCCGAGCACGACATCGCCCGCCTGCTGGCCGAACGCGACCTGCCGCTGACGCCGAAGGAGCGCGCCCACAACCTGATGCTGCTGCAGGCGCGCGTGGCGACGCTGTGGCAGACCCGCATGCTGCGCTACGAAAAGCTGACCGTGGCCGACGAGATCGAGAACGCGCTGTCCTACTACCGCACGACCTTCCTGCGCGAACTGCCGGCCATGTACGACGACATCGAGGACGAGCTGCAGGCGGAGCTGGGCGATGCCACCTACCTGCAGATGGGCAGCTGGATCGGCGGCGACCGCGACGGCAACCCGAACGTCAACGCCGGCACCATGCAGCGCGCCCTGGTGCGCCACGCCACCACCATCTTCGACTTCTACCTCGACGAAGTGCACGCGCTGGGCGCCGAGCTGTCGACCTCGACCCTGCTGGTGCCGGCCGACGCCGCTCTCGAAGCCCTGGCGGCGGCCTCGCCGGACACCTCGCCGCACCGCGCCGACGAACCCTACCGGCGCGCCCTGATCGGCATCTACGCGCGCCTGGCCTCGACCGCGCGGCTGCTGGGCGCCACCAATCCGCTGCGCAAGGAAGTCGGCCACGCCGACGCCTACGGCGGCCCGGCCGAGCTGCAGGCCGAGCTGCAGGTGCTGGCCGATTCGCTGGCCAACAACCACGGCGCCATCCTGGTCAAGCCGCGCCTGGCCGGCCTGCTGCGCGCGGTCGCCATCTTCGGCTTCCACCTGGCCTCGCTGGACATGCGCCAGAGTTCGGACATCCACGAGCGCGTGCTGGCCGAGCTGTTCAAGGGCGCCGGCGTCGAAGCGAATTACGCCGGCCTCGACGAAGCCGCCAAGGTGAAGCTGCTGCTGGCCGAGATCGCCCACCCGCGCCTGCTGACCACGCCCTACGCCGCCTACTCCGACGAGACGCAGTCCGAGCTGGGCGTGCTGCGCGCGGCGCGCGAGATCCGCCAGCGCTACGGCGCGCGCGCGATCCGCAACTACATCATCTCGCACACCGAGACCGTGTCCGACCTGCTGGAAGTGCTGCTGCTGCAGAAGGAGACCGGCCTGCTGCGCCCCGGCGACAAGGAATGCGACGTGATGGTGATCCCGCTGTTCGAAACCATCCCCGACCTGCAGCGCGCCAGCGAGATCATGGGCGAGTGGATGGCGATCCCTGGCGTGAAGGAGCTGATCGAGCACCAGGGCCGGCTGCAGGAAGTCATGCTCGGCTATTCGGATTCGAACAAGGACGGCGGCTTCCTGACCTCGAACTGGGAGCTCTACCAGGCCGAGCTGAAGCTGGTGAAGGTGTTCGAGCAGGCCAGCGTCAAGCTGCGCCTGTTCCATGGCCGCGGCGGCACCGTCGGCCGCGGCGGCGGCCCGAGCTACGATGCGATCCTGGCCCAGCCGCCGGGCACCGTGAACGGCCAGATCCGCCTGACCGAACAGGGCGAGATCATCTCCTCGAAATTCTCGAACCCGGAAATCGGCCGCCGCAACCTCGAGCTGCTGGTGGCCGCCACGCTGGAAGCCGGCCTGATGCCGCACGGCGTCGACCCGGTGCAGGTGGCGCGCCTGGCCGAATACGAAAAGGTGATGGCCGAGCTGTCGGAACGGGCGTATCGCGCCTACCGCAACCTGGTGTACGAGACCCCGGGCTTTACGGACTACTTCTTCGCCGCCACGCCGATCGCCGAGATCGCGGAACTGAATCTCGGTTCGCGCCCGGCCTCGCGCAAGTCGACCCGCCGCATCGAAGACCTGCGCGCGATCCCCTGGGGCTTCTCCTGGGGCCAGTGCCGCCTGCTGCTGCCGGGCTGGTACGGCTTCGGCGCCGCCGTCTCGGGCTGGCTTGGCGAAGATGAAGGCAAGCGCGAGGAGCGCCTGGCGCTGCTGCAGGAGATGTTCAGGCAGTGGCCCTTCTTCGCGACGCTCCTGTCGAACATGGACATGGTGCTGGCCAAGACCGACCTGCCGATCGCCGGCCGCTACGCCGAGCTGGTGCCGGACGTGGAGCTGCGCGAGCGCATCTTCAAGCGCATCGCGGCGGAGTACGGCGCGACCCTGCGCTGCCTGGAACAGGTAACCGGCGCTGCCTACCGCCTGGCCTCGAACCCGCTGCTGGCAAGGTCGATCCAGAACCGCTTCGCCTACCTGGATCCGCTGAACCACTTGCAGGTCGAGCTGATCCAGCGGCACCGGGCGCTGTCGCAGGATCCCGAGCAGATCGATGTGCGGGTGCATCGGGGGATTCATTTGTCGATTAACGGTGTTGCGGCTGGCTTGCGCAACACCGGCTGATCCGACATTGCCGTCGTCCCCGCGAAAGCGGGAGCGACGGTTCCCTCCCGCTCAGTTTGCCTTGCGGCCGGCCTGGTCCGGATAGAGGGCGTCGACCGTCTTGATGATCTGCCTGCTCTGGTCGATATAGGCCTGGTAGCGCTCGTAGAGCTGGGGACTGGTCTGCATCTGCCCCACCAGGCGCTTGGCCTTCGGCGCGGTCAGGAATCGGTAATGCGCCAGGTCGTCATCGGCCTCCAGCTTGTCGTCGCGATAGTCGCGCAGCTTGCGCTGGCGGGTCAGCCATCCTCCCTCCGAGGTCTGGATCTGCGGGAGCAAGGACTGGTAGAGGTTGAGGATGGCGGCCAGCAGCTTCTGGTCCTCGATGTTCGTCAGCTTGCCGCTCATCAGGAAGCCGTCGTAGCGGCTCCTGGTCGGGATGAAGAACCAGTTGCTGTCGAAGCCGGCGTAGGCGGTCCGGAATTTCGCCCAGTCCGGCTGCTTGTCCGGATCGAGGCTGGCCAGGTAGGCATAGTTCGCATCGAAGCCGCGGTAGCCTTCCTTGATGCCGGCAAGCGAGGCGGCATCCTCGGCCAGGTCGCTCTTCAGCCCGATCAGGAAGGTCCTCACCTCCTGCTGCTGGTGATGGTGCTCGCTCAGGCCATGCAGCCAGATGCTCATGGTGACGGCAAACACGATGATCGCGATCTCGATGACGATTTCGCGGATCCGGTGCGAGACCTTGTGTTCCTTTTTCGTCATCAGGTGAATGACGTTCTTGCCGTGCTTGGCGACTTCCAGCTCTGCCATGGCTTGCCTGTGCAAATGTTAAGTTAAAAATATCCTAACATGCCAGATTGCAAGACTGCAATTTGCTCACACCACAGCTGAGGGAAAGCCGGCGGACAGTGTCCGCAAGCGGACACCTGGCCCTGGAATCGCGTCCATCCACGCCTGCCGAAGGAATTCGGACTGTCCTGGTACGCCCTGCTGCATGGCGTCATGTACCTGGCGATCGAGCCGCCGCACTAGCGGCGCAGCGACAGCCCGAAAGCCAGGCTCAGGTCCGGACTGCGGCGGTCGAGTCCATGGACCAGCGAGACGTCGAGCTGGCAATCCTTGTTCACCAGGTAGACCAGGCCGGCGTCGACGCTGGCCTGGGTGCCTCCATGCCTGGCGCTGGCGATCTGGGTCGCCGCCGCTTCGACGAAGCCACGCAGGCGCTCGCTGAATTCCCGGCCCAGGTTGGCGGCCAGGAGACCGTAGCCGTAGCGCTGGCCCTGGTCGTCGCTGTCGGTGGCCAGGCCCGGCATCAGGCTGAAGGTGGTGCCCTGCGCCAGGTCCCAGTCGGCCGCCAGGCGCAGCGAGGGCCGCAGGCCATGGCCGCGCAGCTCGCGGCTGCCGCTCGGCAGGTCGGCGTGCAGCAGCAGGCCCAGCGAGGGCCGGCCGGCCAGGCCTTCAGCTTGCGCATCGGCCAGGTGCCACTTGATGCCGAGCGCGGTGTCCGCATAGCCGGCCACGGTCGTGTGCACGCCGCTGGACGGCTCGCTGGCGTGGACCACGGTGCGGCCATCGGTCTCGATGCGCAGCTCGCTGCTCGCGCCCAGGCCGATGCGCAGCAGGGTCGGCGTGCTCAAGGTGCGGGTATGGAGTTCGTCGTCGCGCTGGCGGTCCCACTGCAGGCTGGTCTCGAGCTGGACGCGGCCCTTGCCGACGGTCTGGCTGGATTCGGCAAAGCCGGGACGGTCGGTGGAGATTGCATCGCCGTCATCGGCGCGCGCGCCGGCGGCGGCCAGGCCGCAAAGGATGGCCGCCGCCAGTGAAAGAAGTCGTCGGTTCGTCATGTGACCTATTCTAGCGCGCCTGTGCTGGCGCCCCTGTTCCTGGCAAAAAAACGCCCCGGCGGACCGGGGCGTTTTAGAAGAAAGCGCGAGGCTTACTGATTCTGCAGGAAAGTCTTCAGCTTGTCCGAACGCGAAGGCTGGCGCAGCTTGCTCATCGCCTTGGCTTCGATCTGGCGGATACGCTCGCGGGTCACGTCGAACTGCTTGCCGACTTCTTCCAGCGTGTGGTCGTTCGACATCTCGACGCCGTAGCGCATGCGCAGGACCTTGGCTTCGCGCGGGGTCAGCGAGTCCAGCACTTCCTTGATCACACCGCGCATCGATGCGTGCATCGCGGCTTCCAGCGGCGCCAGGGTCGCGTTGTCCTCGATGAAGTCGCCCAGCTGGGAATCGCCGTCCTCGCCCATCGGGGTTTCCATCGAAATCGGCTCCTTCGCGATCTTCATGATCTCGCGGACCTTCGATTCCGGCATCTCCATCTTGGCCGCCAGGGTCGCCATGTCCGGCTCGCTGCCGGTTTCCTGCATGATCTGGCGCGAGATGCGATTCATCTTGTTGATCGTTTCGATCATGTGCACCGGCACGCGGATGGTGCGGGCCATGTCGGCGATCGAACGGGTGATCGCCTGGCGGATCCACCAGGTCGCGTAGGTCGAGAATTTATAGCCGCGGCGGTATTCGAACTTGTCGACCGCCTTCAGCAGGCCGATATTGCCTTCCTGGATCAGGTCGAGGAATTGCAGGCCGCGGTTGATGTACTTCTTCGCGATCGAGATCACCAGGCGCAGGTTGGCCACCGTCATTTCGCGCTTCGCGGTGCGGGCGCGCTTTTCGCCGGCCGCCATCTGCTTGTTGATCTTGCGGAGATCGGCCAGCGGCAGCGCCACGCGCGCCTGCAGGTCGATCATGCGGCGCTGCAGTTCCATGATGGCCGGCGCGTTACGCGACAGCACGGCGCTGTACGGGTAGGCGCAATCGACTTCGCGCTGCACCCATTCCAGGTCCGTCTCGTTGCCCGGGAAGACCTTGATGAAGTGGGCGCGCGGCATGCCGCAGCGGTTCACGCAGATGTCCAGCACGGCGCGCTCGATCGAACGCACTTCGTCCATCTGGCCGCGCAGGGTGTCGCACAGCTTTTCGACGATCTTGGCGGTAAAGCGGATGCCCAGCAGTTCGGTCGAGATCACGTCCTGGGCCGCGATGTACTGCAGCGAACCGTAGCCGTGGGTCTTGAAGGCGTGGCCCATCTTGTCGAACTGCTTCTCGATGATGGAGAACTTGTCCAGCGCGGTCTTCTTCAGCGCGGCCAGCTGCTCGGCCGAGTAGCCGGCGGCGGCGCTGCCGGAGGTAGCGCCTTCTTCCTCTTCCTCGTCTTCCAGCTCTTCCTCGTCGTCCTCGTCCGACGATGCGCTGGCCGGCGCGGCCGGGGCGCCTTCGTCCGGCGCCATCAGGCCGTCGACCACGTCATCGATCTTCAGCTCGTCGCTGGCGATCTTGTGCGACAGGGCGATGATTTCCGAGATCGTCACCGGGCAGGCGGAGATCGCCTGCACCATGTCCTTCAGGCCTTCCTCGATGCGCTTGGCGATCGCGATCTCGCCTTCGCGGGTCAGCAGCGACACCGCGCCCATTTCGCGCATGTACATGCGGACCGGGTCGGTGGTGCGGCCGAAGTCGGAGTCGACGGTCGACAGCGCGGTCGCGGCGGCGGCCTCGACTTCGTCTTCGCTGGTCGGGGTCACGACGGCGTCCGACAGCAGCATCATTTCGGCTTCCGGAGCGCGCTCGTAGACGGCGATGCCCATGTCGTTGAAGGTCGCGATGATGCCTTCGATCGCTTCCGGATCGATGATGTTTTCCGGCAGGTGGTCGTTGATCTCCGCATGGGTCAGGTAGCCGCGCTCCTTGCCCATGTTGATCAGGTTCTTCAGCTGGGTGCGGCGCTTTTCCAGCTCCTCGCCCGAGAAGCCCTGCTCTGCGCCCAGCATGGCCGGGATGCCCTTGGCCTTGCGTTCGCGCAGCTTGGACGCCGCCTTCATTTCGGCGCGCTCGACCGCGTTCAGCGCGGCGATCTCGTCGTTCTCCGGCACGAACTCGCTCGGCTTGCGGCCGCGGCGGCCCGGCACCTTCACCTGCGGCAGCAGATAGCCGGAGGTGTCGATCGCGGCCAGCGCGGCGGCGTCGGTGGTGGTGCTGACGCTGCCGGTCGGCGCGGCGGCGGGCGACGCCGACGGGTCGATGCGGCGGGTGCGGGTGCGGACCACGCGCGCGGCCGGCGCTTCTTCGGCGACCGGTGCCGCGGCGGCGGCGGGTGCCGCGGCCGGTGCTACGACGGCGGTGTCGGCGGCGGCTTTCAGGGCGGCCAGCTTCGAGGTGCGCTTGCGCACGATCACCGGCGGCGCGGCCGGAGCCGTCGGCATCGGGACAGGATCGGCGTCGTCGGCGGCGACCGCGGCAACTGCGCCAACCACGGGTGCCGCCTCCGGTGCGGCGTCGTCCACGGTCTCGGCGACGATCTCGGCGGCTTGCTCACCTTCGGCGACGGCTTCCGCAGCGGCGGACCGTTCGAACTGCTCCGGCTGGAGTTGCGCGGCCTGGACTTCGGCGGGGCTGCTGGCGGCGGCCGATTGCTCGGCCTGGGCCGCTTTCAGCGAGGCCAGGCGGGAACGCGTCTTGACCACCGTGACCTTGGCCGCCGGACCGCCTGCCGCCGCTTCCGTTTCGAGGAAGTAGGAGGTCGCGGTTTTCGGCACGGACAGCTGGGCCGTGCTCTTCGCCGGCGCCTTCTTCGCTGTCAGTGTCAATGTCTTGGCGGTGTTTTTCATGATTAACATTCTCCAGTCGAGGCGGGATGCGCGCCTGCGAAGTCAATAAGCCACCTGGTCCGCTTGCGGACCTCGGGCGAGGAATAACGGGATGGCCCTAACTAAGGGCAGACGGCCGGATATCAAGCACTTCGTACAGCGCTTGCCGGCGGACGTGGGACGCGGCCTGGACTGGCGGCATCGGGACGCACGGACGGAGGGCAAGAGCAGCTCGGAAAATGGTTGAAATCGCGGTTTAGCATGTCGGAACGAAAAAAAGCCCGTCAAGGAACGGGCTTGAGCTATTTTCCAAAGGGAGAAATAGAGGAGACAGGCATATTATGCACCAAGGAAATATTTAGCGATAATTGAAATATCCGATAATGGATATAACGAATCCGCATATTGGCGCTGCATTCTCCGACCCCTGGCCGGTCTGCGTCGGCGCAAGCCGTGCGCAAGCAAAGGGGCGGATCATACACGATTTCTTGCTGCCGCGCCCGCCGCACGCGAAGGAAATCACGGTCTGCCGGCGGAGTCGACGAACCCTTACACGGCTCAGCGGTACATCTGCCGCCTTGCCATGCTATCCTTCCGCTTCCTGTTCTTACCATGAAGTCAATGAATACGATTAGTAACGTCGCCGAATCCCCCGAGGCCAACGAAAACAACGCTGCCGACACCACGCCGGAGCCGGTCGCTGCCGCCACCACGCCGGCCGATGCGCCGGCCGCCGGAGCGCCGGCCGCCGGGACGCCGGCCGCGGATTCTCCGCGCGCCCTGCTCAAGCAACTGCAGCAGCAGTTCGAAGCGTTCCGCAACTGCCTGCCGCTCGAGATCGGCATCGACAAGCAGTTGCTGGCCCGCCTGCCCAGCCTGAACCGCAAGCTGATGCGCGCCGCACTCGGCATCCACACCGGTTCGATGCGCTACCTGCGCGCCATGGAAAAGGCGACGGTGCGCTACGACCTGGACGGCAAGCCGGGCGCCGAGGTGACGGACACCCATCGCCAGCACGCCAAGGAACTGTTGCAGCAGCGCTTCAAGAAGGAAGCCGAGCGCAAGAAGGCCGAGCGCGAAGCCGCGGCCCAGCAAGAGGCGGAGCGCAAGCGCCAGGAAAAGCTGCAGCAGCTGGCGTCGAAGTTCTCGCGCAAATGAGCAGATAAAACTGATCATATGAGCGAACCCATCCCGGCCGCCGAAGACGAGCTGCCGCCCTACCAGGGCATCGCGCTGGCGGACGTGCGGCTGGTGCGTTCCAGTGAGGATGCGCAGGCCGCGCTTGCCGCCCTGCTGGCCGCGGATGCGATCGGCTTCGATACCGAATCGAAGCCGACTTTCCAGAAAGGCGAAGTATCGACCGGGCCGCATCTGGTGCAGCTCGCGGACGACCGTCGCGCCTGGCTGTTCCAGACCGGCTCCGCCACCGCGCCGCACCTGGCCGAGGTACTGCGCCAAGTGCTGGAGTCGCCGGCGATCCTGAAGGTCGGCTTCGGCCTCGGCGACGACCTGCGCCGCCTGCGCGCCAAGCTCGGCATCGACACCCGCAACGTGATCGACCTCGCCACCGCCCTGCGCTCGGTCCAGCCGCGCGATCGCAACGCCTGGGGCGCGAAGACCGCGGTCGCGCGCTTCTTCGGCAAGCGGCTGCAGAAGTCGCGCCGTATCACCACCACCAACTGGGCGCTGCCGCGCCTGTCCGAACAGCAGATCCAGTACGCGGCCGACGATGCCCACGTGGCCCTGCGCATCTACCGCCACTGGCGCGAACACTTCCCGGCCGCGGCCGAGAGCGCCGCCGGCAACGCCGCCCGGCTGGCAGTGCGTGCCGCGGCGCAAGCCGAGGCACAAGCGCAAGCCCAGGCCAGCGCCTGACGCCGCCCGCCGGGCTACCGGTCCGGTCTGGGCCGGCAGCCTATAATCGCGGCATGAAGCATTTTGTCACTCTCCTGCTCGCAACATCGCTGCTGCAAGGCTGCGCCCCCTCCGGCACCGACGCCGCCACCGGCCAGCGCATCTTCCAGCAATGCGCCTCCTGCCACCAGGTCGGCCCCAACGCTCACGGCGGCTTCGGCCCCCAGCTGAACGGCCTGTTCGGCCGCCGCGCCGGCTCCACGCCCGACTACGCCTATTCCACGGCGATGAAGAACGCCGGCATCGTCTGGAACGAACAGACCCTGGCCGCCTTCCTGCGCGACCCCGGCAAGGCGGTGCCCGGCACGAAGATGCGCTTCTGGGGCATCAGCGACGCCAACCAGATCCTCGCGCTGCAGGCCTATCTGCGCAGCTACCAGGATGCGCGCTAGCGGTCATTCGGCGGCTATTCCGCGCGCCGCAGCGCGGCCAGCAGCTTTCCGATGTCAACCTGGTAGAAGGCCGTGCGCATCCGGTAGGGTTCGGGGCAAGGCGCGCTGAGCGTGCCGCCGTCCTTCAGGCCCAGCACCAGCGCATGGCGCGCAGTGCAGGCGGCCGTCATGGCGGCACCGGTGGCGGGGTCGCCGAATACCGGCAAGCCCTCGATCGTGGTGACGTAGGCGTCGCGGGAGAAGGTCTTGCAGGACTTCATGCCGTCGAGGATGACGCCGTCCGGCGTTTCCGTGGTGCCACTGGCGCCGCCGCAGTCGTCCTTCATCAGCTTGATCATGGCGCGCAACACCATCGCGTTCTGCTGCGCCCGGGTCGGCGCCACCGGGGCGGCCAGGCCGGTCTCGCCGAACAGGCCGGCCCATTGCGCCTCCATCGCGCCATCCGCGCCCAGCAGCGCCGGAAGCCGGCGGGCCCGGCATGCCGGCGTCTCGCCGCATTCCAGCGCCTGGGCAAAGTCGGGCCGGCGGCCGGCGCCCAGTTCGCGGTAGAAGCCGTCGATGCGCGCGAATGCCGTGCCGCTGCCTTGGCGCGCCGCCAGCACATACGCCCAGGCCGGCAGGCCGCAGCGGTATTCGAGGCGGTTGCCGGCGATCTCGCGCGCCGACAGCGAACGCCAGCTGCGCCCCTCGGTATACAGCATGCAGTCGGCCAGCGCCTGGTCGAGGTCGGCCGCCGCCTTCTCCGGCGTCAGCCAGCCCTTCTGCAGCGACACCATCCAGCGCAGGAATTCGCCCCCGCCCTCGTGGATCAGGCGCGCGTCCGGGTAGACGTCGGCCGCGTCGCGCAACTGGAAACGGTGGCTGAATTCATGCGAGACCAGCCGGGTCAGCTGGGCCTGCTCGTTCGGTCCCGCTTCGCGCGGCCAGTTGAACAGGGCCAGGCGCAGCACGCCGGCAGCGTCGCCGCCGATGTTCGGGCCGCCCGGCTCCTCGGCATAGGCCGCGGCCACGATCGGGCGCGTGAAGCGGGCATGCGGCAGCGCGCCGTGCAGGACTTCGACGGTGCCGTCCGCCACCGCCCTGATCTGCGCCACCGCGGCGGCCGGCAGCCGGGGATCGAAATAGGCCGGCACCGCGCCATCCCGATCCGGGAGCGGCGCCATCAAGAGCAGGACCGCGGCGTCGGCGCCCTCGGCGGCCACCGCGGCATCCCGGTAAGCGTGTCCAGCGACGGCGATGCCGGGCGCCGCCAGCCGGTATATCACCTTGCCGCAACTGCCATCCACCGCATAGTTCGACAGGTGGACGTACAGTCCCTGCCCGACCGGAAAGGCGGCCGGAAAGCCGATGTGGCGGGTCCCGGCCGGCACCCGGAAACGCAGCGTTGTCGGCACCGAAGCGGACGCTTCGCCGCGCCGTTCGAGCCGGTCGGCACCGGCCACGCCTTCCTGCCCCTGCGGCAGCCAGCCTGCGCGCGTCTCGCGGCCGGCCTCGCCGCCCTTCAGGAAAACAAGGCCATGGCAAGCGGGAGGCAAGGTGTAGCTGACTTCCAGCGCATCCGCGGCCAGCAGGCGAAGCCGGACATCGACTTCGGCGGCGTGGCCGGCGCCGGCCCAGGCGGCCGCGAAAAGGATCAGGGAAGACAGTTTATGCATGGAGCATATTTCCAGAATTGCAAGTAAGAAAATTTAGCATAAAAACATTGCCGCGGGAGAAGGAAGCGATACCGACCGCACTGCCGCCTCCAATGCTTATTCGTTTACAATATTGCTCGGAAGACAAAAACGCCGCGGCCGCCTGCCGTGCCCTAGCAGCATTCCCAACCGGAATTCATCATGCGAGGTTTCATCCGCCCCTTCCTGCTTGCCTGCGCGCTGGCGGCTCCCGCAGCGGTACAGGCGCAAGTGCAGGCGCAAGTAAAGGCACAGCAACAGCGCGTGCCAGGCACCCTGGCCCAGCGCCTGGCCGCCTGCGCCTCCTGCCACGGCAGCGCGACCACGCCGCCGGCGGCGGCCGGTTCCGGCAGCGAGCGCCAGTACTATCCGCGCATTGCCGGCAAGCCGGCCGGCTATCTGTATAACCAATTGAGCAATTTCCGCGAAGGCCGGCGCCAGTACCCGCTGATGACCTGGATGGTCCAGCACCTGTCCGACGACTACCTGCGCGAGATCGCCGACTATTTCTCGGCCCAGCACCTGCCGGCGCCGGTGCTCGACCGCGCCAGCCTGCCGGCCGCCGAACTGGAACGCGGCCGCCAGCTGGTCACGCGTGGCGATACCGCCTTGAAGGTGCCGGCCTGCATCGCCTGCCATGGCGAGCGCCTGACCGGCGCCCTGCCCGCCATCCCCGGCCTGGTCGGTCTGCCGCGCGACTACATCAACGCCCAGTTCGGCGCCTGGCGCAACGGCAGCCGCCACGCCCTCGCCCCGGACTGCATGGGCAGCATCGCCTCGCGCCTGAGCCTCGCCGACGTCTCGGCGATCTCGGCCTGGCTGGCCAGCGAAGCTTTGCCGGCCGACCCGAGCCCGGCGCCATCCCTTTCCCATCCCCTGCCGCTGGCCTGCGGCAGCGCCCCGGAGCCGAAGCCATGAAGCGCCGCATCCTGATCGCCCTCGGCGTCCTTCTCGTCCTCGCCGTCGCCGCGGCATTGCTGGCCTGGCCGCGCGCCGAATTCATCCCCTCGCGCTCGCCGCAAGCCTGGGCGTCGGAGGCCGGCAACATCGCGCGCGGCGCCTACCTGGCGCGCGCCGGCGACTGCGCCGCCTGCCACACGGTGCGCGGCGGCGCCGCCTATGCCGGCGGACGCGCGGTCGACACGCCCTTCGGCCGGGTGATGGCGCCGAATATCACGCCCGACCGCGAGACCGGCATCGGCGCCTGGAGCGCCGACGATTTCTGGAACGCCCTGCACAACGGCATCGCGCCCGGCGGCCGCCTGCTCTATCCGGCCTTCCCCTACCCGAACTATACGAAGGTCACGCGCGACGATGCCGACGCCCTGTTCGCCTACCTGCGCAGCCTGCCGCCGCAGCGCAATGCACGCCAGCCGCACGCGCTGAGCGCACCCTACGGCAGCCAGGCGGCGCTGGCGGCCTGGCGCCTGCTCTACTTCAAGCCCGGCGTCTTCACACCCGAGCCCGCGCGCGGCGCCGACTGGAACCGCGGCGCCTACCTGGTCGACGGACTGGGTCACTGCAGCGCCTGCCACAGCCCGCGCAACGGCCTGGGCGCCAGCGGCGAAGGCCTGCACGGCGGCCTGATCCCGGTGCTGGGCTGGTATGCGCCTCCGCTGGCATCGAACGATCCGCAGCTGGCCCAGTTGCTGCGCAGCGGGGTCTCGCCGCGCGGCGCCGTGTTCGGGCCGATGGCGGAGGTGGTCGGGCAGAGCCTGCAGCACCTGTCGGACGGCGACATCGGCGCGATCTCGGTGTATTTGACATCCCTGCCGGCGGACGCCGCCGAGCGCGCGCCGGCAGAGCCGCCGCCGGAGGCGCTAATGAAGCTCGGCGGCCGGCTCTACGGCCAGCATTGCGCCGACTGCCACGGCAAGGATGGACGCGGTGCCGCCGGCGAGGATGGCGGCCCGGCCTATCCGGCCCTGGCCGGCAACCGGACGCTCCAGCTGGCGCATCCCGTCAACGCCATCCGCATCGTGCTGAACGGCGGTTTCGCGCCCTCGACCGCGGGCAATCCGCGCCCTTACGGCATGCCGCCCTACAGCCCGGTGCTGAACGATGCCGAAGTCGCGGCGGTGGTGAGCTATGCGCGCGCGAGCTGGGGCAATGCGGCACGCATGGTGACGCCGGCCGAGGTCAACGGCTATCGCGCGGTGCCGCTCGATTGACGTGGCCAGGTTTGTCGAGATTTTTTACACTCGATAATTTAAATGCTTTTAGGGCAATGTGAGTTTACTAACGTAACTAAAAAACCCCCCATGAATACAAGGACTTACAATAGCTCAACTAATTGCTGGCACGAAAGCTGCTTAATGTGGGATGGGGTAATCGTCGTCAACTTCTTATCCATACTATGAAAAAAATTCTCCTTTCCTTAGCAGCCGCCTTCGTTACCGCCGGCGCTACCGCCGCGCCGGCAACTCCTCTGCCAGCCGGCCCGATTTACCTGAAATTCACCGGTCAGGAGCAGATCGCCATCAACGGTGCCCATACCTGGTCCGATGGCAAAGAAATCAACTGGGGCGTCTTCGTCGTCTCGACCATGGAAACCGGCGACGTCAACACGCCGCACGACTCGATCGATCCGAGCGGCGACGGCGCCTTCTTCGTGAACAAACTGAGCGGCGGCCAGATCACCGGCATGTTCTACGGCATCCAGGCCGGTTCGCCATCGGCAACCAACCCGTTCCCGGCCACCGGCGGCTACCTCGACCTGTACTGGCGCGACCTGAGTGTGCCTGGCATGACCGCCACCTCGCTGGCCTCTTCCGCTGCAGGCATCCGCTGCGGCTACTCCTGCGCCAACGGCTACACCGACGGCACCCTGCTGGCCCGCCTGTATTTCGACACCGGCATGGACACCGGCAATGCCTCGAACACCATCGTCGGCAGCGTGGTCCCGAGCAGCAACGGCCAGACCGGCATCGCCGATTCGTATGCATCGGTCGACATGTCGACCAAAGGCCTGTGGAGCGAGCAGCTGAACTCGGACTACTTCGCCAACACCCTGGGCCTGCGCGACCTGCGCTTCAAGAACAGCTATAACTACAATTCCAAGTGGAATGGCGGCACCAACATCCTGGGCTTCCGCGTGGACGATCCGGGCCAGGCATACGCCCTGCCGGAACCGGGCGCGCTGTCGCTGATGGGCCTGGCCATGATCGGCATGGGCGCCGCACTGCGTCGTCGCCGCGGCTGATTTCCTGCCGGCAGGCTGGCCCCGCCAGCCGCCGGCAAGCGATAAAAAAACCGGGCAATGCCCGGTTTTTTCATGGCCGATCGCAGAACAGTCCTTACACCATCTCCGCAAAGCCGATCCGGTCGGTGGTCGCCGCGCGCGCCTCGTCGACGCCGACCTTGTGCGAGGCCAGCAGACCTTCCAGCACGCTGTTCATCGTGTGGCAGCCCGGCTCGCGGCCAGCGTTCATGTGGGCGCGGATGGCGCCCAGGTCGCCCTGCTCGATCATGCCGGCCACTTGCGGGCTGATGCTCAGGCATTCGGTGGCGAGATGGTAGCGGTTGCCCTGCCTGGACGGCAGCAGCGCCTGGCACAATACGCCGCGCAGGGCGTGCGCCAGGGCCTGGCCCTGGACGTCGGAATTGCCCAGCAGGCGCAGCATCTTCTGCAGGCCCAGCTCGGTCGAGCGCGCGTGCAGGGTGGCCAGCACCAGCGGGCCCGATTCGGCCAGCGCCAGCGCTTCCTGGGCGGTCTGGGCGTCGCGGATCTCGCCGATCACGATCACGTCCGGACGCTCGCGCAGTGCGTCCAGCGCGCCCAGATAATAGCTGCCGACGTCGGCATCCTCGCCCACTTCGCGCTGGGTGATGATGCACTTGCGCTGGGGAATCAGGGTCTCGACCGGGTCTTCGATGGTGATGATGTGGCCCGATCGCTGCTTGTTGATCTCGTCCAGCATCGACGCGATGGTGGTCGACTTGCCCTGGCAGGTGTCGCCGATGATCAACACCAGGCCGCTGGTCAGGCGCGCGAATTCCTGCTCGTCCGGATGCAGGCCGAGGGTATCGAGGGCCAGCGGCTCCTTCGGGAAGCGGCGGATCACGCAGCCCAGGCGTTTCTTGCCCTGGAAGCTGAAGCAGTTGGCGCGGATGCGCGCCGTGTGCAAATCGATCGAGCGGTCGAAGGCGCGTTCCTGGATCCGGTCGGCCCAGTTCGGCTCGATGACGTCGAAGAACTCTTCCAGCTCTTCCTTGGTGATCGGCGAATCCGTCACCGCCACCAGGCCTTTCGGCTGGCGCAGCATCAGCGGACTGTTCTGGTGAATGATGATGTCCGAAAACACCAGCTTCGAATTCAGCAGGTGCAGGATCTGCTCGACCAGGGTACCGAAGACGGGATGGTCTTCGTTTTCGATATACGTCAGGGTGGGAATCTGCGAGGACTGGTGGTGTTCCATCGGGCGATCGATGATTGAAGTGGAAACTTACGATGCATTAATTATAAAACCAGCAGCGACCGGAAAGTTCCACTTGGAAAGAGAATTTTTCGTGTGAAAAACTTACAACAACTCAGCGGTCGAGCGCCTGGACGATGCGGTCGCCGAACAAGGCCAGCGCCACGCCCACGATCATGACGGCGGCCCCGGCCAGGCGCACCGCCGACACCTTGCGCATGGCGACATTGACCAGGCCGAAGTGGTCGATCGCCATCGAGGTCAGCAGCTGGCCGGCGATCACCAGCACGACCAGGTTCAGCAGGCCGATGCGCGGCACCAGCAACACGGTGCAGAAGATGAAGGCGGCGCCGAGGAAGCCGCCGGAGAACTTCCACAGCGGCTGCTGCGGCAGGACCGCCAGGGCGTCGGGCAGGCCGCCGCGGACGAAGGCCGCCACCGCCAGCGCCGCCGTGCCGCACATGAAGGACACCAGGGCGGCGACCACCGAATTGGCGCCGACCGCGGCCGCCATCTGGCTGTTGATGGCAGCCTGGAAGGACACGGCGATGCCGGCACCGAAAGCAATGAAGAGCAACAGGAGATTCATGAGGAAATGCAGACGAAAAAGCGCAGGATTGTAGCGAAACCGGACGGGCTTGCGAAGCCGTATGGCTAGTCAGACAACATGTCTGCGCATATACTTCGCGTCGTTACGTTCAAAATGTGCCCCATGACGACACCCAGCAATGCGCGCCTGGCCGATCAGCCGATCCGCTGGCCGGTCCTGTTCCTGATGTTCGCCCTGCTCGCGCTGTCGCTGATGATGTGGCGCTGGGGCGGGACGATCGAGGATTCCCAGGCCTACTTCGACACGGCCCGCTATTTCCGCGGCGAGATCGGCATCGCCCAGCTGCGCCCGCCCTTCCCCTACCGGACCCTGGTGCCCGCCATCGCCGCCGCCCTGCCCGGCGACCTGCGCCAGGCGTTTGCCGGCCTGAACTGGCTGTTCATGGCCGCCAGCGCCTGCCTGATGACCGCGGCGGCCCTGCGTGCAGGCCTCGACAGCAAGCGCGCGACCGGCGCCGGGGTCCTGATGCTGGTGGCGCTGCCGACCTTCTGGTACGCCCCGTATCTGCTGGTCGATCCGGGGTCGATCTGCGCCCGCAGCGCCTTCGTGCTGGCGGTGCTGGCGGGCCAGCCCTGGCTGGCCGCCCTCGCCGGCCTGCTCGGCACCGCGGTGCGCGAAGAAAACATACTGCTGCTGGTCTGGCTGCTCGCCATGCGCCGCATCCCGCTGGCCGGCGGCCTGGCGGCGCTGGCCGCGGCCGGCGCCTGGCTGCTGGCGGTGCGCTTCTGGCTGATCCCGGGCCTGCCCGCCTATACCTGGGCGCCGAGCTGGTGGACCGTCAACCACGCGCTGCGCGACGTCCGCTCGCTGGCCTCGATCGCCGGCGCCTGCCTGCCCATCGTGCCGCTCGCGGTCCTCGGCTGGCGCCAGACGCCGGCGCCGCTCAAGCCGCTGCGCAGCCTGCTGTTCCTGATGGCCCTGCCGCCGCTGTATGCGGCCCTGTGCGTGCGGGTCGAGGGCCGCATCGTGTGGGGACTCTACCCCTTCCTGATCCCGTTCGCGGCCTCCTACCTGCGCACCCCGCAGGCGGAACCGCAGGCGCCCGCCCAGTGAAGGGCCCGCCGCTCTCGCGCCCGCTGCTGGTCATGCTGGACGGCGCCCTGGTCCGCTCCGGCCTGCTGTGGGAATGCCTGCTGGCCTTCCTGAAACAGGACCTGCGCCGGATCTGGATGCTGCCGCTCTGGTTGCTGCGCGACCGCGCCCGCTTCGCGCGGCGCCTGTACGCCGCGGCCGCCCTCGATGCCGCCACCCTGCCCTACGACCGCGCCCTGCTGGCGCACCTGGCCGCCGAACGCGCCTGCGGACGCCGCATCGTCCTCGCGGCCGGCGCCAGCCCGCCCTTCGCGCGCCGCGTGGCGGCCCACCTCGGCCTGTTCGACCTGGTGCTGGCGGAAGCGCCGGGCAGGCGCGCCGGCCTTCACGATTACGAAATCGTCGATGCCTCCCACGCGGCCACCGGCCGGCGCGGCGGTAGCGCCCGCGCCCTGCTGCGCGCCCTGCGTCCGCGCCAGTGGCTGAAGAACCTGCTGGTCTTCGTGCCGATGCTGGCCGGCCATGAGCTCGGCCTGCCGGCGCTGGCCGCGTCGGCGGTCGCCTTCGCCGCCTTCTCGCTGTGCGCCTCCAGCGCCTACCTGCTGAACGACAGCCTGGACGCCCACGACGACCGCCTGCACCCGACCAAGCACGCCCGCCCGATCGCCTCCGGCGCCCTCGGCATCCCGCTGGCCCTGTGCGCCAGCCTGGCCCTGGCGCTGGTCGGCCTCGGCCTAGCCCTGCTGTTCCACCCGGTGCTGGCCGCCGTCGCCGGCTTCTATTTCGTCAGCACCCTGGCCTACTCGACCTGGCTGAAGCGCCTGATGATGGTCGATATCATCGCGCTGGCGATCCTGTACAGCCTGCGCGTGCTGGGCGGCAGCGCCGCCACCGGCATCGCGCCCTCCTTCTGGCTGATCGCCTTTTCCTTCTTTCTCTTCCTGAGCCTGGCGCTGCTGAAGCGCTACAGCGAACTGTTCAACCTGAAGCGCGCGGGGCGCGAAAAGACGCGGGGACGCGGCTATACCACCGCCGACAAAGCGGCGGTCGGCATCATGGGCATCAACAGCGCCTTCCTGTCGGTCCTGATCGTCCTGCTCTACTTCAATTCGAGCAACGTGATTGCGCTCTACCCGCACCGCACCTGGCTGCTGGCGATCCTGCCGCTGCTGGTGCTGTGGCTCGGGCGCCTGTGGATCCTGGCCTACCGCGGCAAGGTCAACGAGGATCCGGTCCTCTACGTCAGCACCGACCGCGCCAGCCTCGTCGTCTTCGCCATATGCCTGGCCTGCGCGGTGGGGGCGGCGCGATGAAGCGGCCCCTGCATTCGCGCCGCCTGTTCCGCCTATCCGCAATCCGGCCCGCCGGCCGTGCAGTTCGTCGCAAAGCGCCCGCGCTCCCTGGCGGGCTTGTCTAAGATGCACCCATCGATCACCGACAACAATAAGCAAGGAGGAAACATGACCCAGACCCCGACTTCGCCGAACCGCCGCCGCCTGCTGGCCGCCTGCGCCCTCGCCCTCGCGGCCGGCACGGCGAGCGTGCCGGCACTGGCCGAATGGAGCTTCGGCCGCAGCGAACAGGTGCAGGGCAACGGCAAGATCGTGCGCCAGGCGCGCAACATCGGCCACTTCAACGGCCTCGCGATGGCCTTGCCGGGCGATGTGGAAATCCGCACCGGCAACAGCGAAGGCCTCAGCATCGAAACCGACGAGAACCTGCTGCCGCTGATCGAAACCGTGGTCGAGGACGGCACCCTGAAGATCCGCAGCAAGCGCAAGGTCAACCTCAAGACCCGCAACCTGAAGATCGTGGTGCAGGCGCGCGAGCTGGACCGCCTGGCGCTGGCCGGCTCCGGCAATATCGATGCCGACCGTGTCGCCGGCAAGCGGGTGCGTTTCGACGTCGGCGGCTCGGGCAGCATCAAGGTCGGCAAGGCCGAGGGAGAATCGATCGACGTCAACCTGGGCGGCAGCGGCGACCTGAAGGTGATCGAGGGCGGCGCGCGCAGCCTGTCGGCCTCGATCGGCGGCTCCGGCACCATCGACATGACGCGGGTGCGCGTCGACAGGGCCAGCGTGACGGTGGCCGGCTCGGGCGACGCGACCCTGTGGGTGCGCGACAGCCTGAGCATGACGGTGGCCGGTTCCGGCGACGTCAATTACTACGGCGACCCGCAGGTCAGCAAGTCCGTGGTCGGCTCCGGCGGCGCGCGCCGTCTCGGCCCGGCGCCTCGCTGATCGCGTAGGTGGGCACGCCGTGCCCACCTACGAATTAATGAGCTGGCGGCGCCGTATAAGCCAGCGGCTTGACCGGTACCGACAGCGCGATGTTCTCGCGCTTGCCGGCGGCGTCGACCACGGTCAGGGTCAGCGGCACCTGCTCGCCTTCCTTGAGCTGCTGCTTCAGGTCGAACAGCATCAGGTGGTAGCCGCCGGATGCCAGGTTCACCACCTGACCGGCAGGCAGGTCGATGGACTCGACCTGGCGCATGCGCATGGTCTGGCCTTCCATCGCCATCTGGTGCAGCTCGACCCGGCCGGCGACCGGGCTCTTCACTTCCACCAGCTTCACCGGTTTCGCGGACTTCAGCTGCATGAAGGCGCCGGCCACCTTGGCCTGGGGCACGGTGGCGCGGATCCACGGTTCGCTGACGCTGACCTGGGCCAGCGCCGGCAGGGAGACGAGGCTGGCCAGGGCCAGCGCGAGAAGACGTCGGTTCATATTCCGCCTGTTCGATCAATAATTGCGTTCTGAAAGCAGTGTATCGCGTTCGACCTGCACGGTCTCAAGGCCGTCGGTCAGCCATACCTGGCCGTCCTGGATCGTGCACTGCAGCTGCATATTGCGCTTGCACATGCGCTCCAGCGCTGAGGCGGTCTCGGCCGCGATGTTGACGATGGTAATGTTGCGGGCGCGGTCGATCTGTTTCGCCACCTGCTTGAACCAGATGTGGCTGACGGCGCTGAAGCTGTACACGACCACGTGCTCGGCGCGGCCGCTGGCCTTCATCATGCGGCGTTCGTCCGGCTGGCCGACCTCGATCCAGGTCTGGATCGCGCCGGTCAGGTCCTTCAGCCACAGGGCCGGCTCCTCGACGTCGAACAGGTCCTTGCCGAAGGTAAGCGCCTCGTCGGCGTGCAGGGCGAAGGCGAGCAGGCGGATCATCACCCGCTCGTCGGTCTCGGACGGATGGCGCGCAATGGTGAGCGCGTGCTCCTGGTAGTAATTGCGGTCCATGTCCGCGATGCTCAGGTCTGCCTTGTAGATCGTTGCTTTCAGGGCCATCTGGTTCTTCTGTCTTTCAGTGTAATCAGCTGAACACGACGGTCTTGTCGCCGTTCAGCAGGATGCGGTGTTCCACGAACCACTTGACCGCGCGCGCCAGCACCACGCTTTCGACGTCGCGCCCGATCGCCGTCAGGGCCTCGACGCTCATCGCGTGGTCGACCCGCTCGACGTCCTGCTCGATGATCGGCCCTTCGTCCAGGTCGCCCGTGACGAAGTGGGCCGTCGCGCCGATCAGCTTGACGCCGCGCCGGTGCGCCTGGGCATACGGGCGCGCGCCCTTGAAGCTGGGCAGGAAGGAGTGGTGAATATTGATCGCCCTCCCCTTCAAGGCTTCGCACAGTCCCGGCGACAGGATCTGCATGTAGCGCGCCAGCACGACCAGGTCGATCTGGTGCCGGTCCAGCAGCTCGATGATGCGGCTTTCCTGCGCCAGCTTGTCGGCTTCGCTGGCGCCGGCCTCGAGCGGCAAGTGGTGAAAGGGGATATTGTAACTGGCCGCGAGCTGGTAGAAGTCCATGTGGTTCGAGACGATGGCCGGAATCTCCACCGGCAGCAGCCCGCTGCGGTAGCGGAACAGCAGGTCGTTCAGGCAGTGGCCGATCTTCGAGACCATGATCAGCACGCGCGGCTTGCGCGCGGCGTCGTGCAGCTGGCCGGCAGCATTCAGGTGGGCGCACAGGGCGTCGAAGCCGGCGCGCAGGGTGGCCTCCGCGACGTTCGGATCTTCCAGCGCGAAGTGGATGCGCATGAAGAACAGCTTCGATTCCGGGTCGCCGAACTGGTCGGAATCGATGATGTTGCAGCCGTGCTCGGCCAGGAAGCCGGACACGCGCAGGACGATGCCGCGCTGGTCCAGGCAGGACAGGGTCAGGATGAATTCGGGGTGCTTCATGGTCTTGGAAGGTCGTGGAGGATGAGGACGGTCGGAGCATTGTCGCATGAGTTGCAGGATGAGCATGTACGCGACATTCGCACCTCGTTCCGCTATAGTTGACAAGCCAACATGTCAAACAAGGAGACCCCCATGTCCACCCAAACCAACCAGCAATTCCGCCTGGCCTCCCGCCCCGTCGGCATGCCGACCGCGGAGAACTGGCAGCTCACCGAAGAAGCCCTGGCGCCGCTGGAAGACGGCCAGGTGCGCGTGAAGGTGCTGTACCTGTCGCTCGATCCGGCCATGCGCGGCTGGATGAACGAAGGGAAGTCGTATATCCGCCCGGTGGCGATCGGCGAGGTGATGCGCGCCGGCGCGGTGGGCGTGGTGACGGAATCGCGTTCGCCGCGCTTCAAAGCGGGCGACCACGTCAGCGGCCCCTTCGGCGTGCAGCGCTTCTGGACCGGCCAAGCCGACGACCAGGGCGGCCTGGCGAAGATCGACCCCGGCCTGGCGCCGCTGCCGGCCTGGCTGAACGTGCTCGGCATGCCGGGCATGACCGCCTACTTCGGCCTGCTCGACATCGGCCAGCCGAAAGCCGGCGAGACGGTGCTGGTATCGGCCGCCGCCGGCGCGGTCGGGGCCACGGTCGGGCAGATCGCGAAACACCTGGGCTGCCGCGTGGTGGGCATCGCCGGCGGCGCCGACAAATGCCGCTTCGTGGTCGAGGAACTCGGCTTCGACGCCTGCATCGACTACAAGGAGGGGCCGATCGGCCCGGGCCTGAAGCAGCATTGCCCGGACGGCGTGGACGTCTATTTCGACAACGTCGGCGGCGAGATCCTGGACGCCGTCCTTACCCGCATCAACCTGAAGGCGCGGATCGTGATCTGCGGCGCGATCTCGCAGTACAACAACACCACGCCCGTGCGCGGCCCGGCGAATTACCTGTCGCTGCTGGTGAACCGCGCGCGCATGGAGGGCATGGTGGTGTTCGATTTCTCCCCGCGCTATCCTGAAGGTGTGGCCCGCCTGGCCCAATGGCTGCGGGAGGGCAGCGTCAAGCACCGCGAGCACGTGGTCGACGGCCTCGAGAACTTCCCGGCCGCGCTCTTGATGCTGTTCGAAGGGAAGAACTTCGGAAAACTGGTGCTGAAGATCGCCGACGCCTGAAACGCGCCATTGCCGTCGCCATCGGCCGGAACTATTGCCTCCCCCGCCTCTCTAAACGCACGAGCGCATCCGTGACGCTCGGGTTTGATTGTTCACCGACAGGCACAAGGAGATCGATATGGCGACAAGCAAGGACGGCGGCAAGAGCGCGAGCTCGGGCGGCAACGAGCAGAAAAGCCAGCCTGCCAAGCGCGGTTTCGCTGCGATGGACCAGAACCAGCAGCGCCAAATCGCCAGCAAGGGCGGCCAGGCCGCCCACCAGAAGGGAACGGCGCACGAGTTCGACTCGGAGGAAGCGCGCCGCGCAGGCCAGAAAGGCGGGGAAGTGGTCAGCCGCAACCGCGCCCACATGGCCGACATCGGCCGCAAGGGCGGAGAAAGCCGGCAATCGGCCAACCGCGCCGCGGCCGCCGCCAAGGGAGGCAACCGCCAGGGCGGCAAGGCGGAATAAGATAAGGAAAGCGGCATCGCCAGGCTCCTTACCTGACCAGGGAATGATTGCGCCGCCGGCATCGGGCGCGGCGATTCCCTTTACCGGTTGATCTTCACCGGCCCCATTCTTCAACGATCACGCCAAGCGGCTGCGCACTCCGGCTGTCTCATCCTGTGCTAGAGTGCGTAGCCCATGTCCGACCCGAATACCCTTAAATACCTCAAGGCCTATCCCGCCCACCTGCTCGACCAGGTCCACCGCCTGCTGGCCGAGGGCCGCCTGGGCGAGCACCTGTTGCGCCGCTATCCGCAAGCCCACGCGGTACGCACCGACAAGGCCCTCTACGGCTATGTGCAGGACCTGAAGGATGAATACCTGCGCAACGCCGAACCGGTCGCCAAGGTCGGCTTCGACAGCAAGATCGGCATCGTCCAGCAAGCCCTCGGCCTGCACACCGCCATCTCCCGCGTCCAGGGCAGCAAGCTGAAAGCCAAGCACGAGATCCGCATCGGCAGCGTGTTCCGCGATGCGCCGCCCGAGTTCCTGCGCATGATCGTCGTGCACGAACTGGCCCACCTGAAGGAAAAGCAGCACGACAAGGCCTTCTACAAGCTGTGCTGCTGGATGGAACCGGATTACCACCAGTTCGAATTCGACCTGCGCCTCTACCTGACCCAGCTGGAGCTGGGCGGCGAGCGGCTGTGGGGGTAATGCCGAAAGGTCAAGGCTGGCGCGCAACACTCCGCCATGAGTATCTACGCGGAAATAGTTTCCATGCGGAACGCATGATAGGATGTGCTCATCGGTTGCCCCCCGTCCCCGGCGCCGATGACGTCCCGGCCCCTACCCCGCCGTTGTCCATCCGGATTCCTGGAGCGGCCATGCCCCACCCGATCACTTCTTCCGAACAAGACCGACTCAACGCACTCGATTCGCTGCATGTCCTCGACACGCCGGCGGAGCAGCGTTTCGACCGTTTCACGCGACTGGCCGCAATGACCTTCGGGGTCCCGGCAGCGGCGATCTCGCTGGTCGACGGCACCCGCCAGTGGTTCAAGGCACGCTGCGGCATCGAGGCCTCCGAGACGCCGCGCGCGGTCGCCTTCTGCAGCCATACGGTGACCCTGGACGAGATGCTGGTGATCGAAGATGCAGCCGCCGATCCGCGCTTCGCCGCCAATCCCATGGTGACCGGGGCGCCGCACATCCGCTTCTACGCCAGCCAGCCCCTGCATAGCAACGGCCAGCCGGTCGGCACCCTGTGCATTGCCGACTCGGCGCCGCGCGTGTTTACGGAAGAGCAGCGCCAGGCCTTGCGCGACCTCGCCGAGCTGGCCGAGGCCGAGCTGAACCATGTGAAGACCGTCACCGCCCGCCTGATGGCCGAGCAGGCCCAGAAGGCGCTGAACACCCAGCTCGAGCAGCGGGTGGCCGAGCGCACCGCCGAACTCGAAGGCAAGCTGGCCGAACTGTCGCAGGAGATCGCCCACCGCAAGGCGGTCGAGGTTTCGCTGCAGCACAGCGAGGACTGGAACCGCACCATCGTCGCCGCCTCCTGGAGCGGCTTCGTCGGCGCCGATGCCGAAGGCCGCGTCATCGAATGGAATGCCTCGGCCGAACGGATCTTCGGCTGGCCCCGCGCCGAGGCCCTCGGCCGCAGCCTGTCCGAGCTGCTGGTGCCGCCCCCGCTGCGCGCACTGCACGACGCCGGCATGCGGCGCTGGCACGCCACCGGCGAAGCCGCCATGCTGGACCGTAAGCTCGAACTGCCGGCGCTGACCGCGAGCGGCCGCCAGATCATGATCGAGATGACCATCAGCAGCTACGAGTGGAAGGGCAAGCGCTGCGTCGGCGCCTTCATCAACGATATCTCGGAACGCATCCGCACCCGCCAGCAGCTTGAGGAAAAGCAGGAACTGGTGGACGCCGTGCTGGAATCGATCGACGTCGGCGTGGTGCTGTGCGACGCGGTCGGCAACCTGGCGTTGTTCAACCGCGCGGCGCGCGGCATCCTCGGACGCGACATGAAGGCCATCGCGCCGGCCGAGTGGGCGCAACACTACGCGCTGTGCCATGCCGACGGCCGCACCCCGCTGGCGATGGACGAGGTGCCGCTGGCGCGCGCCCTGACCGGCGAGACGGTGCGCGACGAGGCCGTCGTCATCGCGCGCACGGACGGTCCGCCGCACACCGTGCTGGTCAGCGGCCGGCCGCTGCGCAGCGCCTCCGGCCGTCCGCTGGGCGCGGTGGTGGTGATGAAGGACGTCACCGAAGCGAATGCCTCGCGCGCGCAGCTCGAAACCAACGAGCGCCGCCTGCGCGCCATCACCGAGAACCTGCCGGCCATGATCGGCAAGCTGAACGCGGCCGGCGAGTTCGTCTTCCTGAACGATTACGCGCTCAAGATGTACGGCAAGCGCGCCGACGAGCTGCTCGGGCGCCACGTGTCCAGCGCCTACCGTCCCGAGGACTACGCGCGACTGGTCCCCTGGATCGAACGGGTGGCGGCCGGCGAGCGGGTTTTCTTCGAATTCGTGTCCGGCAGCGACGCCCGGGCCCAGCATTTCCAGTGCTGCCTGGTCCCCCAGCGTACCGCGGGCGGGCAGCCGGACGGCTTCTACGCGATGGCCTTCGACATCACCGAGCGCAAGACCAGCGAGCTGCGCCTGGCCGAGAGCGAGGAGAGGCTGCGCACCATCACCGACAACGTGCCGGTGCTGATCGCCCACCTCGACAGCGAGCGCCGCTACGTGTTCGCCAACGCCGTGCACCAGTCCTGGCTCGGCAAGCCCGCCGGCGAGATCCTCGGCAAGACCATGGAAGAAGCCTTCGGCGCCGACTACCTCGCGCCCCAGGCGGCGGCGCTGGAACAGGCCTGGCGCGGCCAGGCCTCGCAGTGCGAGCACGAGATCGTGCGCAAGAAGCAGATGCGGATCGCCCACACGACCTTCCTGCCGCAGCTGCGCGACGGTGCCGTGACCGGCGTCTACGTGCTGACCACGGACGCCACCGCCTCGCGCATGCACGAGCGCAGCCTGCACGCGCTGGCCCATACCGACACCCTGACCGGCCTGCCGAACCGGCGCCGCTTCCAGGCCGCCCTGCAGGATGCGGAGCGCGCGCCCCGGCCGGGCCGCGGCACCGCCCTGCTCTACCTGGACGTCGACCACTTCAAGCAGATCAACGACCGCTATGGCCATGCCGTCGGCGACGCCGTGCTGGTGGAGTTCGCGCGCCGCCTGGGCGGCGCAGTGCGCAGCTCCGACCTGGTCTCGCGCCTGGCCGGCGACGAATTCACGGTGCTGCTGAACGAGGTGGCCGGCGAGGCCGACGTCGAACTGGTGGCCCGGAAGATCCTCACGGCGATGCGCGCCCCCTTCGAAGTGGGCACGCTGATCCTGCAGGTCGGCACCTCGATCGGGGCGGCGCTGGCGGAACAGCCGGAGCTGTCGCCGAGCCGCCTGCTCGACGCCGCCGACCGCGCCCTGTATACCGCCAAGGAAGCCGGGCGCGGCACCTATGCGATGCTGCGCCTCGGCCACAGCCAGGTCCCGGCCCACGCCTGAAGCGGCTCGGACGGCTCAGGCGGCGGCCAGTCCTTCCCGCCGGCGGCGCCAGGCCAGCGCCGCTTCCAGTGCCGCCAGCCCGGCCGCGCTCAGGGCCAGCAGCGGCATCAGCGCGCACAGGCCGATCGCGAGCGCGACGGCGGCAGGCGACGCCGAGCGCCAGGCGCCCGGCAGCAGTGCCGGCAGGCCGGCCAGGCCGGCGCGGCGCCGCTTGAAGAACATCGCCCAGCCCGACACCAGCGAGAACAGCACCCCGGCCGCGAACACGCACAGCAGCACCTGGTTCCAGATGCCCAGCTCGCCGCGGTGGAAGGGGATGCCGACCGTGGTGGCCTTGCCGAAGGCCGTCTGCCGGTCCCAGCCCGCGTAGTACAGCGCCTGGCCGTCATAGCCGTTCAGCACCAGGTCGAAACGGCTGGCCGGATGGCGCCTGTCGGCCGAGGCCACGCGCCAGACCCCATGCGGGCCGCGCGGCGGCATCAAGGACGGCGTCACGCCCGGCACCAGGGCGCGGCTACGGTCCCAGGCCTGCTGGAAATTCATCTGCGGCCGGTCCTGGGGCATCGAATGCAGGCGCTCCGGCACCCGCGGCCCGGCCTGTCCGGCCCAGTCGCGCAGGGTCCGCACGTTGTCGCCGGCGTATTTGCTCCAGGTGAGGCCGGTCAGGACCATCGCCAGGCTCAGCACGCTCAGCAGGGTGCCGAGGAAGGCATGCCACTGGCGCCAGCCGGCGCGCCCGCGCGCCGAGGCACGCGGCAGGCCCGGCTGGCCGGGTCGCGGCCACCACAGGACCACGCCGGTCAGCAGCATCACCAGCATCCAGCTGGCCGCCAGTTCGATCATCCAGCGCAGCGACTCGCCCTGCAGCAGGCGCGAATGCAGGCCCCGCGCCCATTCACTGAAGCGGTCCTGGTCGCGCTGGCTGCCGAGCACCGTGGCACGGTAGGGGTCGACGAACACGGTGACGCGGTCGCTGCTTTGTCCCCCCCTCCGCCCCGGCCGCGCGCCCGCCGGCGCCGGAGCGGCTGCCGCTGCCGCCGCTGCCGCTCCGGCCGGCTGGCCGTGGCCCGCATGCTCGCCGGCGCCCGGCGCGGGCTGGCCGAAGCTCACCCGTACCGCGTCTTCCGCGGCCGCGGGCGGGATCACCGCCTGCACCACGAGCCCGTCCGGCGCCGCCCTGCGCGCCGCCTCTACCGCAGCATCGAGCGGCAGCCGCGCGCCCTCCGGCGCCACCCGCTCCAGCCCGCCGTACAACCGCGCTTCGATCTGCGGCGTGAAGACGTAGGCCAGCCCGGTCAGGGTCGCTACCAAAGCGAAGGGAGAGGCGATCAGCGCCGCCCAGAAGTGGATGCGCCAGAACAGGCTGCGGCGCCGCGCCGCCAGGCTGGACAAGCTGTCGACGCTGTCCTCCATGGTCACAGATCCCATTTCAGCTCCGCCACCCAGGTGCGCTGGGGATAAGGGTGGAAGTTCCAGTACCTGTAGTTGTTCAGGTTGTCGATGCCGAGGGCGGCGGACCACTGCCGGTCGATCCGCCAAGTGAGGCGCAGGTCGGTCGTGAAGTACTTGCTGGCGCCCTGATAGGCGAAGCCGTTCGGGTCCGAATTGTCCAGGGTCGAGTACTGGCGCCCGCTGTAGCGCGCCGCCAGCGTGGCCGCCAGCCTGTCGTCGAAGCGCCAGGTCGCCTGGCCGGCCGCGCGCCATTCCGGAATCCGCGGCTGCCACTTGCCGACGCTGGCCGGGAATTTGTCATTGCGCCCGATCTTCGAATCGGTCCAGGTCAGGCTGGCATTCAGGTCGAGGCCGCGCAGGACGACGTCGCTGGCGGCGTAGGCGACTTCCAGTCCTTTGGTGGCGATGCGGTCCACGTTCTGGACGTTGGTGACGTTGGGCACCACCAGCACATTGGTCTGCGAGTACAGGGCATCGCGGGTGCGCTCGCCGAAGGCCGTCAGGCGCAGCTGGCCGGTCTCGAACTTGCGCTCGGCCGTCAGCTCGCCGGTCCAGGATTTTTCCGGCTTCAGCTTGGGGTCGTTGTTGATCAGGGTGCCGGCCGCGTTGATGCCGCCCTGGTACAGCTCCGACACGGTCGGCATGCGCAGCGCGCGTCCCAGCGAGGCCTTCAGCAGCCAGTCGTCGCTCGCCTGGAAGGCCAGCGCGGCCTTGGGCGAAAAATAATCCTCGCGACGGCTGCCGTGGCTGACGGTGGTGGTGGCGTTCGAGGTCCTGCCCTCGCGCGCCTCCCAGCGCTCGTAGCGCAGGCCCAGCACCGTCTTCCAGCGCGGCGCGAACTTCCAGGTGTCCTGGGCATACAGGGCGTCGATGCCGGTGCGGCCGCTGAAGGCCTGGTTGCGCGCGCCGGGCGCGCCGTTCAGCCAGTCGGCGGTCGCGTTCTCGATGCTGCGCAGCTTGTAGCTTTCCTCCTGCCAGCCGAATTCGGCCACATGCGCGCCGGCGACACCGTCCGGCCGCCACACACCCTTGGCCGCGAAGGTGTGCCAGCCGGTGCCGTGCTGGTCGACGATGCGCCCCGCCCCGCCGTTCGCGGCGGCCGGCAGGGCGACCGTCGGCGCGCGCAGGCTGTCCTTGTCGTAGTCGTAGAGGCTGGCGGCGACTTCCCAGTCGAAGCTGCCGCGGGTGCTGCTCTTCACGGTCAGGCCGTGCATCAGGTGGTGCAGGCTTTCGTTCGACTGGTTGAAGTCGGCGGGTGCCAGGGTGTAGGCGCGGCCGCCGATATTGACCATGCCGCTGTAGACGGGCTGGCCGGCGGAATCACGCAGGTAGGACTCGGGACGGCCCTGGGAATCGTTGTCCCACAGCCCGAACACATAGGTGGCGCGCAAAGTCGGCGAAAAATCGTAGGCCAGCTTGGCCTTCAGGTGATCCTGCACCGTGTGGTAGCGCGTCGCGGCGCCGAGGATCAGCCAGTCGCGCCCGGTGCGGTCCTGGCCGGGCACGGCGCCGCTCACCGGCGTTCCTGCCGCGGACCCGATAGCGGCCGGGTAGCGGGTCGGGAAGGTCAGCGGCTGTCCGTCGCTGTCGAGGCGGCTGACATTCAAATACCAGGACCAGCGGCCGGCGCGGTTGCCGAGCGAGACGCTGCCCTGCCGGCCATGGTAAGTATCGTCGGTGCCGTACAGCTTGAAGGGCTGGAGGGAGGCCGACAGCCTGGCGTGGGCCTCGAAGCGGGACGGCATCCGCGTCACGTAGTCGACCACGGCGCCCACCGAGTTGCCGCCATAGGCCGCCGAGAACGGACCGTACAGCACATCGACCCTTTCGATCTCTTCCGGGCTGACCATGCCCCAGCGCGGCGCGAAGGCCGCGCCGTTGCCGAGGTAATTGGAGAGCAGGATGCCGTCCGCGTACACGGCCGAGCGGGCGCTGTTGCCGGTGCCCGAGGCGCGCGTGGACAGCACCGCGTGGTTGTAGTCGCCGATGTAGCGCTTGCGTACCAGCAGGCTGGGCAGGTATTTCAGGGCGTCCTCGGCGTCGCTGGCGTTGATGCCGCGCGCGATCTCGTCGCCGGTGATGGTCTCGATCGTGGTCGGGATCTGGGTCGGCAGCGAGGTCGGGTGCTTGCCGGTGATGATGACGGTCCCGAGCTGGCTTTCCTGGCCGGGCCCGTCCTGGGCAAAGGCCGTGGACATGGCGGCGGCCAGCGCCGTCAGGGCCAGCGCTGTGCTTGTATTTTTCATTGTTGTTCCTGTGCTTGACCTGGGATTGGTTCAGTCGCCCGATGGGGCGCTCGGCACACGTCAAACCACCAGCCCTTGCGCGAAGCGGGACCGGGGCCTGACGGTGCGGGTCTGAGCTGGCGGCGCGGGGCCGCCGGGGTCAGGCAAGGAAAGGCGGCGCGCGCGGCTGCGCCAGCGACCACGGGAACAGCGGGCGCGAGGCGTGATAGTAGAGCGGCGGATAGACATCCCGGCCGGCAAGCGGGGCGAAGGCGGCATCCATCGGCGGTGGCAGGCCGTGGGCGCTGGCGTGGGCTGCGCAATAGCCGCAATGGTTCATGTTCTTGTGCAGCTTGCCCGCGGTGGACTCGTCGGTACCGGCGGGCGC
Source organism: Massilia sp. 01N410 (assembly GCF_056399665.1). Taxonomy (NCBI): domain Bacteria; kingdom Pseudomonadati; phylum Pseudomonadota; class Betaproteobacteria; order Burkholderiales; family Oxalobacteraceae; genus Massilia; species Massilia sp. 01N410. The sequence continues at coordinate 88,691 of NZ_JBFTRV010000004.1, read as the reverse complement.
CAGCACGACCGGCATGCTGGTCATGCCCATCGCGGTGCAGACTTCCATCTCCATCACCAGGGGCGCGCGGGTAGCGGGTTCCATCGCATGCGATACCAGCGGGGCGAACACGTTGAACAGGATGGCCAGGCAGGCGATCCAGGCGATCCGCGCGCGTGTGCGCCAATGCCGTGTCGGGGTATGCATGCCCGAATTATAGAGCACAGTCGGGCGAGGGTTCGAAACGATTCTGCGAGGTAGCTAAATCTTGCCCGACGACGGCGTGGACGAGATCAGCGTTGCCCCACACGATGTTTTATGTCCTTCGAAGGCCACCGGCATTCCTCTATCCAGCACCATTGGATCGCCTTCCGCAATTACACAAGAAGCATGGCCATTGACCGGACAAACACATGCGTCTCCTTGACGGGCCACCGCTATGCCGTTGACGAACGAGGTGCCAGAGGCGGCAATCACCTTGCCGCCGTGGCTGGTTGCGTCACCTAATCGGATAACACCTTTCATCTTCTGCCTCCCAAGCTTGACCGATTGCCCTCGCAGGATTGTTGGATCATCGGTCGCTTACCCACTGCCAGACCGTGTAGCCGTAAGCGGATTTTAGATCGGCCATCGGTTCGCCAGCTTTGTAGAAGCGTCGCGCTGCGCCGGGATCGGCCGATTGCCAAATGCCGGCTTTAGGGCAGAGTTGCCCGGCTTTTGCCCGTAGTTCTTCATTCCTGTCGACAGTGACGGTACGGCCGGATGGGATCAGGGGGTGCCAGGTAGTGGCGACGGCGACTGTTTCCGGGGAAGGAAACATACAGTCTGCAGTTCTAAGTTCTTCCGTAGTTTTAATTATTCGAAAAGCTGGTTGCATCCGTAATCCCTTGATGGCAAAGGTGAGACTGTGTCTTTCCAACCCTGTTATGGGATACCAAACCCCGGTTTGAGGTACCTCCTCTCCCGTTTCGCATGCGATGGTTCTATCAACGACGTATTCCGACAGAGGGTCAGGAAGTACAGGGAAAAACGGGCCTTTTTGTGAATTTTTGTAGTCGTCATACCAGCGTAGTATATCGTCGCCGGGAAATCCATCATCATCGTTACTTCGCTCAGGACAATCTGGATCCGGGTCGAAAAAGCTGTTGGCCCCGACCATCGCATTGTTAAGTACTGCTTCAATTCTTCCAGCATACTTTAATATTCGGCTAATCCTGATATTGCTAAACTCTTTATACTCAGCCTCGGTCATCCAACCATGCAACGGCTGTTCCAGCATACCGTGGACATCTCCGCTGACATAGCCTGCGGTATTCCATATCGACTTAAAATCACCTAACCTCGCCAGTTCGGCGCCACGTCTGAAATCACGTGCCCATTTTTTGCATACGTCATAGATCTGGCCATTTCTTCCATAATTGGCGGCACCACGCGAAACAGCAAGGGTTCCAAACCACGACATCGTATCGTCGCACTCACGCGCAGCAGCTTCGAAAAATTCGGCCGACGCAAAAAGATTCCATATGCCGGCTTCCAAATTCAGATTTCGCATGTACTCCTTCTCCATAAGTAAAAATTTACGCTGATGCAGGGACCGTTAACAAAATGCGTTGTGCTTCCTGCGGCGTGTAATCTGTCGCTCCCCATCCGGTTTCGCTCGGACCTTTGATGCGTGGATCTGTAATGCGTGCTCGTAGCTTCACGGAGGTGGATTCCCCGGCCACGTCAACATATTCAATTCTGCGATCTTCATTACCTGCATGATCCCTCAAGGATTGCCCAGTATTTCGATCCACCCTCGGCATCGCGTTAACCATCTCGTCACGACTGCCGGGAAAGAATACTATCTGCTCGCCCCCTCCCTCAAGGTAATATTCAGTCCCTTCAAGCTTTTGACTAGCGGCAGGGCCTCGCCAAACAGGGAGTGTTTCACCAGCCTTCACTTCGTATTCGACGACCCATCCATTCTGATTCCACTCCGGCTTGACGGCGAATCTACTGCGCCATTCATCACGATTTTTGAGTGCCTTGTACTCTGCTTCCGTCATCCAAAAAATTCCCGCGCCCTCATTTGAGGGATCAACAATACGATAGAGCTTTGCTGGCCCCGCAATAGCACCGGCTCGGATACCGCCGTCTTTCTTTGCGAAGGTTTTAACAAGCCAGTCCTGAAGAGGCGGATGGTTCGGGTGTGCTTTCGTCAATGCTTGAATTTCCTTGTCGTCCAATTCCAAACGTGGATATTTCGTTTGTCGTTTAATTTTTTTTACCCACTTCGGCGGCTTCCCATTGATCAACTTCGCCGAGCCCAATTCCGACATCGGTGCGATCCAACCCCGATTAGTCTGGTATGTCTGCACATGCCATGCCTGGTCATCCAGCCGTTTGGCAACGATTTTCAATACGGTCCGCACTGGCTGGATGAGTTCCTGGATTGCGCTGTTCATGGCGCGTCTTTTCGTATCGATCAGCTTGATGAAGTCATCGATACGTTCGCGGATGGTGCTCGGCACGATAGGCCGGATCTTTTGCAACAGGCTCTTCAAGTCGTCGCATTTCGCATTCAGCAGACGCCCCAGCATGGCAGGACTGAGCTTGTCCGATGCTTCGCGAATGGTTGTCGACACGAAACGGTATACGTCAGGCAATTTTCCATCGGTTGCCCATTTCACTACCCGATTGTGCTGCAGATACTCGGTAATTTTAGGGAGGGCGGCATCGCACGCCCGATGGGCAGCAGCCAATAACTTCTCGACGTTAACGATATCGTCGGCATGCTGGATGATCGGCCTGAGATATACCCAGACAAGGCGCAGCGTACTTTTGACGACCGTGCCAATTTCCGGGACAAACCCGACAATCGTCGTCACGATAAAGAACAAGGTGACCTTGTTGGAAGGCTCCTTGCAGAATTGCCGGATGTTCGCACATAGATCGCGGAGGTCGCATACGGTATCGACCACCGGGATCAACGAGACCACCATATCGAATCCGATCTGTCCGGCAGAGCGATCTGCATTGAAGTCGCCTTGCAGCGCACCCCAGACCCATTCGCCCAAGCCGATTTCTTCGGGTTTTTCCTGTCCTTGGACTTCATTCAACGCGCCCAGCGTGTCGTTGGTGGTCGCCATTAGTTGCCTCCTCGTTCTTCGCCCATGAGCGGATCGAGCCCGGACAGGAAGTCACTTGTTTCTGGCCGTGCTGCATCCTTGGCGGCAGGTGCGTTGTGATAGACAACTTTGGTAATGGTTTCCGGCAGGTTGCGCTCTTCGGCCATGCCGTTGCCGTCGAGAGTGCCACTTTTCTGCTGGCCGTTTGCGAAATACAAGGTATAGGGCACGCCAGCCATTGGCGCCCCTTGGTAGCCGTCGAGGTCGAGCTTCAGCCAATTGGTGTGATCGGCAGCAGGGAAAAACGGCAGGTCAGCGTCTTGCCGCGCAGGGCCGTCCCATTTGTGCATCCCGGCTTTCACAATGAAATCACCGCCGCAGCCATGCTCGATCTTGCCGTCCACGATCTTGATATACGCGCCGCCGCATAACAGCGTGAGGCTCTTTTTGGCGGCAATCACGACGTCGCCTTGGCTGGCGGTGATTTTGACATCGCGATCGGCAGCAATTCCGATACTGTCCTGCTGGGCCTGGATGTCGACCCTGCCGGTTCTAGCAATGTGTTTTATCCCATCCTGGTGCGCAAACAGCGCAATACCCCTTCCCGCATTGATATTCACACGCTGCCCGGCAAACGCCTGGATACTCTGTTGCGCCAGAATGTTCTGCTGCCGACCGCTGTAACTGACGGAGGATTCTGGCGTGGCGCTGACAAATCCACCATGTGAATACTGGGCGATCAGCGGGGCACCGCCTTTCTCGGCATCGATCAGGCCTTCCGCCAGCTCGCGGTGTGGCGCGAGATCGACCGGCATGGACTGATGCTGTTCCGCGAACTCGCCTAATTCCTTGAGTAGCGCCTGCGAAGCTCCGAGGAGGGCTTGCAAAGGCTCGCGTTCAAGTTGCTTCCCTGCCGCACCAAGCATGGCTTGGGTAGTCAACAGCATCAACCGGGCGGCGCGCACCACAACGGACTGATCACTCCGTAATTCGGCCCCTTCGCCGCGCGCCTGGCCATCGCCATCGCTTCGCGGATGTGTCAACCAGCCGAGATTCAACTGGCTGTGTCCATGCTCCGAGGCCAGTTGCGCGCTGATCTGTCCAGGGGTGTCATCCAGCCGGAGCTGGTTGTAACGTATGCCATGCACTTCCTTGCTTTTGATGCCCGCAAGGAAGCGGTTGCCTGGTAACCCACCCGTATGGCTGAAGGCGGGCGTAAGAGCGATGGCGCCATGCACGCGAGCCACGACAATCGGCTTGTCTGGATCACCTCCCAGGAAGTCCACGAGTACTTCATCTCCAACCCGTGGCAAGGTAGTGTTGCCCCAACGGTCGCTCGCCCAATGACTGGCAACACGAACCCAGGCCGAATCCCGATCCGTATCACTGGCACCGGCACCATCCATATGGTCTTTTTCGCGCGTTCCAGGAAAGCGCAGCTTGACACGTCCAAATGCATCGCAATGCACTTCTTCCCCCGGCGGTCCGACCACAATCGCTGACTGTAAATGCACAGGCGGAAGGTCGGTGCGCGGATCGAAACCCGGCACCATCGGTATGCCGCGGCGAACGCAAGTGAAGCGGTTGGTGTATTTGACATCCCGTTCATTGCCAGCTTGCTCAAGCCCGAAATTATCAGCGCTCTGGTACCAGCCATTAGCGGAAAAAAGGCGTTGTGCGCGTTCGTCGATATCCTCGGGCAGGTTATTTTCTGCTGCCACGAATAGCTCCGTCAGGACGAATTTACGTTCATCGTTCGGATGTGTATCGATTTCGGGATGCCCATCGAGCTGGAACCATTCACCGACGCGCAAATCTCGGACACCGCTCTCGCCACAAAAGCACTTGGCCTCGTACTCGTAGCGCTGCATCCGCAATTCTCCCAGTCTTCGGAAGTCGCTGTTGTCATTCCCAAAGTGCGGTGGGTCGATCCTGTAATCGTCAAGACTGAATGCAAACTGGTCGCCGGCTTCGCCTTGCTGCATGGTGGTCGGGGCGTGCGTGGACATCATTCGGCCTTGAAGATAGTCCCAGCTTTGGCGAGTGGCGTTACCGGCTTTCAAGGAGCGAACGGCGCTCCAGTTGAAAATCCCATCACGGGTTTCGGTTCCTGCATCGCGATGAAAGCGCACGGCTCCTGCACTGTTTTGCGCCAGCGCCTCCGGCGTATCGAACAGCACCAATGTATGGACAGGCACAGACGAACTGTGGGGTTGGCCCGACTGGCCAGCCCGAAAGAACCAGGCAATGCCGCGCCGCTTCCATAGCCGACGTACAAAGGCTGCATCCGATTCGTTGTGCTGCATTGCGAACTCACGCGCTGGGTATGTGCCAGAAATGCCAGAAACATCGACTTCAAGAGCATTAGCCAGAATTGGGTTAACGTGGCGCCATTCGCTTACCAACGCCAGGGAAATATCGACTTCGTTTCGACAGCGGAAAACGCGGGTATTGGTTGACTGCTCCATCAAGCTCAACGCATCACGAATGACCAATTGATAGGTTCCCAGTCCGCCGTCGCTCTGACCCGCCGATGCTTGCACCACAACGCCACAAACCGAACGCAGCTCGCCACGATCCGTGACGAATTGCAGTTCGGCCGGCAGTGCGATGAATTCTTTCAGAGGGAGTGCTGCTTGCATGGAAACGCACAGGAGTCGATACTCGATCCCGCCGCAGAGCGTTTCCTGACCGCTGACATGCTTGACGAGTAAAACGTCCTCAAGAACTGAACTTTGGTGTGCCAAACGTACGCGAATCGGACGATGCGCTTGCGTTGGACCGGGATGCAGCCCAGGCAGGTTCAGTGAATTCATGTGCGCTCTCCAGGTTAAAAAGATTCGCACAAGAACTTGCCACGGTAATCAGCTGCGCCACTTGAGGCTGGTCACTACAAACATCTAGTGCTCTCCGGCGAAAAAATTCTCGAGCTAGTCAGCTTTACCCGTGCTTCGATCTGGACCATTGCCCCATGCCATCCATCACAGAACTCAAAAACTCATGTTGCCGATACGCAACAGATTGATTGATTCCCTTGAGCATTAGAAGTTAGCTATCGACTTTCGGTATCCCTACGTATAAAGTCAATTTCGCTGCCTGCTCCGTCCAATATGTAAGTGATGCCGCAACACTCTCCCGGTCGACTCCAGTTGCTCCCGCGTGCACCGCGCCTCTCCCGCCTGCTCGGTCACGCGCTCGAGACCTATATCGCGCTGCCGCTGTTCGCACTGCTGCCGCTGGTGGCGATCTGGATCGCGGCCTTCCACTTCATCGCCGCCGAGCGCGAAGCCGCCGTCACGGAAGCGCGCGAAGCGACCCGCGAACTGGTCGATACCTACGAAGCCCAGATGGCGCACCGCCTGACCGCGATCGACCAGACCCTGAAGGTGCTGAAGTACGCGGCCGAGCAGCACGGTCCGGCGGCGGCCATCGACGAGCTGCGCCGCGAGGGCCTGTTGCCGCCCGCGCTGGTGTTCGTGGTCGGAATCGCCGACCGCGATGGCCGCATCGTCGCCAGCAACCCGGCCATGCGGCCGCGGGACGTCTCGCACGAGACCTTCTTCACGGCCCACCGCGCCAGCGCATCGGCGGCGCCCTTCGTCAGCCAGGCCGTCGGCGACGCCGCCCGGGTCGAGCCGCACCTGCATTTCTCGCGCCGCATCGACGATGCCGCCGGCCGCTTCGCCGGGGTTGCCATCGTGGCGGCCGCCCCGGCCTATTTCACCAGCACCTACGAGCGTTCGCGCGAGGGCGAGCTGGGGCTGGTCGGCCTGATCGGCAGCGACGGCGTGGCGCGCGCGCTGCGCGTCGGCGACAAGGTCTCGTGGGGCCAGCAGGTGGCGCTCGACAACATGGCCAGCGACGCCCTCGACCCCCACCCCACCGCGCCCGACGGCGTGGCGCGCTACGTCAGCGTGCGCCGCCTGCACGGCTTTCCGCTGGCCGCCGTGATCGGCCTGGCCGAGAGCGAGGAGATGACGGACTACGAAGAGCGCCGCGGCAGTTTTCTGGTGGCCGCGGCCGCCGCCAGCGCCCTCCTGATCGCGCTGGTTGGCCTGATCAGCGCCTGGTCCTGGCAGCTGGCCAAGGCGCGCCGGCGCGAACGGCGCGCCCAGGAAACCTATGCGGCGGCCTCGGAGGCCAGCCTGGACGCCTTCTTCGTGCTGCGCAGCGTGCTCGATGCCGACGGCAAGGTGGTCGACTTCCTGGTCGAGGAGACCAACACCCGCGCCGAGCAGGTCACCGGCATCCCCAAGGAACAGCTGCGCGGCCGCCTGATGGGCGAGCTGCTGCCCTTCTACCGCATGAACGGCATGTTCGAGGAACTGGTCTCGGTGGTAGTCGACGGCAAGGCGGTCGAGACCGAGTGGCAGGCCGCCACCTCGCCGGCCGTCGGCCGCTGGCTGCAGCGCCAGATCGTGCCGGTCGAAGGCGGCGCGGTCGCCATGGTGCGCGACATCACCGAGCGCAAGCAGGCCGAGGAGCGAATCCGCCACCTGGCCCACCACGACGAACTGACTGGCCTGCCGAACCGCAGCCTGATCCGCGACCGCCTCGACCAGGCGGTGCTGAACGCCCAGCGCAACGGCAAGCACCTGGCGCTGGCCTTCGTCGACCTGGACGGCTTCAAGCTGGTCAACGACGGTCTCGGCCACAGCGCCGGCGACGAACTGCTGAAGGAGGTGGGCCGCCGCATGCAGGCCTGCCTGCGCCGCAACGACACCCTGGGCCGCCTGGGCGGCGACGAATTCGTGATCCTGCTGCCGGACGTCTCCGACAACGCCCTGGCGCTCACGCCGGTGCTGGAAAAGATCCGCCAGGCCGTCACCGAGCCGGTGCCGATCGGCGACCAGGCGGTCCAGATCAGCTGCAGCATGGGCGTGGTGATCTACCCGCGCGACGGCGACGATCCGAAGACCCTGATGATGAACGCGGACGCCGCGATGTACCGCGCCAAGGACCTGGGCAGCAACAACTTCCAGTTCTATACCCGCGAGATGAACGCGAGCGTTGAAGAAAAACTGATGCTGCTGGAAGGCCTGCGCAAAGCCTTCGATGCGACCCAGGGCGGCGACTCGCCGGCGGTGCCGGCGCCCGCCGGCCGCTTCTTCCTGATGTACCAGCCCAAGGTCGACCTGCGCACCGGCCGCATCTTCGGGGTCGAAGCCCTGATCCGCTGGCGCCACCCCGAGCACGGCATGGTGCCGCCGCCGCGCTTCATCGGCCTGGCCGAGGAATCCGGCCTGATCGTCGCGATCGGCGAATGGGTGCTGCGCACCGCCTGCCGCCAGGCCCAGCTCTGGCGCGCCGCCGGCCTCGAGCCGCTGACGGTGTCGGTCAACGTCTCGGCCCGCCAGTTCGAGGAAAAGCACCTGGTCGAGCGCATCGCCACGGCCCTGCGCGATACCGGCCTTCCGCCCTCCGCGCTGGAAGTGGAAGTCACCGAGAGCCTGCTGATGCGCGACATGACCCAGGCCGTCGAGCGCATGCGCGGGCTGAAGGACATGGGTGTCTCGCTGTCGATCGACGACTTCGGCACCGGCTATTCCAGCCTGTCGGCGCTGAAGTCCTTCCCGATCAGCACCCTGAAGATCGATAAAAGCTTCGTGCGCGACCTGGGCCACAGCCTTGATGACCAGGCGATCGCGCTGGCCGTGATCTCGCTCGGCCACCGCCTGCAGCTGCGGGTGATCGCCGAAGGCGTGGAAACCGAGGAGCAGCGCGAATTCCTGGTCGCCAACGAGTGCGACGAGATGCAGGGCTATCTGTTCTCGCCGCCGGTGCCGGCCGAACGCATCACGGAGATGCTGCTGGCCCAGGTACAGACGGAGCGCGCCGCATGAACCCATCGGGATGGTCCCGCGCCCTGTTCGGCGCCGACCCCAAGCTGCGCCGCATGATGACCTACTGGGGCGCGACGGCGGCGCTGTACACGGTCTTCATGGCCATCCTGATCGCGGCCGGCAGCCGCGGCCTGATCGACCACCGCGCCGCGCTCGGCCTGTCCAGCTATACCGCCGGCTGCATCGTCCTGTCCTACCTGCTGGTGCGCTTCAGCGCCGGCATCGGGCTGGCGCCGACCGGCGCCGCCGCTTTGCAGGCCGTGTTCGCCATCACCTGCACCATATGGGCGTATTCGATCTTCGGGCCGCTGCGCGGCGCCATCCTGATGGGGCTGATGGTGGTGGTGGTGTTCTGCACCTTCGCACTGCGCCCGCGCCAGACCCTGGTCCTGACCGCAGCCGCCGTGGGCGCCATGGGCGTCACCATGTGGTGGCACCAGGCCCACGATCCGGACAACTATCCGCCGCTGGTGGAAGCCGTGACCTTCATGATCATGGCGGGCTGCTCGATGTCGGTGACCCTGCTGACGGGCGAGGCCAGCAAGCTGCGCGCCCGCCTGAAGGGCAAGAAGGAAGCGCTGGAGCAGGCACTGGAGACGATCCGGACCCTGGCCACGGTCGACGAGCTGACCGCGCTGTCGAACCGCCGCCACATGAACGAGGTGCTGGCGCAGGAAGAGCGGCGCCACGGCGCAGGCACCGGAACGGCGGACCGCGGGACTTGCATCGCCCTGCTCGACATCGACTTCTTCAAGCAGATCAACGACCGCTACGGCCACGCCACCGGCGACACGGTGCTGCGCAGTTTTGCCGCCGCCGCCCGCGGCGAGCTGCGCGCGGGCGATGTGCTGTCGCGCTGGGGCGGCGAAGAATTCCTGCTGATGCTGCCCGATAGCGGCGAGCCGGAAGCCCGGACCGTGGTCGAGCGCATCCGCGCGCGCGTCGGCGCCCTGGCCGTCGAGGGCGTGGCGGACGGACACCGGATCAGTTTTTCGGCGGGCCTGACCGCGCGCCGCGGCGGCGAAGCGCTGGCCGATACCGTCAACCGCGCCGACAAGGCCCTGTACCAGGCCAAGTCCGCGGGGCGCGACCGCGTCGTCTCGGCTTAGACGAGAGGCTCTGCGCGCGGCGGCGCCGCCGCTTGTAGACGCGCCACCAGGGCGTCCGGATCGGCCTCCAGCATCATCAGGCCCGCATGCGCCGGGCGCACGAAGCCCTGCTCCACCATGTGGCCGACGAAGGCCGACAAGCCGTTCCAGAAACCGTGCGCGTTCAGCAGGCCGATCGGCTTGGCGTGGATGCCCAGCTGGGCCCAGGTGACCATCTCGAACAGTTCTTCCAGCGTGCCCATCCCGCCCGGCATGGCGATGAAGCCGTCCGCCAGGTCCGACATCATCGCCTTCCGCTCGTGCATGTCCTTGACCACGAACTGGCGCGTCAGGCCGGTGTGGCCGACTTCGCGCTCGAGCAGGGCGCGCGGGATCACGCCGGTGGCTTCGCCGCCCAGGCGCAGCACTTCGTCGGCGATCACACCCATCAGGCCGACCTTGCCGCCGCCGTAGACCAGGCCGATGTTGCGGCTCACCAGCACGCGGGCCAGGCCGCGCGCGGCGTCGGCATACAGGGGATCGGCGCCGGGCGAGGCGCCACAGTAGACGGCAATGGCTTTCATGCTTTTCCTTCGGGGGGCAGCTGCTTCAGGTAGTCGTCGGCGAGGCGCTCGAACAGGTCACGGGTCTCACCGCGCAGGTAGGGGCCGAGCATCGACAGCACCTGGTAGCAGCCGCGCGCGAGGGCGTCGGCGATCGCCTGCTGTTCGCTGTACTTGCGCGGGTTGCGCACGTATTCGTAGGACAGCCAGTAGGTTGCCACCACCACCATATTGGTGGCCATCGCGCCGATCTGGCTGTCGCCGGCTTCCAGCGAGCCTTCGCTGCGCAGGTCTTCGCACAGCTGGCGCGCGACCTTGATCTTGTGGGCCAGGATGGCCTTGAAGTGCAGTTCCAGCTTGCGGTTGCGCGACAGCAGGTCGTTGAGGTCGCGGTAGAAGAAACGGTAGCGCCAGATCAGCTCGAACATCATGCGCAGGTAGAGCCAGACGTCTTCCAGGTTCGAGCGGCGTCCGGCCGGCACGGTCAGCATGCGCCCGATCTCGGCCTCGAACTGGGCGAAGATCGAATTGACGATGTCGTCCTTGTTCCGGAAGTGGTAATACAGGTTCCCCGGAGAGATGTTCATCTCTTCGGCGATCACGGTGGTCGTGATGTTCGGCTCGCCGAATTCGTTGAACAGCCTGAGCGACAATTCGAGAATCCGTTCGCGGGTCCGGCGGGGCGCTTTTTGTTGCATGGAAGACGGCATGGTTGAACTCACCCGCAAGGATAACACCGACCGTCGGCCTCGGCCATATCGGCGGGCGGGCCGATCTTCGGCTCAGCTGCCGGCGCTGCGCTCCCGGAAGGCGGCGCGCAGGTCCTCGCGCAGGGCGCCGGCGGCCCAGGGCTTGGCGAGGTGGCGGTCGACCAGGCCGGCGGCGCAGGCGCGCTCGATCGGCTCGCGCTCGGACAGGCCGGACAGGATCAGGCGCACCGTGTGCGGATACAGGCGGCCGACATGGGCCATCAGTTCGGTGCCCTGCATGCCCGGCATGCACTGGTCGGACAGGATCACGTCGACCGGATGGCGGGCCAGCAGGTCGAGCGCCTCCTCGGCCGAGCCGGCGCTGAGGATGCGCCAGGGCTCGCCCTCGAGGCTGTCGACCAGCACCTCGCGCATGAAGCTGTCGTCGTCGACCACCAGCAGGGTCGGCAGCGCCGGCGCTTCAGGTGCTGTCAGCAGGAAGGCCTCGACCTCGGCGACGAAGCTGGCCGGTTCGATCGGCTTGCACACATAGCCGTCGAAGCCGGCCGCCAGCACCCGCTCGCGGTCCTGTTCCGGGCGCAGCGTACTCACGGCCAGCAGCGGGATCGCCGCGCAGCCGGGCTCCCGCTTCAGGACGCGCGCCACCGCATAGCCATCCATCGAAGGCAGGCGCAGGTCGCACACCACCAGGTCGGGCCGGCCGTCCAGCGCCAGCCGCAGGCCTTCCGCGCCGTCGCCGGCCTCGCTCACCGTGTGCCCGGCCGCGTGCAACAGCCATGCCATCAGCTCGCGGGTGGGCGGGTCGTCTTCGACGATGAGGATGCGCGCTGGCATGGTGGACTCCACGGTTCGGCCTTGTATTTACACGTTTTACTCTAGCACCGGGGCGCGCCGGAAGCCAGTGCCGCCAGCTCGTCCATGACCGCGGCCAGCACGCGCGGATTGCTGCCGAGGGCGACGTGGCCGACGCCGCCGAATTCGATGTTGCGCGCGCCTTCCAGGCGGCTCGATTCCTGCGGCGACACGATGTTGTCGTGGTGGGTGTAGAGCGAGGTGACGAGGGCGCGGTCAGCGCCGTCCTCGCTTGCCGCCAGCGCGCGCAGCCAGTCGCTGCCGGGCCGCATCTGAAAGGCATTCTTGCCCAGGCCGAAGCGCGCCAGCGCGGTGCCGTGGTGCGGCGTGCCGAGGGTGATCACGCGCGCCAGCGCCGCGCTGCCGTGGGCGCGCATCCAGGCCCGCGCCACCAGTCCGCCCATGCTGTGAGCGACGATCGCCACCCGGTCGGTGCCGGCGGCCGCGCACAGCTCGCGCACCGCGCGTTCGACCAGCGGCACGTAGTCGTCGATGTCGGCGGCCACCGGTTCCAGGTCCACCGTCGCGTGGCTGATGCGGGCCGCATCCAGCAGCGGCAGCAGGTGGGCCCAGTAGCCGCTGTTGCAGCCGTAACCGTGCAGCAGCAGCACCGGCGGCTGGCGGCTGTCCGGGTAGATGCGGGTGGCCGCGCGCGCGCAGGGCACGAACCAGGACGTCACCAGCATGCTGGCGCGGAATTCCTCGGCCAGCAGGCGCAGGCGGGCCCTGGCGCCGAGGCGGAAGGCCGGCGGCGTGGCGCTGGCGAAGTGGGCCGCCATCACGAAGTTGTTCATGTTGATCAAGAGGCGCACCAGCACCACGCTGCCCGCGCCCAGCAGGGCCGCCCGCCAGGGCGCCATCTCCAGGAAAGCCACGGCGCTCCAGCCGATCAGGAGCGCCGCCGCCAGCTGCACCAGCAGCAGCGCCCACAGCAGGCGGCGCGCGCTCTTCATGCTGCCCTCACGCGGCCGCGGGCTGGATCGCGGCCACCGGCTTGCCCGCTGCCGGCGCCGGTGCGGCGACAGGGCGTGCCGCCGGGCGGCCGGTGAGCGACTGCGCGAGCTGGCTGGCCAGGCGCGCGGTGATGCCGTAGATCGACAGCTGCGGATTGGCGCCGATCGAGGTCGGGAACAGCGAACCGTCGTGCACCGAGAGGTTGGCCAGTCCGTGGTAGCGCCCGTCCTGGCCGGTGACGCCGGCGCGCGGGTCGCCCGCCATCATGCAGCCGCCCATCACGTGGGCCGAGGCCACCTTGGGCAGGTGCGGGCGGTAAGGCAGCGCGGCGATGCCCTCCTTCGCTTCCTTCCACGACGCGTAGCGCGGTGCGGTCTCGTGCGCCACCTGCACGGCGTCGGCGCCGGCCGCGAACTGGATCTCGGCCATCGTCAACAGCGCGCGGCGGGCGCCGTCCCAGACCGGATCGTTCAGCGGATAGTCGAGCACCGGCGCCCCGCCCGCGCCCAGCTGGACGCTGCCGCCGCGCGAGTCCGGGTGGAAGCCGTCGCGCAGCAGGGCCAGCATGCCCTGCAGGTGGGGGAACTGGCGCATCATCTCCGCATGCCGGACGCCGAAGCCGGTCATGGTGGTCGACAACAGCACCGGGTGCAGCGGCGGCGCCTCCAGCTTGTAGCCGAGCGGGCCGTCGATCGCCTGGGTGTGCAGGAAGTGGTCCGAATACACGGTCTGCGGCGCGCCCGCATAGCCTTCGACGCGCTCGGGGAAAATCGCGGCCGAGATCAAGGTCGGGTGCAGGAAGGTGCGCTTGCCCAGCAGTCCGTTCGGATCCGGCGCTTTCGAGCGCAGCATCAGCGCCGGCGAGTTGATCGCGCCGCCCGCCAGCACATAGTGTTTCGCGCGCAGGCGCAGCTTGCGGCCGGTGGGCTGGATGCCGCCGGCGTCCAGCAAGCTGCAGTCGAGCGCCGCGATCCTTTCGCCTTCGATCTGGAAGCGCTCGGCGCGGGCGCGCGTGACCAGCGTGGCGCCATGGTCGAGGCTTGACGGAATGGTCGATACCAGCATCGACTGCTTGGCATTGGTCGGGCAGCCCATGCCGCAATAGCCGAGGTTCCAGCAGCCGTTGACGTTGCGGCGGATGAAGCCGGTCGGGATGCCGAGCCTGTCGGCGCCGCGCCGCAGCAGGTCGTTGTTCTCGTTCGGCGCGGCCTGCCAGTCGCCGATGTGCAGGCGCGCCTCCATCAGCTCGAACCAGGGCTTGAGGTCCTGTTCGCTGTAGGTGTCGAGGCGATGGCGCTGCTGCCAGAACTTGAGGGTGTCGGGCGGGGTGCGGAAGCTCGAGGTCCAGTTGACCGTGGTCGAGCCGCCGACGGTGCGGCCCTGCAGGATGGTGATCGCCTTGTCCTTGGTCTTGCGGGCGGCCGATTCCTGGTACAGCGTGGGGTAGGCGTCGGCTTCGCGCATCTTGAAGTCGCGCGAGGATTTCAGCGCGCCCTCTTCCACGATGATCACGGACAGTCCGCTGAGTGCCAGGATCTCGGCCGTCACGCCGCCGCCGGCGCCGCTGCCGACGATGACGACGTCGGCGTCGAGCGTGCGATCGGTGTCGAGGCGGGCGCCGTCGACGATCTTCCAGCCGCGCGCCAGGCCGGCTTCGTATGGGTCGGGGATGATGGCGGTATTACTCATGCGCGCTCCTCATGCGAGTTCCTTCAGCGGTCCCGGATAGCCGATCGCCGCCCAGTTGGCGTCGTCGCTGTACCAGCTGCCGAGCACCAGGTCGTGCAGGGCCTGGTAGGCGGTGCGGAACAGGGCCAGCCGGTGGGTGCGCCAGTCCTGCAGCCAGGCGCTCACTTCATCGTCCTTCGCCTCCAGCCAGCCGTGCGGGATGCCGGTCAGCAGGCGCCGCGCCGGTCCCAGCGCGAGCAGGCCGAACAGATCCTGCACCTCCTGCTGGGTGGCCAGCGGCAGACCGTGGATGGTCTGGTTCAGCCTTTCCGTCGTTGACGCGATGGCCCTGGCGCGCTGCGCCGGTTCACTGGGCAGCACGCCGGCCAGGACCGCCGGCACGATCGCATGCAGGGCATTGCGCGCCTCGCCGTCGAGCACGAAACGCCGGGGCGCCGGCGGATGCGCATAACGGTAGAGGCCGCCGCCGGCGGCCAGCACGAGCGTCGCCAGGGCGCCCGCCTTGAGGAAGGATCTGCGGCCAGTCTCCATATCGAACCCCTATCTTGCTTTTTTGCCTAGTGTAAGCGAAAGATCCGACAGCAAAACGCCGAAAACTAGAGCGCCGCGTCTAGCCGCCAAAATTCGGGGTCAGAGCACATTTCTGACTTAATTCGGGGTCAGAGCGATTTTCACCTTGCCGGCCCAGGCGAAGCTCGCTTGCATGGACGGCCAGAATGCCAGATTTCGTTTGCGCTGGAGGCCTGGACGGCAAACTTCCTTTGCCTGCCATTCCGGTGAGCCCTTGTTCAGAAAAGTGCTCTGACCCCGAATTTAAACAATAAAGTGCTCTGACCCCGAATTTTAGTCGCGGTGCTTTTGCATCTGGCGGGCGATGCCGCGCAGGATGTTGACTTCTTCGGTTTCGAGCTGGGTGCGGGCGAACAGGCGTTTCAGGCGCGGCATCAGTTTTTTGGGGTTGTCGGCGTTCAGGAAGCCGATGGCGACCAGCGCTTCTTCGAGGTGGGCGTACATGCCTTCGATCTGCGCCATGGTGGCGGCCTCGCCCTGGAAGCCGATGCCGGCCTGGGTGCGGTTCTCCCCTTCCGCGGCCAGGCGGCATTCGTAGGCCAGCACCTGGGCGGCCTGGGACAGGTTCAGCGAGGAATACGCCGGGTTGGCCGGAATGTTGATCAGCACGTTGCAGCCGGCGACGATGTCGTTCGGCAGGCCGACGCGCTCGTTGCCGAGGATCAGGGCCGGGCGCAGGTCGGCCATCGCGGCCACATGGGCAGAGAAATCGCGTGGCGACCACACCGGCGGCGAGAATTCGCGCAGCCGGGCCGACACCGCGGCGGCGAAATTGCAGCCCTCCAGCGCTTCCTGCACGCTGCCGACGATGCGCGCCCCCTCCAGCACGTCGATGGCGCCGCTGGCGAAGGCGACCGCCTCGGCATCAATCAGCGGACTGTCGCAGCGCGGCGACACCAGCACCAGGTCGCTGAAGCCCATGGTCTTCATGGCGCGCGCGACCGAGCCGACATTGCCCGCGCGGCTGGTTTCCACTAGCACAAAGCGTAGGCGTTTAAAGAGAGATATGTCAGTTTCGGTCGGGTTCATTGTAAAATAGCGCCATCGCGCGGTGACGAGCGGTTGAAATGCAGTCTGGGTCGAAGGATCCGGCGGCGATTTTAACGGTTTCGGCACCGCTTTGCTCTTTGTCATTCTCGTTCATGGATCGTTCACGGCGCCTGCTGCGCGGTGGGCGTCAGCATTTTTCAGGAAGCCCTCATGCACCCAATGCTCAACACGGCCATCAAGGCCGCCCGCCGCGCCGCCACGGTCATCAACCGCGCATCGTTCGATCTCGACCGTATCACCATCAGCGAAAAAAGCCATAACAATTTCGTCACCGACATCGACCAGGCCTCGGAACAGGCGATCGTCGAGACCCTGCTGAAGGCCTACCCCGACCACGCGATCCTGGGCGAAGAGACCGGCGCATCGAGCAACCTGAACGACGAGAGCGAATACGTCTGGATCATCGATCCGATCGACGGCACCACCAACTTCCTGCACGGCTACCCGAACTACTGCATCTCGATCGCGCTGCAGCAACGCGGCATGATCACCCAGGCCGTGGTCTACGACCCGGTCCGCAACGACCTGTTCACCGCCACCAAGGGCGCCGGCGCCTACCTGAACGAGAAGCGCATCCGCGTGCGCAACCCGGAACGCATCAACAAGGCCCTGATCGGCTCCGGCCACGGCACCGACCCGCGCGCGCTGGCCGAATACCTGCGCATGTACGAAGTGGTGGCCCAGCGCTGCCACGGCGTACGCTCGAGCGGCTCGGCCGCGCTGGAACTGGCCAACGTGGCCGCCGGCCGCGTCGACGGCTTCTTCGAGAAGGGCCTGAAGATCTGGGACATCGCCGCCGGCTCGCTGCTGGTGACCGAAGCGGGCGGTATCGTCGGCGAATTCAGCGGCGAATCCGAATACCTGAACAAGGGCGACATCATTGCCGCCGGCCCGAAGGTCTTCGCCGGCATGGTCGCGGTCCTGAAACCGTTCGCATAAAAACGTTCTTGCGGCCTTTCGCGTAGAATAGAGGCCGTGTCAGTCCGGGCGCTCGCAAGAGCAGGCCCGGCGCGGCCAGTGCTTCAGCGCCAGTCACGGCGCCGCGCTGCCCGCTTCCACCGGCAATGTCGCCGCGCTAAAATTTCCATAGCGAAACATTTTTAACTATAATGCCGTGTGGCGCCGACCCTCTTTTGCCGGCGCCGCGCCTCTCGGTGTGTGCCGGCTCCAGTACCGGCCTCCTCGTGTCGTGTAATCCGATCGGCTGGACTGGCGTCTTCGATGCGAGGACGACGGGCCGATCCCTACAGAAAAACTATGTCATTCAATACTCTCGGTCTGACCGACGCCCTCGTCCGTGCCGTTACTGAAGCGGGTTACACCGCGCCGACCCCGATCCAGGCACAGGCCATTCCGGCCGTGCTCGGCGGCGGCGACCTGCTCGCCGGCGCCCAGACCGGCACCGGCAAGACCGCCGGATTCACCCTGCCCGTGCTGCACCGCCTGTCGACCGACAAGGCCGGCCTGGCGCTGGCGAATAAAAGCTCGAAGCGCCCGATCCGCGCCCTGGTGCTGGCCCCGACCCGCGAACTCGCGGCCCAGGTCGAAGAAAACATCCGCACCTACGCCAAGTACACCAACCTGAACTCCGCCGTGATCTTCGGCGGCGTCGGCATCCACCCGCAGATCAAGCTGCTGGCCAACGGCGTCGACATCCTGGTCGCCACCCCGGGCCGCCTGCTCGACCACGTCGGCCAGGGCACCATCAAGCTCGACAAGATCGAGATCCTGGTGCTGGACGAAGCCGACCGCATGCTGGACATGGGCTTCATCCACGACATCAAGAAGGTGCTGGCCGTGCTGCCGCCGAAGCGCCAGAACCTGCTGTTCTCGGCCACCTTCTCGGACGAGATCAAGGCACTGGCCGACAAGCTGCTGAACAACCCGGCACTGATCGAAGTGGCGCGCCGCAACTCGACCGTGGAAGTCATCGAGCAGATGATCCACCCGGTGGACCGCGACAAGAAGCACCCGATGCTGGCCCACCTGATCAAGACCAACAACTGGAAACAGGTGCTGGTGTTCACCCGCACCAAGCACGGTGCCAATAAACTGGTCGAGCAGCTCGGCAAGGACGGCATCGGCGCGATGGCGATCCACGGCAACAAGAGCCAGTCGGCGCGCACCAAGGCCCTGGCCGAGTTCAAGGACGGCAGCCTGACCGCCCTGATCGCCACCGACATCGCGGCGCGCGGCATCGACATCGACCAGCTGCCCCACGTGGTCAACTACGACCTGCCGAACGTGCCGGAAGATTACGTGCACCGGATCGGCCGCACCGGCCGCGCCGGCGCCACCGGCGAGGCCGTGTCCCTGGTCTGCGTCGACGAACACCAGATGCTCAAGGACATCGAGAAGCTCATCAAGCAAACCCTGCCGCGCCAGGTGATCCCGGGCTTCGAGCCGGATCCGAACGCCAAGGCGCAGCCGATCCAGTTGCGCAGCGGCGCGCCCGGCCATGGCGGCCGTGGCGGCCGTCCGGGCGGTGGACGTCCTGGCGGCGGTGCTCCGCGCGGCGCAGCGCCGGCGGGCAGGAGCGCCGCGCCGGCCGGTCAGCGCGGCAGCGCACCGGCAGGCGGCGCGCCGCGTAACGGTGGCCAGCCCGGCGCCAACCGCGGCGGCAATGGCGGCGGCGCACGCGGCAACGGTGGCAATGGCGGCGGTGGCGGCCGTGGTCCGCGTCCGGCCAATGCACGCAGCGGCGGTGGCCGCTAAGCCGGACAGACGCCTCAGGGCCTGAGAAACCGGGGCCGCGCAAACTTCCCTGTTGCGCGGCCCCGGTTTTTTTACGCCTCGATGAGATAGTTGAGCACTCAAGTACTTTGCAAGCGTTGCAAAACCCTATATATTTGAGCAGTCAAGTACTTTTCAAATATTGGAGGACCATCATGAGCGACACCCTCACCACCGAATTCTGCCTGCGCATGGGACGCGCCTGGGCCACCCTCTCGCGCCGCCTCGACAGCGCCCTCGGCGGCCACTTCGGCATCAGCTTTGCCGACTACCAGATGCTGCTGCACCTGCAGCGCGCGCCCGGCGGACGCCTGCGCCGCGTCGACCTGGCCGAGAAGCTGGGCCTGACCGCTTCCGGCGTGACCCGCTCGCTGCTGCCGCTTGAAAAGATCGGCCTGGTCGACCGCCAGAGCGATCCGCGCGACGCCCGCGTCGGCTACGCCATCATCACGGCCACCGGCAACGACATGGTAAGCAATGCCACCGCCGTGGTCGACGACATCAGCCGCGCCATGCTGGGCGCGCCGTCGCGGGCCCAGCTGGAAGCGACCTCGGCCTTGCTGGCCCAGCTGGCGGGCGGCGGCCAATAATCCTTCTTCAATCGGAACGCCATGGACAACAAGGATCAACACCATCGGCGCGGCGCCCTGCTGCGCGACCCCAACTTCGCCTGGCTGATGAGCGGCGGCGTGATTTCCGCCCTCGGCGACCAGTTCACCATGATCGCCCTGCCCTGGCTGGTGCTGCAGCTGACCCACGATCCGCTCGCGCTCGGCATGATGGTGGCCGTGATGGGCGTGCCGCGCGCCGTCCTGATTCTGTTCGGCGGCGCCCTGGTCGACCGCCATTCGCCCAAGCGGGTGCTGATGCTGACCAAGCACGTCAACACAGTGCTGCTGGGCCTGCTTGCGGCCCTGGTGCTGAGCGGCCGCGCGACTTTGCCGCTGGTGACGGCGCTGGCCGTGGTCCTGAGCATCGCCTCGGCCTTCAGTATCCCGGCCGGCACCTCGATGCTGCCGCAGGCGGTGGCGCTGCAGCACCTGCAGGCGGCCAACGGCATGATGATGGCGGTGCGCCAGGTAACGATGCTGGCCGGGCCGCTGCTGGCCGGCCTGCTGTTCCTGCTGGCCGGCGACGGCAGCGCCGGCGTTCGCGGCGGCGGCGCCGCCGGCCTCGGCCTGGCCTTCGGCTTCGACGCCGTCAGCTTCGCGCTGTCGGCCTGGACCCTGGCGAAAGTCAGGCCGCTGGCGGCAAGCGCGCCGCAGCAGGCACGCGAGCCGGTGCTGCGCGCGGTCGGCGCCGGCCTGGCGACCGTATGGCGCGACACCACCCTGCGCACCGCCTTCTTCTACTGGGGCCTGTGCGCCTGCGTGACCGGCGGCGTGATGCAGGTGGCGATGCCGCTGCTGGCCAGCGAGCGCCTGCACGGCGCCTCCGCCCTCGGCCTGCTGATGGGCGCCCACGGCACCGGCGCGCTGGCCGGCATGGCCCTGTCCGGCAGCTTCGGCAGGCGCCGCCTGGGCAGTCTCGGCCTGACCCTGCTACTGGTCGACGGCCTGGCCGGCTTCCTCCTGATGCCGCTGGGGCTGGTCACGGCGAGCTGGCAGGGCATGCTGATCCTCGCGGCGATCGGGGTGCTGGGCGGCTATGTGCAAGTGGCCGTGTTCACCTGGATCCAGCAGCGCGTGGCGCCGAGCATGCTGGGACGCATGATGAGCATCTTCATGTTCGTCTTCATGGGCCTGGCGCCGCTGGCCGCGGCGGTCGCCGGCTGGCTGGCCAGCGCCGTCACCCTGGCGAGCCTGTTCGTCGGCGCCGGCCTGGGCCTGAGCGTGGCGGCCCTGGCGGCCTGGCTGTTCACGCCGATGGCGAAGATGGCCGACGCCGCGCCGCCGGCGTCAATAAGCTAAAATTAATCTTATGCCAAAATTCGCCGCCAACCTCAGCCTGATGTTCAACGAGCTCGGCTTCCTCGAACGCTTCGCCGCGGCGCGCGCGGCGGGCTTCGACGCGGTCGAGTTCCTGTTCCCCTATGCCTTCGAGCCGGAACAGATCCTGGGCCGCCTGCAGCGCTACAAGCTGCAGCTGGTCCTGCACAATTTCCCGCCCGGCGACTGGGCCGCGGGCGAGCGCGGCTTCGCCTGCGATCCGCGCCGGGTCGGCGAATTCCAGGACAGCGTCGAGCAGGCCCTCGACCATGCGACCGAACTCGGCGTGCCGCGCCTGCACTGCATGGCCGGCAAGCTGCCGTCGAACGTGGCGCCGGCGCGCGCCCACGCCACCTTCGTGGCCAACCTGCGCTTCGCCGCCGACGCCTGCGCGCGCCACGGCATCGAGGTCCTGATCGAGCCGATCAACGATCGCGACATGCCCGGCTACTTCCTGACGCACAGCAGCCAGGCCGCCGCCATCATCGAGGAATGCGGCGCCCCCAACCTCTTCCTGCAGTACGACGTCTACCACATGCAGCGCATGGAGGGAGAACTCGCCAATACCTTGCGCGAGCGCCTGCCGCTGATCCGCCACATCCAGATCGCCGACGTGCCGGGCCGCCACGAACCGGGCAGCGGCGAGATCAACTACCCCTTCCTGTTCCGCCTGTTGGACCAGCTCGGCTACGAAGGCTGGGTAGGCTGCGAATACATCCCGCAGGGCGATACCGTGGCGGGCCTGAGCTGGCGTGAGGCTTTCGTCCGCTGACTTGATCCGAGGCAAGGTAGCCAGCAGGCAACTTTGAAAGAATGGGTTTTTCGAGCGCGGCCTTTTGCCGGCTAGAAAGGACCCATGGACATCTGTCGCACTCTCACGCGTTACCTGCTTGTCCTTGCCGCCGGCCTCACGCTGGCCGCCTGCGCCGGTCCCGGCGGCCAGCTCAGCCTGGCCGAAGTCCGGCAGTTCGCCGACGCTTCGGCCCGCCTCGGCGGCCATGCCGAGCTGTCCAGGCGCTACCGCGACACCTACGAGCGCGAGCAGCCCTACCTGTCGCCGGCCGCCGACCGCATCGCGAAAGAGAACGATGCGCGCCGCAAGGCCGTCTACGAAGACTACATCAGCATCCAGAAGAGCCTGGTGCTGTATATGCAGACCCTGAGCCTGTTGGCCGGCGATGCCCGCTATGACCTCTCGCCCCAGCTCGACGATCTCGGCAACGGCCTGAAGGCGAATGCCGAGTCCGGCCTGCAGCAGCGCCACATCGCCGCCTATACCGGGCTGACCCGCCTGCTGACCCGGGCGATCGCCTCCGGCTACCAGAACCGCAGCGTCGAGACCATGGTGCGCGACGGCGACGCCGACGTGCAGATACTGCTGGACGCGATGATCGCCCTGACCCGCCTGTACGCGAAGACCAACGAGAACGAGAAGAAGACCATCCTCGGCATCTTCGACGTCGAGATCCCATTCTCGACCAAGAATTCGGACCGCATGCTGGTGACCCTGGCCAAGGTGCACTACATGAGCAAGGCCAACGAATACAAGCTGATCGACAAGCGCTATGACGCGGCCATGCAGGGCCTGACCAAGGTGGCGCAAGGCCACCAGAAGATGCGCGAGAACCTGCACAATCTGACGTCGCCGGAGGTGCGCGCGCTGCTGTCCGCCTATGGGCGCGACCTGATCGCCCTGCGCGACGCCCTGTCCGACTCCCCCTGATTCCCGAGCCCGAGGAAACCCATGGCAAACGACAAGCCCACCCCGCCCAAGGCGCCGCCGACCCCGGCCGAGGCCCTGTCCACCGCGAAGCAGGTCGAGGAACTGGCCGACAAGCTGTCCGCCTGCGCCGACAGCATCCACGAGCGGGTGATGCGCGACATCCACCAGAGCCAGGAACAGCACCACGGCGAGGTGCCGGAATCCGAGCAGGCCGTGGCCCGTGCCCTGCTCGACGCCGAGATCGAGCTGCGCCAGCGCGCCAACCGCCTCTACGACGACGCCGCCGCCTGCGTGGTCGGCTCGCTCGGCCAGTCCCAGCAGCACCTGGTCGCCCTCACTCTGGACGCCGCCGACAAGATCCGCAAGATCACCCGCATCGGCGACGGCATCACCCTGGTCGCCCGCCTGCTGGGCCTGGCCGCGGCGGCCAGCACCGGCCAGGTGTTGCCGATCCTGGCCGCGATCTCCCAGCTCAAGACCCAGCTCGACGTCATTGCCATGCACGAGGCGCCGCCGGCCGCGAGCGCCTGACAGAAGCCCCAGGGTTTTTGTTAGGCGCTCGAAGTTTGCGCTACACTGGGTTCTCGCGCAGCATCCATCGGAGGGCCCTTCCCATGAGCGTCAATCCAAGCGTCCAGTCCGGCGGCGCGGACCTGGACCTGCTCGCACGTCTGAAATCGATGCTGGAGCAGCGCCTGCGGGCGCTGGAGAGCGCGGCGCCGCCCCAAGCCGCCGAGGGCGAGCTGCCGGTTTCGGAAGTGGAAAGTTCGCCGCTCGACCGCGCCACCGTGCGCCTGCTGAACGACCTTTCGCGCGAAGCGGCGGGCCACCATGCGGCCGAGATGCAGGTGCTGCGCCACGCGCTGGCCAAGTTCGAAGACGGCAGCTATGGCTTGTGCGAAATGTGCGGCCAGGCTATCGGCGAGTCGCGCCTGCTGGCGAAGCCCGAAGCGCGCCTGTGTATCGCCTGCCAGACGCGCGCCGAGCGCTCCCGCTGACGATCCCGACGATCAGTACATGTGCTGGCCGCCGTTGATGGCAAAATTCGACCCCGTCATGAAGCCGGCATCCTCGGACACCAGATAGGCCACCAGGCCGGCCACCTCGCCCGGCTCGCCCAGGCGGCCCATCGGAATCTGCGGCAGGATCTTGCCGCTCATCACATCCGGCGGCACCGCCTCCACCATGCGGGTACGCAGGTAGCCGGGCGACACCGTGTTGACGGTGATGCCGTGGCGCGCCATCTCCAGCGCCAGCGCCTTGGTGAAACCGTGCATGCCGGCCTTGGCGGCGGCGTAGTTGGTCTGGCCGAAGGCGCCCTGTTGGCCGTTGACCGAGGAGATGTTGACGATGCGGCCCCAGCGCCGCGCCATCATCGGTTCGATGGCCTGCTTGCTCAGGTTGAATACGCTGTCGAGGTTGGCGCGCAGCACGGCCTGCCAATCCTCCAGGCTCATCTTGCGCAGGCTGCGGTCGCGCGTGATGCCGGCATTATTCACCAGCACGTCCAGCCGACCCATCTCGGACAAGAGCTTCTGCATCATCCACTCGCAGTCGCCGTAGTCGGTGACGTCGACCTTGTAGGCCTGGAAGCGGTAGCCGTCGTCGCGCTGGGCCGCCAGCCAGGCTTCCGGCGCGGGGTTGTGCGGCGACCAGGTCGCCGCCACCTGGAATCCCTCGTCGTGCAGGCGGCGGCAGATCGCCGTGCCCAGCCCGCCCATTCCCCCCGTTACCAAGGCTACTTTTGCAGCTGCTTTGTCTTCGTGCATGTCTGTCGTCTCCTCGCCGGTAAGGCCGCGCCGTGAGCGCGGCGGAAACACCGAGTCTAGAAGCGCTGCCGTACTCAGCGTTGACAAATCTCAAACAGCCCTGACCCGGGGAATGTCCGGGAAATGCTCAGCGGATGATGTCGGGGGTGCTGCACGGCTCGAAATCGGCCCAGTCGCCATCCACGATATTACCCCTTGCGCGCTCGATCTGGGTGGCGCCCAGGCCACGCAGCACGTCCACCGCCCGCGCCTCCATGCCCGAATCGTCGAAAGCGACCGCGACCAGCATGCCGGCATGGCGGATCTCGGCCGGCGCCTCGCCGCCCTTTTCACGCTCGCCGGCTTCCTTCATCTTCGAAAAGCTGAACAGCGAGCCGACGTGGGCGCCGACCAGGCCGCCGACCACCGGCCCCAGTGGCCCGGTGAACGGGATCGTGGCCGCGCCCGCCACCGCGCCGATCACCGCGCCAGCGCTGGCGCCCTCCACCACGCCTAACGGCGTTTCCTTGGCGCCCGGCGACTGGATGTGGTCGCCGCCGATCGGGGTCTGGTCGTGCTGGCCCGGCTGGCTCAGGTAGAAGCCGCTGATACGCTCGCCCGCGAAACCGGCGTCGAGCAGGGCGCGGCGCGCCTGCTCGATGTCTTCCAGCAGCTGAAAGTGCCCTGCAATGATCATGGACATTGGTCAACCCTCCTGGATTCGTTATTACTGCAGAGCATGCGCGAGCGGCTGCCGGCGCTCTGTGCGCAAACGCACGCAGCCTGGCGCAGTCAGCGCCACTGGCCGTAGACCATGCCCTGCGGCTCCGCTTCCTGCCATAGCGGCTGCGGGAACCAGTCGCGCGGATCGACGCGGAAATAACGCCTGAATTCGGCGTACAGGTCCGGATGGCGCGCCGCCAGCGCGTGCGGCTGCTCGAAGAAGCTCTCGGTGGCGACCGCGAAGAATTCGCCCGGGCTGCTGGCGCCGTAGGGATCGAGCACGTCGCGGTAGCCCCAGTAAGTATCGCGGCGCAGCAGCTCGAAGTCGCGCGACAGGATCGCCGACCAGCGCTGGTAGCTTTCCGTGCTGCCGAGGATGGGCGCGCCGTTGGTGCTGCCGGATTCGCTGTCGAGCTGGTGCGCGAACTCGTGCAGCACCACGTTCTGCGCGCCTTCCGGCTGGTGGCCGGCGCGCTGCACGTGGTCCCAGGACAGGATCACGCGGCCGTCGCCCCAGGATTCGCCCAGCAGGTCCTGGCGCGTCTCGGTGACCACGCCGCCGGCATCGACCTCCTTGCGCGGCACCAGGAAGGCACCCGGATACACCAGCACCGCGTGCAGGCCAGGGTACACCTCGGTGGTGCGGTTGAGCAGCAGCAGGCAGGCCTGGGCCGCGATCGTCACCCGCATCTCCTCGGTGATCTCGAGCCCGGCGCAGCCGACGAAGGTCTTCTCGTGCAGGAAGCGCTTGACCAGGACCTGCAGCTGCTCGCGCAGCGGCGCCGGCATGCCGCGGTACTGGACCACGTTGCGCTCGATGAATCCCAGCTGGGCGGCGTCGAGGGGACGCGCCAGCGCCCGCCCCAGGCGCCAGCGCGGCAGGCCCCAGGCCAGCAGCAGCCCGGCCGCGATGGCGGCGCAGGCGATGGCGGCGCCGGTCTCCATCACGCGGCCTGGGCGCCCGCCGGCGCGCCGGACTGCCCGAAATGCGCCTCGACCGCATCGGCGCCGCCGATCCGCGTGCCGCCGACGAACACCTGCGGCCAGGTCATCTCGCCCGAGACGGCGCGCAGCACGCTGGTGGTGATCTTCTGGTCCTGGGGGATGTCGGTGAAGGCGATGCCGCGCGCCTTCAGCACCGCCTTGGCGCGTGCGCAGAACGGGCAGCCGGGTTTGGAAAACATGACCACCGGCTCGATCGGCTTCGCTTCCGGATTAATATGGCGCAGCATGGTGTCGGCGTCCGACACTTCGAAGGGATCGCCCTCCTTGTCCGGCTCGATGAAGATCTTGTCGACGATGCCGTCCTTCACCAGCATCGAATAGCGCCAGGAGCGCTTGCCGAAGCCGAGCTCGCGCTTGTCGACCAGCAGTCCCATGCCTTCGCTGAAATCGCCGTTGCCGTCCGGGATCATGGTGATATTGTCCGCTTCCTGGCTGCGCTGCCACTCGTTGACGACGAAGGGATCGTTGACGGTGATGCAGACGATGTCGTCCACGCCATTATCGCGCAACACCGGCGCCAGTTCGTTATAGCGCGGCAGGTGGGCGGAAGAACAGGTCGGCGTATAGGCGCCCGGCAAGGCGAACACGACCACGGTCTTGCCCTTAAACAGCTCGTCGGTCGTGATGTCGCGCCACTGCTCGTCGGGCCGCGCCTTGAACGTGACCTGGGGAACGGGCTTTCCTTCCAGCGATTCGGCACTCGGTAACATGGGATCTCCTGTGGTTGACGGGCGCGGCGACTTGCCGCTTCCCGCCGCATATGGGAGCCCTTATCGACTTTTCAATTGGTAAAAAAAAAGCCACCGCCCGGAGGCGGTGGCGCGCATCGTGCCGTTTCCCCGCATGGCGGCTGTCTGTGCCGCGTACGGGGTCAGGGCAGATTCGGTGCTGGCCGGCTTATTTGGCGACCTGGCTCGGGGCCGGGCCAAACAGGGCGGCGACCAGCGGATCGCGGGAAACCGGGCTGCGGTTCACGCGGATCGCGTAGTGGGTGTCGTCGGCCAGGATGTGGAAATGGCGGCCGGTGCCGGCCATGCTCTGTTCGCGCAGGCCCGGGCGCTCCTTGCGGGGGGCGGCGCCTTCGCGCTTCGGCTGGCAGATCGCGGCCAGGAAGGCCTTGACGCGTTCCGGATCCGGGGAGATGCGGTACACGGCCTTGCCCAGGTAGGTGGCGGTACCCTCGATATAGCGGGCCAGCTCGATCACGCCGGCTTCGCGCAGGTCGCGGATGTATTTGCGGGCGCCCGACGGCGAGAATTTCAGGAACCAGGCGATTTCGTCGGCCAGCATTTCGTGCGTCTGCAGCTCGCCAATCAGCTTCTGCATGTTCTCGATGCGGCGCTGGGTGGCCGAGGTCGACCGCACACGCTCGATCGGCGCCAGCGAGATGGGCGCGCGTTCGGTCGGTTGCGGCGGGACACGTTCGATCAGTGCAGAGTTGCTGGAAGTGTGCACTGCGCCGATGTCGCCTTGCACCGCATTGTGGTGAGTCGCTGCATGCATGTTGGTTTACTCCATTTAATGAGACTGTGTTCTGTGTGGCCCGGACCGGCGTTTTTCTGTATGACCCCCAGACAACTCGCCGGTTCCGCTTAACTGGATACAAGGTTGCCTGCGTCAGACCCGGAGTTCTGTGCGCCAGCCAACATTGCCGAAAATTTCTCAAAGTTATTAAGTGAGCCAGCGTATTGACGCGGCACAAGCGTTTAATTGAGAAAACGGGAAAGAACAGCGGTTTTTATGACAGCCACGGTAGTAAGTGACCGGGTGTCCCAGGCTGTATGTCCGGGGAAGAAGATAAAGATCGTTACACCGCGATCGAACAACTATTACAAAATGAAACAGTTAGTGATAACACTTTCTCTAGTTTTCTTGCGTACGGGGAATTTATCAACGACATAGCCGAAGATGAGCCCATCTTAAGCCACCCTTTGTGGCTGAGCAGGAAAAAAATGGAACTGTCGCGTTGCGAATTTGTCACAAACACAGTTGCCTTGGTGCGGTAGCGCACGGACCCTGGGAAACACAGGCTTGTATTCTTGACCACAACATCACTGTTTAGGCACGCGATGTAAGCACATTTACAACCAATGGGAGTTACCTGTGAATAATATGAAGAAGATCGCTCTGGCTGCCGCCCTGCTCTGCTCGGCTGGTTCGACGCTGGCTCAAGAAGTCATCAATCCGTCGTGGTACATTGCGCCGACCGTCGTCGGCATCAAGCCCGACCACGACTTCGGCGTCGGCGACAAGGACTGGGGCGGCGGGTTGAAGTTCGGTAAACCGGTGCACCCGCTGTGGGACATCCAGATCGGCGCGACCCATGCCCGCTCCGACAACAGCCTCACCAATTACCGCCAGACCCTGGTTGGTGTCGACGCGCTGCTGATGCTTTCGCGCAAACAGATCCGCCCCTTCCTGCTGGTCGGCGTCGGTGGCGAGCGTGACCGCGTAAGCCGTGGCAACTACAACGCCTCCGGCTGGTCGCCGTACTACACCGCCGGCCTGGGCGTCCAGGCCAGCCTGAACGACCGCTGGTCGGTGCAGCTCGACGGCCGCGCCGTGAAGAGCAACCTGCGCCACGACGACGAATTCGGCTTCTCGAAAGCCCTCACCAAGTATGTCGGCTTCAGCCTGATCTACGCCTTCAACCCGCCGCCGGCACCGCCGGCACCGGCCCCGGCTCCGGTCGTGGAAGCCCCGGCACCGGCACCGGCCCCGGTCGTGGAAGCCCCGCCGCCGCCGCCGCCGCCGGCCCGCTTCGAGAAGGTGACCCTGTCGGCGACCGAACTGTTCGCCTTCGACAGCGCCACCCTGTCGATGCCGCAGCCCAAGCTGGACGACATCGCCGCCGCCCTGCAGGCCGATCCGTCGATCACCGACGTCGACATCACCGGCTACACCGACCGCATCGGTTCGCCGAAGTACAACCAGAAGCTGTCGGAGCGCCGCGCCAACGCCGTGCGCGAATACCTGGTCGGCAAGGGCGTCGACGCGAACCGCCTGAAGGCCTACGGCAAGGGCGAGAAGAATCCGGTGGTCACCGACTGCCACCAGAAGAAGCGTTCGGAGCTGATCGCGTGCCTGGCGCCGAACCGTCGCGTGGAAGTCGAGCAGATCACCGTCGAACGCCGCGTGCAGTAAGCAGTAGGGTGAACATGAGCGGGAGCGCACGCGTTCCCGCCGGCCCGGCCACCCGCAGGACCCCGACCCGTGCTGGTCACTCGACGCGCCTTCGGGCGCGTTCTTTTTTTGGAGAAGCGATATGGATGTAAAAAACTGGGCACCGTTTTCGCGCAAGGTCATCCACGTGATGCGCTGCGCCGTCACCGAATGGATGGAGCACCGCGCATCCAGCAAGGGCGCGGCCCTGGCCTTCTATTCGCTGTTTTCGCTCGCGCCCATCCTGGTGCTGGTGATCGCCGTCGCCGGCTTCTTCTACGGCGCCGAAGCGGCCCAGGGCCAGCTGATCGGCGAACTGCGCGGCCTGGTCGGCCCGAAGGGCGCGCAAACCATCGAAGCCATCCTGGCCGGCGCCCAGAACAAGGACAGTGGCCTGTTCGCCACCATCGTCGCCACCGTGCTGCTGGTGATCGGCGCCACCACCGCCTTTGCCGAACTGAAGGACAGCCTGGACGAGATCTGGGGCGTGCCGCCGCCCAAGGACGCCAGCTTTTGGGACACGATTCGCACCCGCCTGCTGTCCTTCGGCCTGATCCTGACCCTGGCCCTGCTGCTGATGACCTCGCTCGTGGTATCGGCGGCGCTGACCGTGGCCGAGAAATTCCTCGGCGGCTACTGGCATAACGCCACCGTCATCTTCGGCTGGGTCGCCTGGGCCTTCAGCTTCCTGGTGATCGCCACCCTGTTCGGCGTGATCTACAAGCTGCTGCCGCGCATCAAGCTGTCCTGGCACGACGTCACCATCGGCGCGCTCGGCACCGCGGTCCTGTTCACCTTGGGGAAATACGCGATCGGCCTGTATATCGGCAACAGCGGCACCACCAACAGCTTCGGCGCGGCCGGCTCCCTGATCGCCCTGCTCCTGTGGGTGTACTACTCGGCGCAGATCTTCTTCCTGGGCGCCGAATTCGCCCGCCAGTACGCGATCCAGATGGGCAGCCTGAGCAAGAAGGAAGGCAAGGAAGTGTCCCCGCTGGGCGACCTGCCGGATGGCCGGCCGGAACGCCGCATCCGCGAACGCCGCACCGCGGGCTCGCGTGATCGACGCACGGGCGGGGCGCCGGATCGGCGGTTGGGAGTGGCTGTCGGCCACAATGCCTGAACACGTCAGCGTCATTCCGGACATTGCCCGAAATGACTCCCCGCACAGGCGGGGATCCATGCTGAACAACCGGATTCAGGTCATCCGATATCCCTGCCGCGTTTCGGAGAGTACCGGCTTCGGCCGCTCGGCGTGGAGGGAATGACGGGGAGATGCGGGAACGGCGGGTGAAATCACTCCCCCAACAACTCCGCCACCACCTCCATCCCTTCCACCCGCTCGGCCACAACCTTCACCACCACCACCACCGGCACGCCGAGCAGCAAGCCCCACATGCCCCACAGCCAGCCCCAGAACAGCAGGCTGACGAACACGGCGGCCGGGTTCATCTTTGCGATCTTGCCGGTCATCCAGGTGGTCACCACCATGCCCACCAGGGTCGCGATCGCCAGCGAGGCGCCGGCCACCAGGATCACCATGCGCAGCGATTCGAACTGCAGGAAGGCGACCAGGCCGGTGGCCGAGGTAATCAGCAGCGGCCCGAAGTAAGGCATGATGTGGGCGACGCCGGCGAAGATGGCCCAGGCGCCGGCGTTCTCCAGGCCGATCATGCGCAGCACGCCCCACATCAGCAGGGCCAGCAGCGTGTTGGTGACGAGCAGCATGAACATATAGTTCTGGATCGAGGTGTTGATGTCCTCGAGGATGTGCACGGTCACCTTCTTGCGCGTCAGCGAAGGCCCGGTCAGCTTGACCAGCTTGCGCTTGAAGGTGTCGCCCGCCAGCAGCAGGAAGAACACCAGGAAGACCACCATGGTGGCCTGGGAGATGAAGCTGGCCAGGCCCACCGACCCGGCCAGCAGCCAGTCCATCACGCGGAAATTGCTGGCCCCCGGCACGCCGGCCGGCGCCGGATGCTTTTGCTGCTGGGCGCGGCGCGCGTCCGCACCGGCGGCGTGGGCGGCCGCCTGCTCGATCTCCGCGGCGGCGGCCTGCACCTGCTGGATGGTCGAGGGCTGGCCGTCGGAATTCTGGGTGATCAGTCTGGTGACCTTGTGGGTCAGCGCCGGCAGGCCGTCGATGATATTGAAGAACTCGCCCTGCAGGCGCTGGGCGGTGAGCGCCATGCCGGCCAGGATCGCGGCCGTGACCAGGGTGGCGCCGATCGCGCGCTTGACGTGCCAGCGCTCCAGCCAGCGCACCACCGGGCTGAGGGTGTAGGCGAGGAAGATGCCGAGCAGGAGCGGCACGAGGAAATTCTTGGCCCATTGCAGGGCGAAAATGAAGGCGACGGTGGCCAGGATGCCGAGCGACATCCCGCGTGCGTTGACGTGGACCGGCAGGCGCAGGGCGCCGTGCTGGGCCCCCAGCTCTTCGCCGGTAGGGGCGCCTTCTGCGCTCAGCAGGCCGGCTTCGCGCGCAGCCTCTTCCGGCGAGCGCGGCTCCTCGGTGGCTGACGCCGGGGTTGGGTGGTCCGATTGCTCGGCCGAAGTCTTGGCGGTGGGAGCGAGCTGCATGTCGATACCTGAAAAAAGAAAGGCCAACCCTGGGGCTGGCCGATATGTTGCTGTCCAGCCGACGCGCCCGGGCGGACCCCCTGGTGAGTCAAACAGGGATCCCCCGCGCGGCCGGAACACACCATCCGGCGTCAGCTCATTCTACGCGCCGGCTTACTTCACGCGAATGTCGTTCTTGACCGAGGACACGCCTTTCACGCCGCGCGCGATGTCGGCGGCGCGTTGGGCGTCGGCCGGATTGGCCACGAAGCCAGACAGCTGGACGGTGCCCTGATAGGTCTCGACGTTGATCTCGGTTGCCTTGACGTTCGGGTCGGCGGCGAAGGCGGCCTTCACCTTGGTGGTGATGCCGGCATCGTCCAGGTACTGGCCGGTGCTTTCGTGGGTGGCGGTCTGGGCGCAGCCGACGACGGCGAAAGCGACAGTGGCGGTGAAGACGGCGGTGGCGATACGTTTGGTCATGGTCATGATGAGCTCCTTGTTGTCAATGCATCACACGGGTGATACGGGATGGCCTTGAGGCCGGTTATAAATCGGGTTGTGGTTCGCGTTTACCTCATTTGCCGAACTGGGCTTTGGCGTCCGACATGCACTGGTCGCGGGCGGCGCCGGCAAAGGCGTCGCAGCGTTCCTTGGCGACTTTCCATGCGGCTTCCAGCTTGTCGTCACGGGCCTCATTGCGCGCTTCGATGGTCTTCTGGTCGGCCTTGGCGTCGGCGCGCGCGGCCACCAGCGTGGCCTTGGCCTGGGCCTGGCAGACGTCCCTGTCGTTGCCGGCCAGGCCGGCGCAGCGCGTCTTGTCGCGGTCGTAGTTGGCATCCGCGATCTTCAGGCGGGCGCGGGTGTAAGCCTTCAGCGTGTCTTCGTATTTCGCACGCGCCTCTTCCTCGGCCCGCACGCGCACCGCCTTGGCTTCTGCCACGCACAGATCCTTCGGATTGCCGGTCACGGCATCGCACTGGGCGCGCGCGTTCTTGTAATTGGCGGCCGCCTGTTCACGCGCCTGCTGGTAGGCGAGCTTGGACTCCGGCGTTGCCGCCCGCACGTGCGCTGCCCACAGCATGGCGGCGCCGAGCAATAAAATCATATGGGGTGTCCTCATTGTTTTTCTCCTTTTTAAACACTCAGGTGATGTTTTACTCTGCCGTAACGAAGAGTTCTGTTCGGTGCCGAACACAGTCAAAAGGTGTTGTAAGGACATGGATCAGATGCAATGAGATAGGGTGCGTCATCGCACAGACCTCAGGCATGCCGCTGCTTAATCTGGGCTTACATCTTTGCCAGGAGAACAAGTCATGAAAGCTATCCGAACTATCGCCGCCCTGGTCGCGGCCGGTGCAGTCCTTGGCGGTTGCGCCAGCAGCAGCCCTGACCCCTATTACGGCAATAATGGCTACCGCGGTGCCGACACCGGCTACCGCAACGACGGCTATCGCAATGACGGCTACCGCGACAGCGCCTCGGCCGGCTACGGCACCATCGAATCGATCCAGGTGACGAATGCGGAAGCCCGCACCAGCGGCGCCGGCGCCATCGTCGGCGGCCTGGTCGGCGCACTGGCCGGCAACCAGGTGGGCAGCGGCGGCGGACGCACCGCGGCCACCGTGGCCGGCGGCGTGGCCGGCGCGGCGATCGGCAACAACGTCGAGCGCAACCGCAATGCCGGCGACGGCCAGCAGGCCTATGCGGTGAATATCCGCATGGACAACGGCGAATACCGCACCATCGTGCAGGACAATGTCTACGACCTGCGCGTGGGCAACCGCGTGCGCATCGTCGACGGCCGCGTGTATCGTTATTAAGCGTAATGAGAGTGCCGGCGCGTGTGCGCCGGCTTTCGTTCGTCCAGAGAATGGAGGTCCCATGAGACAAGCACAAGCGATCGCGCTGGCCGCCACACTCGCCGCCCTGTGTGCGGCCGGCGCCCAGGCGCAGACCCAGGGCCAGCCCTTCAACGACAGCACGGTCGACAAGAACGTTGCCGTCAAGCAGGCCAGCGAAATTCGGAAAGGCGACCCGGCGCGCTGGCACAGCGAAGACACGAGCCGCCAGGCGCGCCTGCGCATCCTGCAGAAGGAGATCGGCGCGGCCTACGAGGAAGCGAAGAATGCCTGCCGCGAGAGCGCGGCGTCGGGGCGCAGCGCCTGCCTGAAGGAAGCGCGCGCCGGCTACGAGCGGGATATGAAGAATGCCCCGGCGCAGCTCGACAATGCGCCGAAAGGATCGGTCGAGACCACGGTCCAGACCGTCCAGGGCCCGGCGCCAGCACCGGCACCGACGCCGGCTCCCATGCCGAACTCGCATTGAGAAGGCGCTGAGAAGGCGCTGAGCAGGTCTGCAAAAAGACGGCGTCCAATCCGAGGATTGCGACGCCGCTCAAGCCCCACCATATCCTGTCACCGGACCGGCCCTTCATATTCGAAGGCCGGCCGCGATTCGCCTTCAGTATGCCATGTGTTGCGCGCGTTTGCGCTGTATATACCAAGCGGCAACACCCACCAGGGCTGCGATGCCCAGCGCCGGTTTACCGAGACGCCGCCTACGAATGAAGCCTAGCACGGTTAAGGCGTAAGGCGCCAGCACCGATACACTTGTGCCGGAAGGTTTCAGCAGCATGTCGGCGCGCGCGCGCAGGGCCCAGGTCGCGTGATCGATGACCGTGTGGAACATCACCTCGGGCCGCGCCGCGTGCCTGATCTGGGCGCGCGAATGGGCCACGCCCGCGCGAAAGAACTCGGCGTCGCGCAGCAATGCGCGCTTCTTTTCCTCGTGACTGCGATGGTCGTTTTTCTGCATGTTTTCCCCCTTTTGGCTGGCATGCTTACATCAGCATGTCGCGGTCGTTGCGCAGTTCCTTCATCGTCTCCGGGAACGCAAGCTTGCCCTGCTTCAGCATGGACAGGCCCCTGGCCACCAGGATGCCGGTGATGACGAGGAAGACGACGAACATGACCAGCAGGATCTTCCAGCCCATTTCGTCCCATGCCAGCGCGACGATGGTCGCCGTTCCGTAGGCGAGGGCGAACCAGGTGGCGAGCACGGCCATCGCGAAGATGGCGACGAGTTCGATCAGGTGGTTGCGCACCTCCGTCAGTTCGAGGGCGGCAAGCTCCACACGCGACACCACCAGGCCGAACAGGTTTTTCGCCAGGCCCGTGATCCCACCCATGAGGCCGGGGCTCTGCACGACGGTTTCGTTATTTTCCATGGCTGCCCCCGGCTCGGATTATTTGCGGCCCAGCAGGACACCGATCAGCAGGCCGACACCGGCCGCCGCGGCAACGGTGCGCCACGGATTGTCCTTCACGTAGACATCGGCATTCTTCGCCAGTTCCTTGCCCTTGACCATGGCTTGATCCTTGTACTCGCTGCCCTTGCCCAGCGCCGCATCCAGCATGCGCATGCCACGTGCGCGCAGCTCGTCGGCCTTGGTGCCGGTCAGGGAAGCGGCCGCGGTCAGCAGCGACTGGGCATCCTTGACCAGGGTTTTCATGTCGGTGCCGGCATCGTCCAGCTTGTCGTCGATGTCGGCGGCGTTGGCTTTGGCGCGTACGGAATTGGCGTTGGCGCGGATGGAATCGAGCATGTTGTACTCCTTGTTCTTGGTGGGTTATGGAAAGCGTTCGTGTCAGGCCAGCAGGTCGCGCATGTCGTCGGCGTGTTCCTCTTCGGTGGCGAGGATCTCGACCAGCATGTTCCTGGTGGTCGGGTCCTTGTCGCCGATCGCCTGGATCATCTGGCGGTAGGACTCGATCGCCACGCGCTCGGCGATCAGGTCGGCGCGGATCATCGCCTGCACGTCTTCGGAGTCGTCGTACTCGGCGTGGCTGCGCTGGGTCAGCGTGGCCGGATTGAAATTCGGCGAGCCGTTCAGCTGGACGATGCGCTCGGCGATGCGGTCGGCATGGTCCTGTTCCTGCTGGGCATGCTCGAGGAACTCGGCCTTGATGTGGCCGGTGTTCGGACCGCTGACCGTGTAATAGTGGCGCTTGTAGCGCAGCACGCACAGCAGCTCGGTGGCCAGGGCGGCATTCAGCATCGCGATCACCGCCTCGCGGTCGGCGGCGTAGCCTTCGGTGACGGCGCCGTCCTCGAGGTTGGCGGCCGCACGGCGGATCTCCGCGATGTCGAAGCCGTGGGCCAGCTTGGAATTCGTCTCGTTCATGGTCAATCTACCCCTTTATCAATAAAGCTCAAGCAAAAATCAACGCACCGCCGCTCGCGGCGGAATCGGCGCGTTCTCGTTCGACAGCACGATCTCGACGCGGCGGTTCAGCTGGCGGTTGGAGGCGCTGTCGTTGGACGCCACCGGATAGGCTTCGCCGTAGCCGCGCGTCGCGACGCGCTGGCGCTCCACGCCGAGGCTGGTCAGGGCCTGGGCCACGGATTGCGCACGGCGCTCCGACAGGTCCTGGTTGTGGGCGTGGCTGCCGGTGCTGTCGGTAAATCCTTCGACCAGCACAGTGCGGTCGGGGTTCTGCATCATGACCTCGGCCAGTTTACGCACGGTCGCCATGCCGTTCGCGTTCAGTTCGGCGCGGTCGGTGGCGAACAGCACGTCGCCGATCGTGACCACCATGCCGCGCTCGGTCTTCTGCGCATGCAGCTCGACCAGAATGGCTTCCAGGCGCGCGGCGCGCTCGGCCAGCTGGGCGTTCTGCTGCTGGGCCGCGGCGGCCTGGGCCTGGGCATCCTGGGCCTGCTGCTGGGCGGCGGCGGCCTGGGCATTGGCGGCGGCGGCTTCGCGCTTGGCACGTTCGGCCTCGGCGGTACGGGCTTCCAGCTGCACGCGGTCGCGCTCGCGGCCGGCGTTGGCGATGTCGGCTTCCGCGCTCTTGGCCTTCGCCACTTCCTGGGCGGTGGCGATGCGCTGCTTGGCCACATAGGCCAGGCGGTCGATGGTGTCCAGGCTCTCGCGCTTGGCGGCGGCCTGGTTGGCGCGGTCGAGGGCTTCGCTGGCCTGGCGGAATTCCAGCGGGGCATTGGCCGACACCTGCGGATTGTTGCTGGCCGCGACGTAGTCGGCGCGCGCCTCGTCAAGGGTCGGGGTGGTGGTCGGCACGGTGCTGCAGCCGGCCAGCAGCACGGCGCCGGCGAAGATCGCCGATGTCAGAAAATGCGATTTCATCGTATGTCCTTTCTTCTTATGTGCGCCTGGCGGGCGCGGTTGTCATGAAGCTCGGCTTACTGCTGCTGGTCCGAATTGGCGCGGTCGACTTCCTGGCGCAGCACGCGCAGGTCTTCGTTGAGCTGGTTCGAGGCCGCGGTCGCCTTGGCCGAACTGGCCTTGGCCTGGGCCAGCTTGGCATCGGCCTGGGCCTGCACGGCAAGTTCGCGCGCCAGCTTGTAGTCCTTGGCGGCCAGCGCCTGGTTGGCGCGCATCATCTTGGCGCGCGCCGCGCTGATTTCCTCGGGCGCCAGTTCGGGCGCGCCGGCGCTCACTGCGTTATCGACGGCGTTGTGCGACACCGCGACGGCAGCCGTGGCCGGGGTCTTTTCCGGGCTGGCGCAAGCGGCCAGGCCCAGGACCGCGGCGACCGCGCCTGCCCGCAGCAGCACATTCATCGATTTCATGTCCATCGTGGTTCTCCCTTGAAGAAAGATTGTGTTGGTAACGTTATAAGCCTCATGCGTAAAGTGTTCGGTTCGCTGCCGCACATTGGGCGGTGTCGGGGCAAGACCCATGCCAGTAGGGTGCGGCATCGCACATAGATCGGCGAACCTTTACGTTAATCTGATCTCAACACATCCCACCCGAAGGATTGCCCATGACAACCCGACAGCATGAGGAGAACAAGCCGGCGGACCAGGACAGCCACGGCAAGGCAGCCGGCAAGCACCACGGCGGGCGCGCCATGTCGCGCACGATGAAGACCGTGCTGTGGATCCTCGGCATCCTCATCGCGATCCCGGTGATCGCCATCATCATCCTCCTGACCTTCGACTGGAACCGCGCCAAGCCCTGGCTGAACGCCAAGGTCAGCAACGCCATCGACCGCCCCTTCGCCATCGTCGGCGACCTGTCGGTGCACTGGGAACGGCCGTCGGAAAGCATCGTTCCGGGCCAACGCACCTGGCGCGACCACATTCCCTGGCCCCACCTGTACGCGAACGACGTGCACGTCGGCAATCCTGAAAACATGCCGAAGGGCGACACCGCCAGCGTACGCCAGTTTTCGTTCTCGCTGAATCCATTTGCCCTGCTCAGCCACACGATCAATATTCCGGTGCTGCGCTTCGACGGCCCGCAGGTCGAGCTGCTGCGTACCGATGCCACGCACTACAACTGGGCCTATAAACACGAGGAAAAGAAATCGACGTGGAAGCTGGACCTCGAGCGCCTGGTGCTGTCGAAGGGCGTGGTCCACATCAAGGACGCGGTCACCGATGCCGACATCACGGCCGACGTCGACACCATCGCCAACGACCCCACCTACGGGATCGGCTTCAAGGTCCACGGCAGCTACAACAAGGCCCCGGTCACGGGCGGCGGCAAGCTAGGGGGCGTGCTGACCCTGAGGGACCAGGACGTGCCCTTCCCGGTCCAAGCCGACGTGCATTCCGGCCCCTACGCGCTGGCGGTCGAAGGCACGGTCACGCGGCCGGCCAAGCTGGCCGGGCTCGACCTGCGCCTGAAGCTGGCCGGTCCCAGCATGGCGCGGCTGTACGCCTTCACCGGCGTGGTACTGCCGGAAACCCCGCCGTTCTCGACCGAGGGCCACCTGATCGGCTCGCTGGGCGGGGCCTCGGACCGCAAGGGTGGGCGCTGGAGCTACGAGAAATTCAAGGGCCGGGTCGGCGAGTCCGACATCGCCGGCAGCCTCACTTTCCAGAGCCAGAAGCCGCGCAACAAGTTGAGCGGTACCGTGCACTCGAACCAGCTGCGCTTTGCCGACCTCGGCCCGCTGATCGGCGCCGACTCGAATGCCAGCAAGCGCAAGCGCGGCGTGGCGCCGGTGCAGCCGGCAAACAAGGCCTTGCCGGTCGAGAAATTCCATACCGAAAAGTGGAAGGTGCTGGACGCCGACGTGCACTTCTCGGCCGACCGCATCGTGAAGACCGCGCAACTGCCGCTCAGCAAACTGAAGACCCACCTGACCCTCGACAACGGCGTGCTGCGCCTGAAGCCGCTGGACTTCGGCATGGCCGGCGGCAGCGTCACCTCGACCGTCACGCTGGACGGCAGCGGCGGCGGCGGCGGCGGCAAGGATGCGATCAAGGCCACGCTCGAGGCCACCGCGCGCGAGATCGAGGTCAAGCAGCTGTTCCCGCAGATCCAGAAGATCCAGCAGGCCACCGCCGGCGACGTGTATGCCCAGGCCAAGCTGACCGCCACCGGCGATTCGGTGGGCGAGATGCTGGCGAAGTCGAACGGCGAAGTGAAGGGCCTGGTCAGCCAGGGCGTGGTCAGCAAGCTGCTGCTCGAGGAAGCCGGCCTGAACGTTGCCAACGTCATCATCACCAAGCTGTTCGGCGACAAGCAGGTGAAGCTGAACTGCCTGGCCTCCGACCTCGACGTCACCAACGGCGTGGCCAAGACCAATACCTTCGTGCTCGACACCGAGGATGCGATCGTCGACATCAATGGCACGGTCAACCTGAGCAGCGAGCAGATGGACCTGCGCGTCAAGCCGGAGACCAAGGCGCTGCGCATCTTCACCCTGCGCACGCCCTTCTACGTGCGCGGCACCTTCAAGCATCCGGACCTGCAGCTCGACAAGAAGGTGCTGGCGCTGAAAGGCGGCGCCGCGGCCGCGCTGGCCATCGTGGCCGCGCCAGCCGCCGCCCTGCTCCCGCTGATCAACACCGGTCCGGGCAAGGACAGCCCCTGCGCTGCACTGCTGGCCGAGGCCGGCGCCAAGCCGCAGGCGCCGCCGCCGGGCAAGCAGAAACGTTGAGCACGGTAGTGTGAGATGTCGTACAGACCATGGATGTGTGCGGAAGTAATCTGTCATCACTGCATCACGCAACAAGACCAGGAAGGAAGATGAAGCAATTCGGATGTACCGCGACGCTGCTGGCCGCCTTGGTGCTGGGCCCGGTGACCGTCTCGGGATGCGCCTCGACCGGGGAACATGCCGGCCAGGCCATCGACGACGCCACCATCACGACCGGAGTCAAGGCAGCCATCAACGGGGATCCGAACCTGAAGGTTTCCGAGCTCGAAGTGGAAACCGGACAGGGAGTCGTCCAGCTGAGAGGATTCGTCAGCTCGGCGGACGATGTGGCGGCAGCAGCAGCGGCTGCCCGCACAGTAAAGGGCGTGAAGTCGGTCAGAAATGACCTGCGCTTGAGATAAAAAACCCACCGTAAGGAGATCATCATGAAAACCATCAAACAACTCGTCGTGACCGCTTCGCTGGCAACCGTCGCACTGGGCCTGACCGGCTGCGCCGGCATGTCCAACCAGGACCGTAACACCGCCGTCGGCGCCGGCGTCGGCGCCGTGGCAGGCTCGGTCCTGACCGGCGGGAGCGCCGTCGGCACCGTGGGCGGCGCAGCCGTCGGCGGCGTGATCGGCAACCAGACCAGCAAGACCCACTAAGCCGATCCGCGGTCCGGTTCACGCAAAGACAAACGCCCCGTTTCGACGGGGCGTTTGTCTTTTGGAAGCCGACCTCGCAAAGAAAGACAAAAACGGTTTATACGGTTTATACGAACAGCGGCGCGGGTATGCCGGCGCCGGCTTCGCGCACGATCTCGTAGCAGGTGCAGGCCGCCTGGGCCAGCCCTTCCGGGTCGAGGATCTCGATATTGCCGCGGCTGTAGTTGATCAGTCCCTGCTGCTGCAGGGCGCTGGCGGCCTTGGTGACGCCGACCCGGCGCACGCCCAGCGCGTGGGCGAGGAATTCGTGGGTCAGGTGGAAGCGGTCGGACTGCAGGCGGTCGCGGGTGACCAGCAGCGAGCGCGCCAGGCGCGCCTCCAGCACGTGGTAGCGGCTGCAGACGGCAATCTGGATGGCCTGGGCCAGCAGGGTGTCCGTGTAGCGGTACAGCACGCGCTGCAGGGCCGGGCTGCGCGCGAAGGCGGCACGGAACAGGCTGGCGTCGATGCGGCTGGCGCTGCCGGCGCGCTGGACCACGGCGCGCACCTGGGTGGTGTCGTGGCCGAGGGCGACGGTGGCGCCCAGCATGCCTTCGCGGCCGACCAGGCCGACCTCCAGGGTCATGCGTACTTCGGCCACCGCCATCATCGAGATCAGGCAGTCATGCGGAAAGTAGATGTGGCGGATGGCGTCGCCGGGCTCGCACAGCACGGCCCCGACCTCCACCTGGACCTGGTCGAGCGCCGGGAGCATGCGGGCCAGGTCTTCCGGAGGAAGCGCGGCCAGCAACTGGTTGGCGTTATGCTCGGCGACCATGGGTGCAGCAGGAGAATTCATCGGACCCTCGCGGTTGGACGCCAGGGCAATTCTGCGGCTGACGTCGCGGTATCATTTGCTAACAACTTTTGGTCAGCGTACCGGCGCGGCCGGGGGAAGTATGTACGGTGACGCACGGAACCTGGTGTTGTTGACAGGGACAATGGTCAAACCGGACTGAAGAAAAAAAGGACCAGCCATGAACACACACCAGACACCCCCGACACGCGTCGGACAGCACCCTCTCCTGATCCTGGCGGCGCTCGCCGTGATCCTGTTCTGCGCGGTCGGCACCGCGGCCATCATGGGCTGGCTGCCGTCGTCGAAAGGCGGCACCGCGCGCGGGATGGCACCCGCCAGGAGCGAATTGAGCGACGCCGACCGCGCCGCCCTCAACGCCAGCCTGCAGCAACCCGGCCAGCCGGGCTACGCGGCGCCGGGCACGCTGCCGCCGGCCTACCCGGCCCAGGCCGCGGTCGGCAGCTATGTGCCGGCAACGCCCAGCACCACCGCCCCGCTGCCGGCCGCCCCGGCCAGCTCGATCGCACCGACCACCGCCAGCGCCTACCCGCCGGGCTATGCGGCGCCGGCCACCGGCGCCTACGGCACCAGCGCCGCGGGCAGCACCGCCGCCGGCTACGACGAACCGGCGCCGGTGCGCGAGAGCTATCCGAAAGCCAGGACCCCGGCCCGCGTGGCCCAGGCGGAATCCGCGGGCAACTGGTGCGGCAACTGCGGCAACGTCGAATCGATCCGCCAGATCATGACCCGCGCCCAGGGCAGCGGCGTGGGCGCGGCCGGCGGCGCCATCCTCGGCGGCCTGCTGGGCAACCAGGTCGGCAGCGGCCATGGACGCCAGCTGGCGACGGTGGCCGGCGCGGTCGGCGGCGCCGTGATGGGCAACCAGGTCGAAGGCAATATGAAGGCCAGTCACAGCTACGAGATCCGGGTCCGCCTGGACGACGGCACCCTGCGCACCTTCCACCAGCAGAACCTGCCCCAATGGCGTACCGGCGACCGCGTCCGCATCGTCAAGGGGGCGCTGCGCGCCGCATAGTCGAACCGGATAACGCACCAGAACAGTGCCCGGCCATGCAGGCCGGGTCATGGAAAACGGGGCTGCGGCCCCGTTTTTGTTTTCTTTTTCGCAATGTGCGCTAGCGCACGGAACTCGGCCGTACGGCGGTCAAGAATCGATTCACGCCGGCAGGACGGCGGAGAACATTCACACGAAAGGGAGTCCAATGAACAGCATCGCATGGATCGGGATCATCCTCTGGGGTCTGCTTCTCACCTGTTTCGGCCTCGTCAGCGCCGGTCCGGCGCCCCAGCCCGGCAGCGCCGACATCGCCGCCCACGACGTGTTCTTCGTGATCACCGGCGGCATGCTGACTTGCCTGATCGGTTTCATCGGCCTGATGGGCTTCATGGGCTGGGTTCCGGGATTGCGAAAAGAACAAAAAAGCGCAGCTTAATGTACGTCAGCGAACGGAGTATATGGATGGATCCCGGGATACTGAACTCACGGCAAAGACATCGCCGGTTCATTCGAAGAGGACACTATCATGCTCTACACTATCGCTGTCATTCTCATTATTCTGTGGCTGCTTGGTCTGGTCACTTCCTACACCGTCGGCGGCTTCATCCACATCCTGCTGGTCGTTGCCGTCATCATGATCCTGGTGCGCCTGATCAGTGGACGCGGAATATAAGACCCGTCACGCAACATTCTGCAAGACCGCCCGGTCCGTTTCGCGGTCGTGCCCTGTTGACGGGCGCGACCTCGAAACGGATATTTCTTTGTAAGGAGAACACCATGCACACTGCTTTCATCCGGTCGACATTGTGCGCGACCGTATTTGCCGTCGCCGCCAGCGGCTGCGCGGACATGAACGCCACCCAGCGCGGCACCGCCACCGGCGCCGGCGTCGGCGCGGGCCTCGGTGCCATCCTCGGCGCCAGCACGGGCGGGGGCGGCAGCGGCCGCGCCACCCGTGGCGCAGTGCTGGGCGGCCTGGCCGGCGCGGTGGCCGGCAACGTCTGGTCCAAGCACATGGAGCAGCAGCGCCAGGCGATGGAACAGGCGACCCGCGGCACCGGCGTGCAGGTCTCGCAGACCGCCGACAACCGGCTCAAGCTCGAGATCCCGAGCGACATCTCGTTCGACACCAACCGCGCCGACATCAAGCCGAATTTCCGGCCCATCCTCGAGCGCTTCGCCACCACCCTGAACGAGAATCCGGGCACCTACGTGACCATCATCGGCCACACCGACAATACCGGCGGCGACCAGATCAACCAGCCGCTCTCGCTCGACCGCGCCGCCCATACGCGCGACTACCTCACCGCGCGCGGCATCGATCCGAACCGCATCACGGTCGAGGGCCGCGCCGCCCGCGAGCCGGTCGCTTCCAACGACGATCCGGCCGGCCGCGCGCGCAACCGCCGCGTCGAGATCTTCGTGAACGAGCCGAACCGCGCCGGCTGAACCCTGCCGGGCGCCGTGCCGCCAGGGCGGCGCCCGATGTACCCCAAACGCATAAGTTCACATTTTGCGGCGCAGCGCAAGATCCATTCCCCCTCGTCGTTCCGCCTCCGCACACAAGCAAACAACCAGGCTGCGGCAGGCCTCTCCGGGCAGCTTGACATATATGCATAAGTTTTTCTTATGCATATACGGAAATATTTACATCTGTGCATGGCGTCATTACCCGTCTTTATACCTGTTGCAAGATGCACACAAAATACGTCCTCCGATTTGACTTTTTCACATGAGAAATGTTCTTATCGTCCCCCTTGGCTGGTCTTTACCCGCCGAGGTCGATAAGAGAAGCCCCTGGCTTCGAGATTAAGTATTGGAGAGATTTTGACTAAGCAAATCGCAGTTAAGCACAGCGTCCTCGCTGTCGCCCTCACCCTGGCAGCGCCAGGCTTCGTGTTCGCGCAAGCCGAACAGTCGTCCGTGCAGAAGGTGTACGTGACCGGTTCGAACATCAAGCGTGCCGACAAGGAAGACTCCTCGCCGATCACCGTGATGACCGCCAAGGAAATCACCGCAACCGGTGCCAACACCGTCGCCGAACTGCTGCACAACATCCCGGCCTTCGGTTCGGGTACCTCGAACGACATCACCGACGGCGGCTTCTCGAAAGGCGTCTCGACCGCCTCGCTGCGCGGCCTGGGCTCGTCCTCGACCCTGA
This sequence comes from Massilia sp. 01N410, assembly GCF_056399665.1. Lineage (NCBI taxonomy): Bacteria > Pseudomonadati > Pseudomonadota > Betaproteobacteria > Burkholderiales > Oxalobacteraceae > Massilia > Massilia sp. 01N410. Next base: position 44,119 of record NZ_JBFTRV010000004.1, on the reverse strand, counting down.
TCCTGCTGAACGGCCGCCGCATCGCCGCCTCGGCCTATGCAGACCCGAACAACGGCAAATCGACCGTCTACGACCTGAACAACATTCCGGTGTCGGCCATCGCCCGCGTCGAAGTGTTCAAGGATGGCGCCTCGGCCGTGTACGGCTCGGACGCGATCGCCGGCGTGATCAACTTCATCACCAAGGACGACTACCAGGGTGCGCAGATCTCGGCCTCGACCTCGGCCAACGATAACGGCCAGTTCAACCGCAACAACATCAACGGCGTGGTCGGCTTCGGCGACCTGGAGAAGGACCGCTACAATGCCTTCATCAGCTTCGACGTCGCCAAGCGCGGCCACACCGGCATCAAGGATGTCAACGACATCGAAAAGGACGAGCTGTCCAAGATCAATAGCCGCCTGAACGGCTATGGCAGCTACGCCTCGGGCAACCCGTTCATCTTCCGTGAACTGACCGCCGGCGCCGGCAACTTCTCGACCAGCGCCGCCAACGGCAAATACGTCGTCAACAGCACCGCTGGCTGCCAGGGCAACGTCATTACCGGCGGCCCGCAGTACAACATCGCTTCGAGCTCGATGCTGTACGGCCGCCAGTTCTGCAACTACGACATCTACGACAATTACGAAGCCCAGTCCAAGGGTACCGACGTCAACCTGCTGTCGAAGGTCACCTTCAAGATCAGCGACAACGTCACCTCGTTCACTGAAATCGGCTTCTCGCGCGTCCAGCGTGAGTACGTCGGCCTGCCGAAGACCATCTCGTCGACCGCACCGACCACCGTGTTCCGCGTCAACGGCCTGCCGACCAGCTACCAGCTGCTGCTGCCGTCCGGCCACCCGGACAATCCGTTCACCGGCTACCGCGCAGCGGCCGTGTTCCGTTTCGTCGGCACCGACGCCAGCGGCGAGAACGTCAACAAGGCTTACCGCTTCCTGACCGGCCTGAAGGGCACCGCCGGCGCCTTCGACTGGGAAACCGGCCTGCTGTACAACCGCACCGAGCGTGACGACCTGGGCCATGGCTACCTGTACCGTCCGGTCATCGACCGCATCGTGACCGAGAACCGCACCATTGCCGCGACCATCGCCGACCCGAACGCAGTGCGCGACGTCGACAACCTGGGCTTCTCGCAAGTCACCCAGCTCGACGCCAAAGCCTCGACCACCCTCGGCAAGCTGGCCGGCGGCGACATCGGCTTCGCCTTCGGCGGCGAAATCCGCCAGGAAAAGATCGGCCTGAACTCGGATCCGGAACTGGCTGCGGGTAACATCATCGGCCTGGCGAACTCCGTCATGGACGGCCGCCGCGTCGTCAAGTCGGGCTTCGTCGAACTGCGCACCCCGTTCACCAAGACCTTCGAGATGGACTTCGCCGGCCGCGTCGACAAGTACCCGAACGCCAGGAGCTTCGTGCCGAAGGTCGGCGCCAAGTGGGAAGCGACCGACCAGGTCACCTTCCGCGGCTCGTTCGCCAAGGGCTTCCGCGCGCCGGCGCTGTCGCAGGTGTCGCCGGGCGGCGTGCAGTCGTTCAACAACGGCTTCGTCGATCCGGTCCGTTGCCCGGACGGCGTGAACCCGCTGCCGGGTGCAGACAAGCTGGATTGCTCGCGCAGCATCTCGGCAATGTCGACCCCGAACCCCAACCTGAAGAACGAAACCTCGAAGAGCTACTCCTTCGGTTCGATCATCAACGCCACCAAGAACCTCGACATCCTGATCGACTACTACCGTATTCGTAAGGAAAACGAGACTGCCCTGCTGTCGGCAACCTTCGTGGCCGAGCACCCGGACCTGTACCCGGGCCTGGCGATCCGCGACAACAACAACCTGGTCGACGCTTCGGGTCACGTCATCCCGAACTCGGGCCAGCTGCTGGCGATCAACCGCACCTTCGTGAACCAGGGTTCGACCGACACCTCGGGTATCGACGTCGAAGTGGCGCACCGCCTGAACCTGGGTGAGATGGGCCGTATTTCGACCCGCCTGAACTACACCTACGCGCTGACCTACAAGCGTTCGGAGCGTCCGGGCGAAGTCTCGACCAACGTCGTCGGCACCAACGGCGGCCTGTCCGACTGGGCGACCTCGGTGGGCGACATCCCGCGTCACCGCTTCAACATCGCGTCGACCTGGACCAGCGGCGACCACAGCGCAACCCTGTCGGCCGACTACGTGTCGTCGGTGTCGCTGATGCGCCGTACCGACAACACCACGACCTACCCGGTCCCGTTCTGCTACTACGGCACCAACACCGTGCCGGTGCCGAAGGGCGTGTCGACCGGCGGCCTGCCGAACTACCTGTACTCGAACCCGGACTGCAACGTCGACGAGTGGCTGACCTTCGGCGCCGCCTACTCGTACACCGGCTTCAAGAACTGGACCCTGTCGGCCAACATCAAGAACCTGTTCGATACCAAGGCTCCGTACGATCCGCGTTACCCGAACGAAGGCTTCAACACCCAGCTGCACAATGGCATGGGCCGTTACTTCCGCCTGACCGCTTCGTACAAGTTCAAGTAATCTGCTGAACGCCTGAACGTCTAGTACGATCGAAAGCCGCCCCGCGCAAGCCGGGCGGCTTTTTTCATGGCCGCGGTGTATGCTCGGCCGGCATATCACCAGGAGACGCCATGGCAGAACCACGCATCCGCATCGCCGGCGAGGAGATCCTCTCCGACGATTTCTATCCACTCAAGAAGGTCACCTACGAACAGCTGCGCCGCGACGGCAGCTGGCAGGAGCAGCAGCGCGAAGTCTACGACGCCGCCAGCGGCGCCGCCGTGCTGCTGTACAACCGCGAACGCCGCACCGTGGTGCTGACGCGCCAGTTCCGGCTCGGCGCCCGCCTCAGTGCGCCCATCGGCGGCCACGACGGCTTCTTGCTGGAGGCCGCCGCCGGGGTGCTGGACGACGATGCGCCGCCCGAAGAGCGCGCCAGGATCGAGGCCCGCGAAGAAACCGGCTACGAGATCGAGCGCCTTGACGCCGTGATGCAGCTGTTTCCGAGTCCCGGCTCGCTGACCGAGAAGATCCACCTGTTCGTCGCCGAGTACGATCCGGCGCGCCGCAGCGGCGATGGCGGCGGCAAGGCCGAGGAAGGCGAAGACATCGAGGTGATCGAGATGGACTTCGACGATGCGCTGGCGCTGATCGACACCGGGGGCATCGTCGACGCCAAGACCGTGCTGCTCCTGCTGCACCTGGAGCGCCGCGTGCTCGGCCAGCACGAAGCCTCCTGATCCGTTTCCCCCCATTGGTGGTGCTGCCGGGAAACCGGCGCGCCCGCCACAATGCATTCCAGTTACAGGAGAACATCCCCCATGAAGACCCTTGCCCTGATCCTTTCGGCTTGCGCGGCCGCACTGGCGCTGCCGGCCGGCGCCCAGAACCTCAATATGAAACCCGGGCTCTGGGAGCTGAGCAACAAGGTCAGCTCCTCCGACGGCCAGATGCAGTCGGCCATGGCCGAGATGCAGAAGCAGCTCGCCAATATGTCGCCGGAACAGCGCAAGGCCATGCAGCAAATGATGGAACGCAACGGCGTGCAGATGAACGTCGGCGCCGGCGGCGCCCTCACCTCGCGCATGTGCATGACCAAGGAAATGATCCAGCGGAAGGAATTTCCAGTTCAGGAAGGCGACTGCAAGCAGAAACTGACGCCGGTCTCCGGCAACAGGATGAAGGTCGCCTTCAGCTGCAGCAAGCCGCCGGCCAGCGGCGAAGGCGAAATGAGCTTCGACAGCGACACCAGCTACCGCGCGCAGATGCACGTCAAAGGCAACGACGGCGGCAGGCAACAGACAGTGGACATGGACGTCGCCGGCAAATGGCTGGGCGCCGACTGCGGCAATCTCCGACCAATCAGCATCCCGCAAGCGCAATAGCAGCAACGACCCCCACGGGATTTGGCCAGGACTGGTTCGCCAGCCTGGCCTTTTTTACTCCCCAAATTCGGGGTCAGAGCACATTATTCCGCTAATTCGGGGTCAGAGCACTTTTTTGGGCAATATCTCAGCCGCAAAAAATGATGCCCCGATGTTCGACTGGCCCGGCTGGCGCCCTGCCCCGCCCGATGTCTTAGCCGCATGGCCATTGATCGAAAAAGTGCTCTGACCCCGAATTGAAGGCGAAATGTGCTCTGACCCCGAATTACGAATTATTGCTCTGACCCCGATTATTGGCTCAGGTGGTTTCGGTGAAGGCGAGGTAGAGGTCGCGCGCCTGTTTGGCTACCGGGCCGGCCGGGAGGTCGCGGGTTTCGTAGCGGATGCAGGGGGTGACTTTGCCGTAGTTGCCGGTGCTGAAGATTTCGCGGGCGGTGTCGAGTTCTTCCGGCTTGACCGTGCGTTCCTCGACCGTCACGCCGGCGTCCTTCAGCAGCGCGATGACGCGGGCGCGGGTGATGCCGGCCAGGAAGGTGCCGTTCAGGGCCGGGGTGACGACGGCGCCGTCGGCGGTGACCAGGAACAGGTTGGAGGATGCGAACTCGGCCACGTCGCCGGCGGCGTCCAGCATGATGGCGTTGTCGAAGCCGCGGGTCCTAGCTTCACGCAGGGCGCGGGCGGTGTTGGCGTACAGGGCCGAGGCCTTGGCGTCGGTCGGCGCCATGGTCGGCTGCGGGCGCTGCAGTTCCGACAGGCAGGCCGAAAAACCGGTAAACGGCGGCAGCGGCGCGTCGAACAGGGTCAGCGCGAAGCCGGCCTTTTCCGGCACCGGGATCAGGAAGCCTTCGGAAGCGAACACCAGCGGACGAATGTAGAGCTCGGCATCGGCCGGGAACCTGGCCACGCCTTCGCGCACCAGCGCTTCCATCTGGTCCACCGACAGCGGGCAGCGCAGGCCCAGCTTCTCGGCCGAGTCGATCACGCGCTGCAGGTGCGGACGCAGGTCCGGCAGACGGCCATGCAGGGCGCGCGCGCCGTCGAACACGGAGGAACCCAGCCAGACGCTATGGTCCATGGCGCCGAACAGCGGCGTGTTTCCTTCGGCCCATTCGCCGTTGTAGTAAGTCAGGTACATTGGTTTTCCCTAGTAAAAAGCGATGTCGTAACGCATCAAGTTTAACCCAGGCGCCGGCATCCGGTACGGCAAGCCCCGCGGCCGCTCAGTTCGTTGCCGTACACAGCTTTCACATATCCACGAGTACACTACGCGTTCCGGGCAGTCCTTTCGCCCAGCACTACAAGTACTTCATGCTCGACATCCTAGAACGTATCGACCCGGACAGCGATCGCATCGACCTGCTGATCGACCTGGTCGACAAACTGCGTCCACGCCGCGCGTCCGATTACGACTACGCGCGCGCCCAGGTGCGCACGCTGTGCCAGCTCCTCAAAGGCCATCCCGGCCAGGCCTGGGCGCTGCGCCGCTACCTCGCCACCCTGCTGGAAACCCGCCGCCACACGAGCCTGTATTCGGATGTCGGTATTCTCTCGAACGACGGCTTCTTTACCGAACTGAAGCGCCGCATCGCCTACCGCATCCTGCCGCCCGCCCTCGACGACCACTACCTGTCCGATACCCTCGAACGCCTGCTGTGCCGCGAGGACGATTACCTGTGGATCCGCGCGATCCCGAACGCCGACTGGCTCGAGCTCTTCGACACCATCGCCAACGCCCCTCCGCCCGCGGACGCTGTCCCGGACCGCGCCCGCCAGGTGACGGTGCTCGGCCTGCTCGACGCGATCCGCACCCTCTCCTGCCGCGTCTGCGCGCTGGGACTGGAGCCGCGCCTGATCCACGCCCACATGGAGATCGAGGAAGTCGATTCGCCCTTCCTGATGCAGAACATCGAGGCCAACAACTACCTCGACCAGTACGGCCGCCTGCTGGCCGGCGAGATCGAGCAGATGGAAGACGCGCGCCACCTGCTCGTGATGCTCGACCAGTGCGAAGAAGTGGTGTTGAAGGTCCGGCGCCGCGCGCTGGGGGCCGGCACCAGCGTCTCGCTGACCTATCTGCTGGTGGCGGTCACCCAGAGCATCGACCGCCTGCGCAAGCTCCTGTTCCTGGTCGACGTCAGCGGCGAGCTGCCGGGCGCGCCGACCATCGACCTGCATGCGCTGGCCAACGAGGCCACGCCGCCGTCCGAGCCGCCGACCTCGCTGCGCCGCGCGGCCGCGCTGTCCCTGGCCCAGGAACTGGCGGAAGCCCACAACACCAAATACCAGGTGCGCGGCCTGGTGCGCGACAACGTCGACCTGCTGGCGCGTAACGTGACGGAGAACGCCAGCCGCACCGGCGAGCATTATGTCGCCGAGGACCGTGGCGCCATGCGCCAGATGTTCAACCAGGCCGCCGGCGCCGGTTTCATCATCAGCGTGATGGCGATCATCAAGATCCTGATGTCCTATCTGCACCAGGCGCCGCTGATCGAGGCCGCGCTGTACTGCATGAACTATTCGTTCGGCTTCATGCTCATCCACGTGCTGCACTTCACGGTCGCCACCAAGCAGCCCGCGATGACGGCCGCGCGCATCGCCGCCGCCCTCCACGAAAGCGACCAGAAGGGCAAAGGTTACCGCCAGGCCGACGTCGACAGCATGGCGGCCCTGGTCAACAAGGTGTTCCGGACCCAGGTGGTGGCCGTACTCGGCAACCTGGCGACGGTGATCCCGATCTCCTTCCTGCTCGCGCTCGGCTACCAATACCTGACCGGCCACCACCTGGTGAACGTGTTCAAGGCGCGCCACCTGATCGAGGACAGCCATCCCTGGCATTCCCTGGCCCTGCTGCATGCGGCCATCGCCGGGGTCTGGCTGTTCGTCTCGGGGCTGGTATCCGGCTACTACGACAACAAGGCGCTCTACACCCGCATGGGCCAGCGCGTGCAGCAGCTGCACGGCCTGCGGCGCCTGCTGGGGCGCGAGCGCCTGGAACGCTTCGGCCGCTACGTCGAGGACAACCTCGGCGGCCTGATGGGCAACGCCGTGTTCGGCATCCTGATGGGCACCACCGCCCTGGTCGGCTTCCTGTTCGGCCTGCCGCTCGACGTCCGCCACGTGACCTTCTCCTCGGCCAACCTGGCGATCGGCTTCGTCGGCCTCGACTACCAGCTCGACTGGGAGACGGCCGGCATCACCCTGCTGGGGATCGCCCTGATCGCCGTGGTCAACCTGCTGGTGAGCTTCGGGCTCGCGCTGTGGGTGGCGCTGCGCGCCCGCAAGATCCGCTTCTACCACGGATTCCGCCTGTTGCGCGCGCTGGGCCGGCGCCTGCGCGCCGCGCCGCTGGACTTCTTCATCGGGCCCAAGGCCGACCCCCTGGGCCAACCACTGAGAGGTATCGAATGAGATCCCCAAGCCTGCCCTCCTGGCTCCTGGCCCTGTGCCTCGGCCTGGCCCTGGCCTCCTGCAAGGCCCTGCCCGAGGTCGATCCCGGCGCCCCCGCCAAGGGCACGCCCACGGTCGCGGGCACGAAGGGAGCGCTGCCGCCGAAGGTGGCGTCGTCGCTGGTGCAGAAGCGCTGGGCGAATGCCTCGACCGACCTGACCTCGCTGGCGCTGCTGGAGGAACAGGTGACCGGCGTGCCGCTCATCGCCGGCAACCGGGTGGGCCTGCTGTTCGACGGCCCCGCCACCATGCGCGAGATGATGGCCGCGGCGCGCGCCGCCACCAGCTCGATCAATATGGAAACCTATATCTTCGACCAGGACGAGATCGGCAACGAGTTCGCGGACGTGCTGATCGACAAGCAGCGCCAGGGCGTGGCGGTGAACATCATGGTCGACGCCGTCGGCGCCATCGCCACCCCGGCCGCCTTCTTCGACCGCATGCGCGCGGCCGGCATCCGGGTCCTGATCTTCAACCCGGTCAACCCGGCCAAGGCCAAGCGCCACTGGGACCTGAACAATCGCAACCACCGCAAGCTGATGGTGGTCGACGGCCGCATCGCCTTCACCGGCGGCATCAACATCAGCTCGACCTATGCCAACAGCTCGCTGTTCCGCTCGCGGAGCAAGCCGGACAACGTCGACGAATCGAAAGTCGGCTGGCGCGACACCCACGTCAAGATCGAGGGCCCGGCGGTGACCGCCCTGCAGTACTCCTTCGTCAAACTGTGGATCCAGCAGGAAGGCGGCGAGCTGCCCAAGGCCGAGTACTTCCCCCGCCTGTCCCGCGAGGGTGACAAGCTGATCCGCGTCCTGGCCGGTAATCCGGAAGGCGATTCCGACATCTACAAGGCGCTGGTGGTGGCGATCTCGGAAGCCAGGCAGAGCATTCACATCACGTCCGCCTACTTCGTCCCCGACCAGCAGATCGTCGACGCCCTCGCCAATGCGGCGAAGCGCGGCGTCGACGTCAAGCTGGTGCTGCCGGGCGTGTCCGACCACAGCCTGATCCGCTACGCCGGCCAGGCCTTCTACGACCAGCTGCTAAAGGCCGGCGTCAAGATCTACGAACTGCAGATCGCCGTGCTGCACGCGAAGACGGCGGTGATCGACGGCGGCTGGTCGACCATCGGCTCGGCCAACATCGACCGCCGCAGCTTCCTGCACAACTACGAGCTGAACGTGGTGGTGATGGACCCGGCCTTCGGAGGCGACATGGAGAGCGCCTTCAACGAGGACTTGCGCGATTCGAAGGAAGTGACCCTGGAGCGGTGGCGGCATCGGCCGTGGAAGGATCGGCTGCGGGAGTGGGTGGCGCGCCTGGGGGAGTACTGGATTTGAGCCGGCTGCGCTAAACCGCCGTTCCCGCGCTTCCCACAGTCGTCCCCGCTTCCGCGGGGATGACGGTTCAAACGGCGGCGGCTTAAATCCCCGCCGCCAGCAAGCCCTCGTTCACCTCCGCCCACACATTCCCGCTGCGCATGAACTTCTCGGTCGCCAGCAACTGGAACTGCTTGTGCACGGAATCCCAGCCATAACGATCGACCTCGATCTTCCGCGGCTCGGTGCGGATCACGTTGAAGGAGTTCACCTCGCCGCGGCCGCGCGTGGACGTTGCCGTGCCGGCCTGCACCACCAGGGCCGCGTACTCGCTGATCTTGTAGCGCGCCTGGGTGTTGCCGGCGTGGCTCTTGTGCAGGTGGCCGGCCAGCAGCAGGTCGACGCCGACGTCGGCGAAGGCATCCATCGCCATGTGGGCGCGGTCGACCAGGTCGTCCTCGTCGGTGGAGCCTTCGGGCAGGTCGAAGGGATGGTGGGTCACCACCACCCTCACGATATCCTTCGGCATGCTGGCCAGGGTGGCGCGGATCTTGTCGACCTGCTCCTTGTTGACGCGGCCGTCCTTCCAGGTGAGGGAGCGTGCCGTGTTCACGCCCAGCACCGCGACCTCGTCGTCGATGAAGACCGGGTCCAGGTCGTCGGCGATGTAGCGCTTGTAGCGTTCGAGCGGCAGCGCGAAGCGGCGGAACACGTTGTACAGCGAGATGTCGTGGTTGCCGGGGACGACGATCTGCGGACCGGGCAAGGTATCGAGCCAGGCGCGCGCCTCCTCGAACTGCTCGCTTTTCGCCCGCTGCGTCAGGTCGCCCGACACCACCACCACGCTCGGGGCGATGCGGTGGACGAGGTCGCGCAGCGGGTCGAGCAGTTCCGGATCGACGCGGCCGAAATGCAGGTCAGAGAGGTGAACGAGTGTGCGCATGATCTTCCGCTTCCTTTCCTGGTGTCGCTGTTAGCGTTGTGATGTTGGTTCCTTCCATTGTCGCCGCGGGAACCAGCACCGTCAGTGCGCCAGGCCTCACCCGGTAGCGCAGCGGCGCATGCATCTGCGTGACTTCGCCGTCGGTGGCGACGTGCAGGTGCGCGTGGTGGGTGGCGATCTCGAATTCCGCCGCCTCCAGGATGTCGAAGTCGCGCTCGCTGCCCAGCCTGCCGAGCAGGGCATCGATGGCGAAGCGCAGCAGGCCCAGGCGGGTCGGATGCTGGGCCACGTACAGGCTCAGCACGCCGTCGTCGAGGCGCTCGCGCTCGCCGATCGCCAGGCCCTGCATGGTGTAGCGGTTGTTGCCGATGAAGACGAAGGGCGTGCGGCGCGCCAGCGTTTCGCCATTCACCATCAGGCGCATCGACAGGAAAGGATAGCGGCGCAGCGCCGCCAGCGTCGCCCACAGGGCCGCCGGCCATTTGCCGCGCCCCAGGCGGCGCTGCTGCTTCTCGCGGTCGCGCACGATGTCCGGGTAGATCCCGAGGCTGGAGTTGTTGAGGAAGATGCGGCCGTTGACTTCGCCGACGTCGACCTGGCGCGGCACGCCGCTCGCCAGGTTGTGCACGGCTTCGTCGAGCTCGATCGGAACACCGAGGTCTTTCGCGAAATGGTTCAGGGTCCCCAGCGGCAGCACGCCGAAGCGCACGCCGCTGCCCACCATCACGGAGGCGACCGCGTTGATGGTGCCGTCGCCGCCGCCGGCCGCGACCAGTTCCGCGCCCTGCTCGAGCGCGCGCCTGGCGGTGGCGATCATCGCCTGGCCGTCCTTGGCCAGTACCAGTTCGGCGTCCAGGCCGGCCTCGCTCAGCTTGGCGCGCAGTTCCGCGCAGGCCTGGTCGTCGTGGCCGTGGCCGGCGCCGCCGTTGACGATCACGGTCACCGGCTTCATGGCGCCACCTCCCTGCCCTGCGCACCCGCCCTGCGGCGGCGGTGCAGGGTCGACACCGCCGTGATGCAGATCGCCAGCCAGGCCGCGCCTTCCGCGCTGGCCGCCAGCACGTCGGACAGGTAGTGCACGCCCAGGTACATGCGCGACAGCGCCACCAGCACCACCATCAGCACGCAGGCGGCGACGATCGCGGCGCGCGCCGGCCAGGCATGCACGCGGCGCACCAGGTAGCAGGCCAGCAGGCCGTAGAACACGGTCGCGGCCGCGGTGTGGCCGCTGGGGAAGCTATAGGTCGACAGGGTCAGCAAGGGGTCCTCCAGGCTGGGCCGGGCGCGGCGGAAAATGTGTTTGAGGGCGACGTTGAGCAGCATCCCGCCCGGCACCGACACCAATACCACGACCAGCCAGTAATGCGCCTTGCGGTACCAGAACCAGAGCGCCAGCAGCAAGCCCATGATGCTGGAGCCGAGGATGCCGTTCCAGTGCGTGATGAAGAGCATGGCATCGGTGAAGCCGGCGTCAGCGTGGGCGCGGAACCAGTGTGCAAGCCGGACGTCGATCAGGGTGATGGTGTCGCCCTCGATCACGTCCTCGGCGATCTCGCCGAAGGCCCAGGCGGCGCACAGGATCAGGATCACGCCGATGGTGAGATGCAGGCCCATCTCCTCCTTCGGAGAGAAGCGCCGGGCGAGGAATCGATGAACTGAGCGGTGGACGGATGTCAGCATGCGGCTCCAGTTGGGGCCAGTTGGTGAAAAAACCACAGTTGCGAAATAGAACTGGATTTTTGTACAGTAACTGTGGATTTATACAGTAGTTGTGATATTCTGAATGCACTTGAACAACACGTTGACCAACAACACTCGACAAAGGGATCGTCATGACTACTCTGAACAGCTCTTTTGGCCTTGAATACGCACCGACTCCGTTCCTGGTCCGCCTCGGCCGCCGCGAGATTCTCGTTACCCGCGATTTTCGCAAGCGCTTCTACGCAGTCAATCCGGTCATCGAATTCGATACCGGGGTCGTGCCGGGCCACCTCGAAGTGCTGCTGTTCCGCCGCTGGCTGCTGATCCTGTCGAAGGCCAAGTGAAAGTCGGCGCGTTATAAAGCGTCGCATTAAAAAGCGCATAAGGTTCATCGTTTAAATTCGTTTTCTTTCGCTGAGCAGGCACCTAAGCTGAGGCTTCCTCACCTGCCCGAAAGAAAACGATGTTTCATAAAAAAATCGCCGCCACGCTGGCCCTCGTAGCGCTTTTCAGCTCCGTCTTGGGCCAGTCCGCCGCCTTCGCCGCGGACATCACCCTGCTGAACGTGTCGTACGACCCGACCCGTGAGCTCTACCAGGATTTCAACCAGGCTTTCGCCCGCCAGTGGAAAGCCAAGACCGGCGACAACGTCACCGTCAAGCAATCGCATGGCGGCTCCGGCAAGCAGGCGCGTTCGGTGATCGACGGCCTGCAGGCCGACGTCGTCACCCTGGCGCTGGCCTATGACATCGATGCTATCAGCGAACGCGGCCTTATCGCGCACAACTGGCAACAGCGCCTGGCCCACAACAGCACGCCCTACGCCTCGACCATCGTGTTCCTGGTCCGCAAGGGCAATCCGAAGCACATCAAGGATTGGGCCGACCTGATCAAGCCGGGCGTCTCCGTGATCACGCCGAACCCGAAGACCTCGGGCGGCGCGCGCTGGAACCACCTGGCCGCCTACGGCTACGCCCTGCGCCTGCCGGGCGGCACCGACGCCAGCGCCCGCGACTACCTGGCCAAGCTGTACAAGAACGTGCCGGTGCTGGACTCCGGCGCCCGCGGCGCCACCACCACTTTCGTCGAACGCGGCATCGGCGACGTCCTGCTGGCCTGGGAAAACGAAGCCCTGCTGGCGGTGAAGGAACTGGGCCCGGACAAGTTCGAAGTCGTGGCCCCGTCGGTGAGCATCCTGGCCCAGCCGCCGGTGTCGGTGGTCGACAAGGTCGTCGACAAGCGCGGCACCCGCGCGGTGGCCGAAGCCTACCTGCAATACCTGTACAGCGCCGAAGGCCAGCAGATCGCCGCCAAGCACTATTACCGCCCGGTGGTCGAGCCCTACGCCAAGCAATACGCGGCACAATTCCCGGCCGTCAAGCTGTTCACCATCGACGAGATCGCCGGCGGCTGGACCAAGGCGCAGAAGGCGCACTTTGCGGACGGGGGGATTTTCGATCAGATTTATCAGCCGGGTAAGAAGTAAAGATAGAAATAGCAGCTCCGTCGTCCCCGCGCAGGCGGGGATCCAAGTTTGCTTGCGCTAACGAGACGCTTGCAGAACTTGGGTCCCCGCCTTCGCGGGGACGAGGTTTTGGAGGCGCAGGGACGACGTTTTGGGGAGCGGAAACTGCTCCACCGTTTTTGTAAAAATGACCTGAAATCCCGTGCATGGTCACGAGTGTCGTGTTCACAAGCTAGCCACGGGAGTCATTCATGTCAGTGCAACTACGCAAGATCGACGAGCAGGTGATGGTGATCACCGGCGCCACCAGCGGCATCGGGCTGACTACCGCCCGCAACGGCGAGGCGCTCGACCAGGCGTGATCGGCGATGGGCAAGGGTGCCTGCGCCGGCCGCGGCCACACTACGAAAAAACCGGGCACCGCCCGGTTTTTTACCATCCGTAAAAACTTCGATCATTTGCCCGGCGCCGGCCCCTTCGGCGGCTGGCTGCCGAGGAAGTCCACGTCCTCGTCCGTCAGCGGCAGGTCCGGGATCGATTCGATGTGGTCGGTGTCGATGTCGTTGCCGTCCCTGACGCGCAGGTCGCGGCCGGCGGCCGCACGTTCGCCGGTGCCGCCGAAATCGCTGTCGCTCTCCAGGTTGGGGTCGCCCATGTCGGCCCCGGCGGTATCGTGGGCATAGCTTTCCTCGTTGTCCGAGGTGGTGCCGGTGTCCAGGTCCAGCACCTGGTCGTCGTCCAGATTGGCCGCGAAGCCCGGGCCGCCGACGACGTCGCTGCCGCTGTCGGTCACGTCGCTCGGGCCAAGGGCATCGATGCCGTGGCCTTTGCCAAGGCTACGGTCTGGTGCTCCGGGAAAGTTATCCGGATCAAGTGTGCTCGAGCCAGTCATGTGTCCTCCGATTCAATGCAATAAGTCATAAAGTCAGGCTACCCCAAATTCAAAACGCATGGCGCATGCCGACGTTCACTGCGGAACTACCGGGATGCGCCGCGCCGCCGATCAGTACCCCGTTGCCCTTGGTGGTGACCGTGTGGGAGATGGCCGCGTAGAAATCCGTCTTGCGCGACACGACATAGCTGGCGCCCACCGCGAACTGGTTGGCGTCGCGGTTGGCGAGGTCGCGGTCGTTCTTGTGGATATAGGAGGCCAGGAAAGTCGTGTTGCGCGTCACCGGCACCGCCACGCCCGCCATAGTGTCGCGGCTGTCGGTCGACGAGGTGCTGGCCACCCCGGCGCCGTAGGGATTGTCCGGGTTGTACAGGGGTGAGCTGCCCCAGCCGCGGTTGGCCGCATAAGCCGCGTAGGCCGTGCCCCAGCGCATGCGCAGGTTGGCGGCGATCAGCGAGTTCTTTGCATCCATGCTGCTGCCGACCAGGTCGAACAGGCGGATCTGGGCCACGTGGCGGTTCTGGTGGGCGGCGCGCAACGAGAAGCTGCCCATGTCGACGCCTACCGTCATGCCCCAGGCGCGGTCGGCCAGCGGGTCGCCGCCGAGAGTGTCGACGGTCCAGGAGCCGCCGGTGCTCAAGCCGTTCATGCTGCTGCCGTAGTAGCGCACATTCTCGTTCGACCGCATGCCGTTGCGCCCGACCAGGTTGCTGGCCCGGCCGGCGGTGCCGGTGTGGAAGGGATCGCCGACATCGGCCAGCGACAGGTATTCCAGGTTGTACTGGCGGCCGAGGGTGAAGCCTTCGATGTCGCCGAAGGCCGAGCGGCCGAACTGGCCATAACCGCGCCGTGGCGGCGTCGCCCAGTCCCCGCCGCGGGTACGGGTGGGAACGCCGGTGAATACCGCGATGTCGTGGGCGCCCGTCGCGCCCTGCGCGGTGCCGGCGGGTGCCGCGGGTGCGGTTCCGGCGCCGGCGTCCTGCGCGAACGCAAGGCGGGCGGCTCCGCAAAATACGATGGCGATGATGGGCGGCGTCTTCATGGCGAAATCCTCAGTACGCCTACAGTATTCCCACTCTACTGCTTCGCTCTGTCCAGAATCGCACAATATGCACCACAACTTGGCTCGTGTTTTTGTCGGTGTATTCCGACGTAGCAATCGGGCTCTTGCATTGCGCTGGTCACTACCGGGTTTCCAGTTTAGAATCTGTCGACCGCTGTAATTAAACTACATGAAAGCGACGATAATGAGACAGCTTACCCGTACCCTTGCTACAGCCACCTTCGCCCTGAGCGGTGTGTTCGCCGCCTTCCCCAGCCTTGCCGCCGAGCCTGCCCCCGCAAGCGCAGCGCCGATGGCCCACGTGGCCTGGTCGAAGAATGCCAACATCTACGAAGTCAATATTCGCCAATACACGAAGGAAGGGACCTTCAAGGCCTTCGCCGCCCACCTTCCGCGCCTCAAGAAGATGGGCGTCGACATCCTTTGGCTAATGCCGGTCCAGCCGATCGGCGAAAAGAACCGCAAGGGCACGCTGGGCAGCTATTACGCGGTGCGCGACTACACGGCCGTGAATCCGGAATTCGGCACCCTGGCCGATTTCAAGGCCCTCGTGAAGCAGGCACACGGGCTGGGCATGAAGGTGCTGATCGACTGGGTCGCCAACCACACGGCCTTCGACAATCCGTGGACGGTCGAGCACAAGGACTGGTACCTGCTGAACGACAAGGGCGAAATCTTCCCGGTCACCTACACCGACGGCGCCGAACCGGAATACTGGACCGACGTCACCGGCCTCGACTACAGCAAGCCAGCCCTGTGGAAAGGCATGACCGAGGCGATGGCGTACTGGGTGCGCGAAACCGACATCGACGGCTTCCGCTGCGACGTCGCCGGCAAGGTGCCGACCCCGTTCTGGAACCAGGCGCGCGATGCCCTCGACCGCATCAAGCCCGTCTTCATGCTGGCCGAGGCGGACAAGCCCGAGCTGCACGAACACGCCTTCGACATGACCTATGGCTGGGATACCAAGGACCTGTTCAAGGACATCGCCAAGGGCAAGAAGGATGCGCGTGCGCTGAAGGACTTCCTGGAACATCCACCCAGGGCCTATCCGCCGGGCGCCTACCGCATGCGCTTCACCTCGAACCACGACGAGAACTCCTGGGCCGGCAGCGACGTCGAACTCTACGGCCCGGCCTTCAAGGCAATGGCCGTGCTGGCCGCCACCCTGCCCGGCATGCCGCTCATCTACGGCGGCCAGGAAGCCGGCCTCGACAAGCGCATCGAGTTCTTCGAGAAGGACCCCATCGACTGGAAGACCTACCGGTACGCCCCCTTCTACGCCAGCCTGCTCAAGCTCAAGCACGATAATCCGGCACTGTGGAACGGCCAGTACGGCGGCGGCACCGAGGTGCTGGAGACCGGCAACGACAAGGTCTTCGCCTTCCAGCGCAAGCGCGACGGCAATATCGTGAAGGTCATTGTCAACCTGTCGAACGCGGCGCAGAAGTACACCCTGCCCGGCGGCAAGCAGCAGTCGCTGGCGGCCTGGGATTACCGCATCGAGGCGCCGGGCTCGGCGCGCTGAGAACGCCACGGGTCGCCCGCTTTGTTCACATAGTGGGCGACAAGGTAGCGCCAGGGCAGCACGAAGGGAATGATCAGTGCCAGGGCGCAGTCGAAGACATTCGCCTGCGTCGCCTCGTCCATCGTTCCGCTGCGCCAGGCCGGCAGCGCGACCGCCAGCAGCCACACCATCTTCCACACGAATTCCCACAACAGCACGGGCAGCATCTGCAGCGGATAGCGCACCCCGAGAATGGCCAACATCCAGAAGGCGACCAGCATGCAGTTGACCACGCCCTGGGTCAGCGCCCACGGGCCCTGGTGGTGCAGGATGCCGGGCAAGATGAAGGTCCCGAAACCGACCACGATGAACAGGTACATTGCGCGCAACAGGTACAGCCGGAACAGGGATACCTCGACCATGACAGCCTCCATTGGATGACGTTCGGACTTAGAGCGCTCTTATTCAACTTGCTTGAGGATCTGCTCGACGCTGGCAGTACGCGACTCCAGCCGCGCCAGCGTGGCGCTCATGGCGGCAAGCTGGGCGGCCGTGTCGGCCTGCGATTGGGCCACCTGGGCCGCCAGCTGGCGCCAGGCCTCGTCGTGGGCCAGCCGGCTTCTCGCCTGCTGCACGGACGCAAAATACTTCATGCCGAAGACCAGCAGCACCGTGACGAGCGGCAGGCAGAGAGTCAGCAGATAAACGCTAGTGGACATGGCAACCTCTACTCTTCCTTGTTGTTCAGGGTCTTCACGGCTTCGGCAATGAGGCCGGGCGCCAGCGGCACCGCGAACGCCGCCACCTCGAAATAATTCAGCGCCTTGCCGTCCGCCGACAACTCCATCCGGCTGGTGACCAGGCCCGCCTCCGCCAGCTTCTGCAGGTGCAGGTGCAGCAGCGGCCGGCTCAGGCCGATGTCCCGCGCCAGCTGGCTGACATAGTTGCGTCCGCCCGTCGCGAGCGCCGCGACGATGCGCAGCCGGTGCGGATTCGCGAGCGCCGCCAGCATCAGCAGCAGGCGGTCGCCATCGATCTTTTTAGTTTCGTCTTTCACGTGTCAATAATTCCTTACACGTGAAAACAAGTCAAGCGAAATCATGCCGTCACCGGCAAGCGGGCATTCGTCCCACCGCGCTTGCCGGCCACCGCAAGCGGATCGCATACTTTTTTCATCCAGAAACCATGCGATCCGATGAAGACACTCCGAACCGGTACTCCGGCGCTCCTGCTCGCCGTCCACGCCTGCGCCAGCGCGCAGGCCCAGGCTCCATCTCAGTCCCAAGCGGCGGTGCAGCAGGTGATGGTCAGCGCCAGCGCCCTCCAGCAGCGCGCGCAATCGACCACCACCGCCCTCGTCGTCACCCGCGACGAGATCGTGCGCCAGGGCGACGCCAGCCTCATCGAAGTGCTGAAGCGCCAGCCCGGCATCACCATCGACGGCGCCCCGGGCAAGCCGGCGATCCGCATGCGCGGACTCGGCAGCGGCTATGTGGCCATCCTCCTCAACGGCACGCCCGCGCCCGGCGGCTTTTCGCTGGAAGAGATCGATCCCGAGCTGGTCGAGCGCATCGAGATCCTGCGCGCGCCCACCGCCGAGACCAGCGGCCAGGCGGTGGCCGGCGCCATCAACATCGTCCTGCGCAAGGCCGGCAAGCTTGCCGCGCCGCAGACCGAGCTGAAGGCCGGCGCTTCGATTACCGATGGCCACCCGGCGCCCAGCCTCAGCGTCCAGCATGCCGGCCGTGTGAACGCACTGGCCTACACGCTCGCAGCCACCCTCAAGCGCCGCGACGAGACCTATACCGGCGTGACGACCGACGAGCGCCGCGCGCATCCGCTACTGCGGCATACGGCCTGGGAAGACCGGCAGATTAACGACCAGCTGGAACTGGCGCCGCGCCTGGACTGGCAGCCGACGGCGAACGACACCCTGTCTTCGCAAAGCTGGGTGCGCTGGAAGCGCATCGACAACGCCAAGTCCGAGCTCGAGAGCACGCAGATCGGATCGCCGAGCAGTTTCCCGCACGGCGCCAGCAGCTACCGCGCCCACTCGCAGCCGCAAGCCTATGCGGACCTGTCGTGGACCCGCAAGCTGGACCAGGGCGCGCGCCTCTCGGCCAAGCTGTCCGGCTATGCGAAGTCGATCGGCGCCGGCTTCGTCTACCGCGGCATGGACCTCGCCGATACCCTGCTCGAAACCCACCACGTGGACTCCGGCCAGTCCGAGCGCGGGCTGACGTTCAACGGCAGCTACCGCCGGCCGCTCCTGAAGACCCACGCGCTGGCCCTGGGCTGGGAAGCGGGCCGCACGCGGCGCCAGGAATTCCGGCGCGAGCAACAGTTCGATGCCGCCGGCCGCCCGCTGCTGGGCAGCGACGAGGACTACCGGGCAAAGGTAAGCCGCAGCGCTGTCTGGATCCAGGACGAGTGGGACATCACCGAGGCCTGGTCGGCCTACCTGGGCCTGCGCCGCGAAGACCTGCGCACCACCGGCGAAGGCAGCGCGCACGCGCCGGTGGACGTCGATTCAAGCGTCTGGAGTCCGATCTTCCAGACCCTGTTCAAGCCCGGCGGCCAGGACAACAAGGGCGACCAGTTGCGCTTCGCCCTCAGCCGCACCTACAAGGCGCCGCAGATCGTCCAGCTCATGCCGCGCCGCTACACGGTGGACAACAACAACAGCGCCACCAACCCCGACCAGCAGGGCAATCCGAACCTGCGTCCAGAACTCTCGCTCGGCGCCGACCTGGCCTGGGAACACTATGTGGGCAAGGACGACATGCTCAGCATCAGCGCCTTCGCCAAGCGCATCCGCGACATCACGCTGGACCGCGTGATCCTGCAGAACGGCGTCTGGATCGTCACCCCGGACAATGCCGGCAGCGCCACCGTGCGGGGACTGGAATTCGAAGCCAGGACCCGTCGCGGCGCGCTGGCGGCACGGGTGAATGTCGCGCGCAACTGGTCGCGGCTGGAAGCGGTGGCGGGGCCGGACAATCGCATCGCCGGCCAGCCGGCATGGAGCGGCAACCTGGGACTCGATGTCGGCGCGTCGACACTGCCGCTCGATCTGGGCGGGACGATGAGCTACCGGGGGCGTGTCGCCTCGCGCCAGAGTCCCCTGCTGGCCGACTATGGCAGCCCCAAGCGCCAGCTCGACCTCTACGCGGTGTGGAAGCGCGACCGGAAAAGCAAGCTGCGGCTGTCGGTGTCCGACCTGCTGCATAGTAACTCCTTCGGCCGCAGCGTCTACGGCGGCGAGGACGACCTGGCGACCAGCTACGTCTACCACGCCCGCACCACTTGGCGGCTCCAATGGGAGCAGAACCTCTAAGCCGACTTAACGGCGGAGCGCCGTGAACGCCGCCGGCTCCCACTCGCGCAAGGCCAGCAGCAGCCCGCTGCCGCGGCGCTTGGGCAGCGGCGAGGCCAGGCTCTCCTCGTGCAGCTCGGCGAAGCGGGCGCGCAGCTGGCGCAGCTCGGCCTGCATGCGTGCGAGCGCGCTCTCGGTCAGCATGCCATGCGTGAAGGCGAGCGACTGCTCGGGCTTGTCGAAGCCGCTGTCGAGGAAGTCGTTCAGGCCTTCGGTGCGGAAGTACCGGCGGATCGGCCCGTCCGGCATCCAGTCGAAATCGCGCGCCACGTTCAGGCGTATCCGGTTGCCGGGCATCAGGGCGATCAGGTGCAGGCGGTCCAGGTACAGCAGCTTCTGCAGGCACTCCGGCTCGCTCAGCTTGTAGACGGCCAGGATGTCCTGCAGGGTCCAGTGGTTCAGCGCGCACACGGCCACCAGCAGCAGCCGCGTATCCGACACCAGCTCCTTTTCCTGGGCCGGCGTGAGGGTGCGCACGCGGCTTTCCGTCACCGCCGCTTCCTGGGCCAGTTCGGCCAGGGTGAAGCCGAGCATATTGCTGATCTCGACCACGCGGTCGACGCCCAGGTTATCCGAGGTCAGCAGGCGCTTGACGCTGGCTTCCGACAGTCTCAGCGCGCTGGCGACGTCGCGGTAGGTCTTGCCCTGCAGCTTGAGCTGGCGTTTGATGGTCGTGATGAGTTGGGAAACTTCGGACATTGCGGCGAGATTTCTTCTATGACAATATGTGCTGTCAGATTACACCATAACAATATAGGGGATGCCAATGCAGCTTGCTGATTATCTTGCCAACGACGCCACGTCCCTCGCCCAGCAGGTAGCGCGCGGCGACGTCCGTCCCGGAGAACTGCTGGACCTGGCCCTGGCCCAGCACCGGCGCGTGCACGGCAGCGTGAACGCCGTCGTGCGGCTGATGGAAGACCAGGCGCGCGGCCAGCTCGGCGGCCCGCTGGGCGGCCCCTTCGCCGGCGTGCCCTTCCTGATCAAGGACGGCCGGCAGGATTACGCCGGCCTGCCCACCAGCTACGGCAGCCGCGCCATGCAGAACATCGTCCCCGCCCGCCACTCCCACGTGGTCGAGCGCTTCCTGAAGTCCGGCCTGGTCATCTTCGGCAAGACCAACCTGCCGGAATTCGCGATCCGCGCCGTCACCGACCCCGAGCTGTACGGCCGCACCAGCAATCCCTGGGACCTGACGCGAACCCCGGGCGGCTCCAGCGGCGGCGCGGCGGCGGCGGTGGCCGCCGGCATCGTGCCGATGGCGGCCGGGAACGACGGCGGCGGCTCGATCCGCATTCCCGCCGCCTGCTGCGGCCTGTTCGGCCTGCGGCCCTCGCGCGGACGGGTCTCGTCCGGCCCCGGCGCCGCCGAAGGCTGGTTCGGCGCCTCCAGCGAAGGCGTGATCTCGCGCAGCGTGCGCGATTCGGCGCTGGCGCTGGACGTCCTGCAGGGCGCCGAACCGGGCGATCCCTTCGTGATCGCGCCGCCTACCGAACCCTACGCCCAGGCGATGCTGCGCGAGCCGGGACGGCTGCGCATCGGCTTCACGACGGCCTCGCCGATCGGCACCGAGGTGCATCCGGAAGCGGTGAAGGCGGTCGAGCATGCCGCCCGGCTGCTGGAAAGCCTGGGGCACCACGTCGAAGAAGCGGCCCCAGACATCGACGGCGCCGCATTGGCCCAGAGCTACCTGCACATCTACTTCGGCCAGATCCCGGCCGCCGTCACGCACGCGAAAAAGCAGGGCGCGAAGGCGAGCGACCTGGAGCTCACCAACCGCCTGCTGGTCACGCTCGGGAACAGCATCTCGGCCACGTCGCTCACCGCGCAGCTGAACCGCTGGAACGAGTACGCGCGCGCCCTCGCCGCCTTCCACCAGCGCTATGACCTGCTGCTGACGCCGACCCTGGCCGCGCCGCCCGTCAAGCACGGCACCGGCGACCAGTCGGGCGCGGAAAAGGCGCTGCTGGGCTTCCTGCACGGCACTGGCGTGCTCGGCGTGCTTGCCCGCCTCGGCCTGCTCGACGGCACGATCCGGAAAATCGCGACCGACAACCTGCGCTATGTGCCCTTCACCCAGCTCTCGAACCTGACCGGCACGCCGTCGATGAGCGTGCCGCTGCACTGGACCGACGAGGGCCTGCCGCTGGGCGTCCAGTTCGTCGGCCCCTTCGGCAGCGAAGACCGGCTGCTGCAGCTGGCCCGCCAGCTCGAACAGGCGCAGCCCTGGTTCGACCGCCTGCCGTCACTGGCGCGAGGCTGAGTGCGCTAACTCAAAATCGATGAGTTCCAATTGATCAGTATCAAACGCTCACTCGGTCAATCATCGAGATTAGGTCTTTCCACTACCCGAATGACTCGGACAAAGGAGAGATCATGGCAACCAGAGCCTTATCTGCTTTATTTGCCGCCGCTGTAGCCGCAATCGCGCTCAGTCCGGCGGCGCAGGCGCAGAGCCTGACCGGTTCGCAAGTTACCGTCGCCGGCTACTGCTGCACGGCTGTCACCCCATCCGACCTGGTGACGAATACGCTCACCGCGACCGTCGGCCCGACCGTGGAGTTCCCGGAAGGGAGCTTCATGTCCACCGCGGTGGGCTTCGACGTACTGCCCGTCACCGTCGACGTCGGCGCCTCGACGATCCGGATCAGCTATACGGCGGGCGGGCCGGTGGCGCCGGGCGGATTCAACGGCTTCGCGTTCTCGTTTGCGGATGCGCCCACGATCACTGGTGCGACGGTCGATCCATCGAGTACCTATGTCCCGGTGGTGAGCTTCGGTCCCGATACCATCTATGTGAATGAGGCGGGCCAGACTTTGACCTCGACGTCCAGTGTGCTGGTGAATATTTCGGCAGTGCCGGAGCCTGGGGCGTACGCCTTGATGCTGGGTGGATTGGGATTGCTGGGGGTGATGGCTCGGCGGCGCCGGGTTCATTAAGCTGTCTTCTTGCGCAGGGAGGCGCTCTTCGATCGTCTCCCTGGCTTGGCACTCAGGATCCGACGAGTTTGCAATGCAGGACGACGTCCGGATCGATCCGGTAGGCCGCACACACGCGGTGAAATCCGTCCGCAATGATCACCTTCTTCAGCGAACTCGCGCGCATCAGCAGCACCGGCGAAATCGCTTCGCCATTCTTGATCTTCTTGATCTGCTCGCGAGTCGGGCGGTCGTCCGCTTTCGGCACCGTGAGCTGAGCGGCGCGGAGCAGATCCGTCGCCTTGAACCCCGTGATCGCTACGGATCGCATTTCTGCGACGGCTTTATCCACGTTTTTCTGGACCTCGAGCAGCGACAGGTAGTGCGCTGCTGCGCCATAGTCTTCGTCGATCGCGTCTTCGAGCCATTGGACCTGGCGAGGCTGCTGCTTGGGCTGCTTTGGCATTTGGTCGCTCCAGTTATCGTTTCGATACTATATTGTATTGCCAAGACTCGAAAACATTTGGACACATTTTCATGCATGCTGCGGTCAACCGTCGCAGCCGGGCTACGTTATTTGAACACGCACGTATATTCGTGTCCGCTCGAAGGAAAGAATCATGAAAAAACTCTCACTGCTGGCCGGCCTGGTCATGTTTGCGGCGACTTCCGCATTTGCCCAGACCACCGTACCGAATCCGGTTGCACCGTCGAGCACGACCAGCCAGGCGGCGCCGGCCAAGATGCACGAGACCCACGAGAAGGCCACCAAGGCTGCTGAAAAAACCACCAAGGCCAAGGCCGCGCCGATGGAACAGGCGCCGGGTGGCGGTAACGGGAAGGTTTGGGTGAATACGTCCAGCAAGGTGTATCACTGCGAGGGTGACAAGTACTATGGCAAGACCAAGAAAGGCGAATACATGAGCGAGGCGGATGCCAAGGCCAAGGGCTTTCATGGGGAGCATGGGAAGGCTTGCGCGGCCAAGTCCTGATTGCTCCTTTGCGCTAATGTACAAAAGCCCCTGTTAATGGGGCTTTTGTTCGGGATGCTTGGCGGAAGCGGTGAGATTCGAACTCACGAACGGTTTAACCCGTCGGCAGTTTTCAAGACTGCTGCCTTCAACCACTCGGCCACGCTTCCTTTGGGAACCGGCATTATACATAAATCGTTGCCTGACAGGCGGGCTTCGACGGCCAAGTGTGAGCTAACGTAGTGCAGGCAAACTTGGATCCCCGCCTTCGCGGGGACGACGGTGCGTATTCCCCGCCCAACTCGTGCAGCCTCAGGCCACCAGCAACCAATTCTCCCGCAGCGCCTTCTCGAACTCATACGCCGGCAGCGGCTTCCCATACAAATACCCCTGCACCTCATCGCACCCCGCCTGGCGCAGAAACTCGGTCTGCTCCACCGTCTCGACACCTTCGGCGATCACGCGGTGCCCCAGCTTGCGGCCCATGCTGATGATGGTGCTGGCGATCGCGCAGTCGCTCACGTCGGCCGGGATGCCGGTCGTGAACGAGCGGTCGATCTTCAAGGTATGGATCGGGAAGCGCTTCAGGTAGGACAGGCTCGAATAGCCGGTGCCGAAATCGTCCAGCGACAGGGCCACGCCCAGTGCGCTGATGCGGTCCATGATGCCGATGACGTAGTCGACGTCGTGCATCAGCGTGCTCTCGGTAATCTCCAACTCGAGCCAGGAGGCGTCGATGCGGTAGCGGTTCAGCGTTCCCTCCACCCTGCCTGGCAGCGAGGACGTGAACTCGCGCGCCGAGACGTTCACCGCCAGGCGGAACGGCGGCAGGCCGGCGCGCTGCCAGACCGCGGCCTGGGCGCAGGCCTGTTCCAGCACCCATTCGCCCACCTGCACGATCAGGCCCGTGGTTTCGGCCAGTGGGATGAATTCGCCCGGCGCCACCATGCCGCGCTGCGGATGCATCCAGCGCACCAGGGCTTCGGCGCCCACCAAACGTCCGCTGCCGATCTCGAATTTCGGCTGGTAGTGCAGCAGCAGTTCGCCGTTGCCGAGGGCGTGGCGCAGTCCGGACTCGATGTGCATGCGCTGCTGCATGCCCTCGTTCATGTCGAGGCGGTAGAAGGCCACGCTCTGGTCGGGGTTCTCGACGCGCTCCTTGGCTCGCTGCATCGCGATGTCGGCCATGCGCAGCAGGGTCTCGGCGTCGGTGCCGTCCTGGGGGTAGACGCTGATGCCGACGCTGGCGCCGACGCGCAGGTCGTGGCCGCCGATCGGGAACGGGGCTTCGAGCACCGCCTGCAGCTTCTGCGCCACCGTGGTGGCTTCGAAGTGCTGGCGTACGTCGAACAGGCCGATCGCGAATTCGTCGGCGGCCAGGTGGGCGACGACGTCCTCGTCGCGCAGGGCGCCGCGGAAACGCTGGGCGACCTGGCGCAGCAGCTCGTCGCCGACGGTGCGGCCCAGGGTGCCGTTAATCAGCTTGAAGCGGTTCAGGTCCACGTACAGCACGCAGGCCGTGCCTTCGTTGCGCTGGGCGGACATCAGGCCCTGGTCGACCAGGCGCGCGAACAGCGTGCGGTTCGGCAGGCCGCTCAGCTCCTGGTAGTAAGCCAGGTGGTGCAGGCGTTCCTCGGCCAGCTTGCGCTCGGTGATGTCGGTCAGGTAGGCGATCAGGCCGATCGGATTGTCTTCGAGGTCGCGCAGCGGCGACAGCGACAGGCTGGCCCAGAACACCTCGCCGGACTTTTTTCGGCGCCTTACCTCCATCATGCGGCCGCCCTGTTCGGCGAAGGCGTCCGGGAAGTCGGCGCCTTCGTCCTCCATCTCGTCGACGTACAGGAACAGGATGTGCCGTCCCACCGCTTCCACCGAGGTGTAGCCGAACAGCTGCTCGGCGCCGCGGTTCCAGCTGGTGATGTAGCCCATGCGGTCCATCGTCAGCACCGATTCGTGGATCTGGTCCAGGATCTGCGACTGGTGCGCCAGCTGGGCCTCGACCTGGGCGTAGGCGTGGGTGGTGCGCTGGGCCAGGCCGTGCATCTGCATCAGGGTCGCGGTCAAGGTGGCGAGGGCGTCGAGCTGGCGGCGGTCGTCCTCAAGGAAGGGCCGGCCCTGGATTTCGTAGCGGCCCAGGCAATCGCCGTTCAAGGTCACCGGCGCGGCCAGCGCGCCGCCCGGCGCCTCGGCGGGTATATCGGCCGGTGCAGCGCCGGCGATGAAGTCGGCCTGCGGGCAGGCCAGCAGGCCGGCGGCGATGCGTCCCAGCTCCTTGTGGAGGGCGTCGCCGCGCAGCTTGAGTACGGCCTGGCAGAGGGCAGCGCTGCTGCCGATGAGATCCTGTGGCGCAGCGGCTGGCAGCTCAGACATTGCGTGCTACCTGGATTGCCCAGTGATAGGCGTGGAGTTGGGCCTGCCACCAGCCCAGGCCGTCGATGCCGGCGGCTTCCAGCACCGCGCGGCCAGGGCCCGGCAGTTCGCACAGGCGCAGGCGCTGGCCCAGCCGGCCTTCGCGCACCAGCAGGGCTGCTTCGACATCCTCCGGCAGGTTCAGGTCGAGCAGCAGCTCGGCCATCGGCATGTGGAACAGGCGGTCGAGCAGGGAGAACACGCCGGCCATGAAGGCCATATCCTGTTCGTCGCGGTCGCCGCCGTCGCGCTTGCAGAGTTCTTCCAGCACCGCGCCGCGCCGTGCGGCGATCGGCAGCAGCAGATTTGGCGGGCCGTCCGGATGCTGGCGCGCGTACAGCAGCAGTTGCAGCCAGCGCTGCAGCTGGCGCCGGCCGATGCGGCTGATGGCCTGGCCGAAGCTGGTGATCTGGGCGCCCACCGAGAAGGCGGCCGAATTCACCAGCTTGAGCAGGTGGAAAGACAGGCCCGGATCCTGTTTCAGCTGGGCTTCGAGCTCGCGCGAATCGGCGTCCCGGGCCAGCAGCGCCAGCATGGTCAGCAAGCGTCGGCGCGTGGTGCCGTCGTCCTGGCGGGCCGCGTCCTGGGCGCCGGCATCGTCGAGCGCGTAGCGGCCGGAAAACCAGGCGAAGCCGGCGTTCTCGCAGTCGCGCATGGCATCCAGGGTGTCGACGCCGCGCGCCAGGTGGGGGCCGAACAGGGCCGGCAGCGAGCCTGGCGGCAGCGGCTCGGCATCGCTTGACACGTCGCGCGAGACGCTGCGCAGCGCCGCCGGGCGGCTCATCCCTTCCGGCAGGTCGCCGTCCAGCAGCACGCGGTAGCCGTCCATCTGCAGCTCGGCCAGGCGTTTGGCCGCACCCTCGCCCGCCATCGAACGTGCGTCGACCGCCAGCACGACGCGGTTCGGCGGCAGCAGTTTCAGGATCGGGGGTGTCAGCAGCGCCGGGGAATCCAGCAGCACGATGCAATCCAGGGGCGCCACCGCGGCCAGCAGGTTCGGCGGGCCGAACATGGCCTGCAGCGTCGGGTCGTCGAGTCCGCCCTCGGCCGCGCGCAGCAGCAGCGCAACCCACTCGTTCTGCGCGTTGGCTACCGAGCGTATGTCAACCAACGGGAACGAGGCTGCAGACATTAGTGATTATGCATGATTAGTGTGTCGCTAATAGTAGTGCAGCCATTATCGGAAAGCAACTGGAATGTTTCCCTGCGGATACATCCTGATCGAAGCTGTCGTCAATACGATTCAGCTGGCATGCTGGACGGCGAATCTGATCAGTTCCGCCTGCCCTTCGATGCCCAGTTTGCGCTTGATATTCAGGCGATGGGTCTCCACGGTGCGCACCGATAAATCGAGTTCACGGGCGATCTGCTTGTTCGATTCGCCGTTGGCGATATGGCGCAGCACTTCCTGTTCGCGCGAGGTCAGCTGGTTGTCCGGCATCGAGGGCCGCGCCAGCTGGCGGGCCACCGGGGCGCTGTAATACACGCCGCCGGCCATCACGGCGTCGATCGCCAGCACGATCTCCTTGCCGGGCGAATCCTTCAGCACATAGCCGCGCGCGCCGGCCTGCATCGCCTGGCTGACGTATTCGAACTTGTCGTGCATCGACAGGATCAGCACGGCGATGCCGGGATGGCTGCGGCTCAGCTGGGCGGTGGCCTCGATGCCGCTGCCGTCGCGCATGGTGATGTCCATCAGCACCAGGTCGACCTGGGCGGCGCCGGCCTTGGCCAGGGCCTCGGCGCCGGATCCGGCCTCGGCGACGACGCGGAAATGCGGCACCGATTCCAGGCGCGCGCGCAGGCCGTCGCGCACCAGCGGATGGTCGTCCACCAGCATGATGTGGACGGGCTTTTCGGTAGGTTCAGTCGTCATGGTTCCAGTGGCTCAGGTCGACGATCGC
This sequence comes from Massilia sp. 01N410, assembly GCF_056399665.1. Taxonomy (NCBI): domain Bacteria; kingdom Pseudomonadati; phylum Pseudomonadota; class Betaproteobacteria; order Burkholderiales; family Oxalobacteraceae; genus Massilia; species Massilia sp. 01N410. The sequence goes on along the minus strand of NZ_JBFTRV010000004.1, from coordinate 16,317 downwards.
GCGCACCACGGTGCCCGCCTTCGATGATGTGATCTGGAGCGTGCCGCCGATCGCGTCCAGCCGCTCCATCATGTTGCGCAGGCCGATGCCGCGCTGCGGGTGCACGGCCACGTCCTCGGTGTCGAAGCCGGCGCCGTCGTCCTCGATGGCGAGGGTCAACTGGCCGCGGCGGCGGGCCAGTGCCAGCCCGATGCTGCGGGCGCCGGCATGCCGCTCGATATTCGTCAGCGCTTCCTGGGCGATGCGGAACAGGACCGTGCCCACCACCTGCGGCAGGCGCTCGACCTGGCCCTGGGACGTGAACGCGACCGGCATGCCGCTGTGCTGGCTGAATTCCTCGGCCAGATGTTCGAGGGCGGCGGCCAGGCCCATGTCGTCCAGCAGGGTCGGACGCAGGTCGTGCGAGATGCGCCTCACCTCGCCCAGCACCTTGTTGAGTTCCTCGGCGGTGCGCTCGAAACTGGCGCGCGCCTGCTGCTGCTGTTCCGGGCCGCCCGCTAGGCGGATCACGCCGGCCTCGATCTGCAGCTTGATCGACACCAGCCACTGGCTGATGCCGTCGTGCAGGTCGCGCGACAGGCGCGCCCGCTCCGTCTCCTGCGAGTCGACCACGCGCTGGGCCAGCACCTTCAGCTTGGCGTCGGCGACCCGCGATTCGCTGACGTTCAGCACCAGCCCGGAGCTGGCGACCACCAGCGCCGACAGGATCGCCAGGCCGGCGATCCACCACATCGTGGTCTCGATATTGCGCTTCTGCTGGGCGTCCACCTTCTCGAGGGCGGCGTCGACGTCGTCCAGGTAGAGGCCGCTGCCCATCATCCAGCCCCAGTCGGGGATCAAGACCACGTAGCCGAGCTTGGGCGCGGCCACGCCGGTCGAGGGCTTGGCCCAGTTGTAGCGTATCAGTCCGCCGCCCTGCTTCGCCCTGGCGATCAGGTTCTGGATGGTCGGCGCGCCGAACTGGTCGTGCAGGTTCCACAGGTCGCGTCCGACCAGCTCGGGCTGGCGCGGATGCATCAGGTTGCGGCCGTTCATGTCGTAGACGAAGAAATAGCCGTCGTTGCCGAAGCTGAGCGAGGCCAGCACGCGCTTGGCTTCTTCCAGCGTGGCCGGGTCCTTGCGGCCCGAGGACGTCAGGTGGGCGATCGCGTGCGAGGCCAGTTCCACGTAGTGCTCGAGTTCGGCCTGCTTGGTAGCCAGGTAGGCCTGCTGGATGGTGGCGCGCTGCTGCTGGGCCAGGGTGACCGCCTGCTGCCGGATGAAAAGTGCAATCGCGCACAAGGCCACGATCAGCGGGGCGATCGCGAGAAAAATCAGCTTCTGCCGTAACTTCATTCCGTGCGCATGGTTTTCGTCGTAACATGAGATTGTACGCCCGACCAGCTGGACAGGCCAGAAACCGGTTCGGCGCGACCGCAGTCTTGCAGGCGCAGCAACTACGTAGCACTACGCAGTCGACTGCGTAATCATGCGCTTGTTGATTGTAAAGAGGTGCAAGATACTGATTGATAGCTTGCCACGAATGTAAGCCGGCCCCGCCCGGTTTTGCTGTACCCACACAGAAAAAGCATTCGCAGAATAAGCAATCACCTCTGGAGGAGTCACCATGAATCGTCTTACAAGCCGGCTCGGTTGGGCTGCGCTTTCGCTGGCGGGCGCCATTGCGCTCGCCTATGTCGCGTTGAATCGCGGCGAGTCCATCAACGCGGTCTGGGTCGTCGTCGCCGCTGTCTGCGTCTACTTGATCGCCTACCGCTTCTACAGCCTGTACATCGCCGACAAGGTGATGAGCCTGGACCCGCGCCGCCAGACCCCGGCCTACAAATACAACGACGGCCTGGATTTCGTGCCGACCAACCGCTACGTGCTGTTCGGCCACCACTTCGCCGCGATCGCCGGCGCCGGCCCGCTCGTCGGTCCCGTGCTGGCGGCCCAGATGGGCTACCTGCCGGGCATGCTGTGGATCCTGGCCGGTGTCGTGTTCGCCGGCGCCGTGCAGGACTTCATGGTGCTGTTCCTGTCGATGCGCCGCGACGGCCGCTCGCTGGGCGACCTGATCAAGTCCGAAATGGGCGAGATCCCGGGCGTCATCGCGCTGTTCGGCACCTTCATGATCATGGTGATCATCCTGGCCGTGCTGGCGCTGATCGTCGTGAAGGCGCTGACCAACTCGCCGTGGGGCTCGTTCACCGTGATGGCCACCATCCCGATCGCGCTGTTCATGGGCGTCTACTCGCGATACATCCGCGTCGGCCGCATCGGCGAAGTCTCGCTGATCGGCTTCGTGCTGCTGATGCTCGCCATCGTCGGCGGCCAGTGGGTGCATGACTCGCCGACCTGGGGCCCGATGTTCACCTTCACCGGCGTGCAGCTGACCTGGATGCTGATCGGCTACGGCTTCGTCGCCTCCGTGATCCCCGTGTGGCTGCTGCTGGCGCCGCGCGACTACCTGTCGACCTTCCTGAAGATCGGTACCATCGCCGCGCTGGCGCTGGGCATCGTGTTCGTGGCGCCGCACATGCAGATGCCGTCGATCACCCGCTTCATCGACGGCACCGGCCCGGCCTGGTCGGGCAGCCTGTTCCCCTTCCTGTTCATCACCATCGCCTGCGGCGCCGTGTCCGGCTTCCACGCGCTGATCTCGTCCGGCACCACGCCGAAGATGATCGAGAACGAAAGCCATGCCCGCTTCATCGGCTATGGCGGCATGCTGATGGAATCCTTCGTCGCCATCATGGCGCTCGTCGCGGCATCGACCATCGATCCGGGCGTCTACTTCGCGATGAACAGCCCGGCCGCCGTGCTCGGCACCACCGCGCAGAGCGCCGCCGCGGCCGTGTCCAACTGGGGCTTCGTGATCACCCCCGACCAGCTGACCCAGCTCGCCAAGGACGTCGGCGAGAACACCATCATCTCGCGCGCCGGCGGCGCCCCGACCCTGGCGGTCGGCATGGCCCACATCCTGTCGAACGTGGTTGGCGGCAAGGCCATGATGGCCTTCTGGTACCACTTCGCGATCCTGTTCGAGGCCCTGTTCATCCTGACCGCGGTGGATGCGGGCACGCGCGCCGGCCGCTTCATGCTGCAGGACCTGCTGGGCGCCTTCGCCCCGGCCTTCAAGAAGACCGAGTCGCTGCCGGCCAACCTGATCGCCACCGGCCTGTGCGTGGCTGCCTGGGGCTATTTCCTGTACCAGGGCGTGGTCGATCCGCTGGGCGGCATCAACACCCTGTGGCCGCTGTTCGGCATCGCCAACCAGATGCTGGCCGGTATCGCGCTGACCCTGGGCACCGTCGTGCTGTTCAAGATGAAGCGCGCCCAGTACGCCTGGGTCACCATCGTGCCGACCATCTGGCTGCTGATCTGCACCCTGACCGCCGGCTGGCAGAAGATCTTCCATGAGAACGTCAAGATCGGTTTCGTCTCGCATGCGAAGAAATTCCAGGCCGCCCTCGACCAGGGCCAGGTGCTGGCGCCGGCCAAGAGCCTGGACCAGATGAGCCGCGTGATCTTCAACGACTATGTCGACGCCACCCTGTGCGGCTTCTTCATGTTCGTGGTGATCGCCGTGCTGGTGTTCGGCATCCGTACCGCCCTGCGCGCGAACAGGGAAGCGCGTCCGACGGTCAAGGAAACCCCGTTTGTGCCGGTCGAGCCGGCGGTCGAGGCTTAATCATGTTCAGCACGCTCGCACAGGCGGGCCGCTACCTCGGGCAAAGCATGCGCCTGATGGTCGGCCTGCCGGAATACGATACCTATGTGGCCCACATGGAAAAGACCCATCCCGGTCAGCCCATCATGAGCTACGAAGAGTTTTTCCGCGAGCGCCAGCAGGCCCGCTACGGCAACGGCAAGCGCGGCGGCTGTTGCTGACGTCCTTGCTGACGCCCGTGTAATGCCAAGGAAGGGACGCCACTGTGCGTCCCTTTTTTATTCCTCTCCCTCTGCCCTGCCCCGCGGTCTTGATACGCGACAAATGCGGCGCACACCCGCTCCCCTATAGTCCCTTCTTGCGGGAAAGCTCTTTCCCTGAAGACTAGGCCCGACTATGCCGACATTCGAGCGTTCCAGCCTGAGCCAGAAACTGACGACCATGTGCCTGCTGTCGGCCGGCTGTGCATTGCTGGTCGCCTACGCCGCCTTCGCGACGACCACGGTGACCGAGCATCGCCGCAACGAAGCCGCGGAACTGAGCGCCCTGGCCCAGGTGCTGGCGCGCAGCAGCCAGGATGCCCTGCAGTTCAACGACCGCAAGCTGGCGGCCCAGATCCTGTCCGCGGCCCAGGAAAGGCCTGCCCTCGAGGCCGCCGTGCTGTACGACCGCAACGGCCGTCCCTTCGCCTCCTGGCGTGCGGACGGCAGCCGCGGCGCCCAGCTGGACAGCCTGCCCGAGCTTGGCCGCGACGCGCTGGAGGAAGCCACGCGCGCCGCCAGCCGCCCCTGGCTGCCGAGCATGCGCGTCTACCGCCAGGTACCCGCGGGCCCCGGCGGCGAGGCGGCCGGGGCCGTCATGGTCGAGGCCGACCAGCTGCCGGTATGGCTGGGCATGGCGCGCGGGATGGGCGTGATGGCGGCGGCGCTGGCCAGCGCCATGCTGGTGGCCTGGGTGCTGGCGCGGCGGATCCGGCGCAGCATCGCCGACCCGATCGCCAAGCTGATCAGCACGGCGCAGAAGGTCGCCGCCAGCCAGAACTACACGCTGCGCATCGCCCACCAGCGCAACGACGAACTGGGCACGCTGATCGACAGCTTCAACAATATGCTGGCCCAGGTGGAGGGCCGCGGCCAGGCCCTGACCCACCACCGCGACGAGCTCGAGCGCCAGGTCTCGGTGCGCACCGAGCAGCTGGAAAAGGCCAAGAACGCGGCCGAGGCGGCCAGCCGCGCGAAGAGTGCCTTCCTGGCCACCATGAGCCACGAGATCCGCACCCCGATGAACGGCGTGCTGGGGATGGCCGAAATGCTGCTCGGCACCGAGCTGACCGAGACCCAGCGCAACTACACCCAGCTGGTCAAGCAGTCGGGCGAGCACCTGCTGGTGATCATCAACGACATCCTCGACTTCTCGAAGATCGAGGCCGGCAAGCTCACCGTCGAGTACATCAACTTCAACCTGTGGGACTTGCTGGACGACATCCACACGGTCTATACGCCGCAGGCCGAGGGCAAGGGCATCGCCATGCACTTCGACATCGCCAACGACATCCCGGTGGCGATCTGCGGCGACCCGAACCGCCTGCGCCAGATCATGGCCAACCTGCTGGGCAATGCGATCAAGTTCACCAATGAAGGGCTGATCCTGGCCAGGGTGCGCATCGCCAGCGAGGACAACCAGGCCGTGATGCTGCGCTTCGAGGTGCACGACACCGGCATCGGCATCTCGCGCGAAGCCCGCGGGCGCCTGTTCGAGGCCTTCTCCCAGGCCGACGATTCGACCACCCGCAAGTTCGGCGGCACCGGGCTCGGGCTGGCGATCTCGAAGCAGCTGGTCGAGCTGATGGGCGGCTCGATCGGGGTCGAGCACGCGCGCCCGCAAGGCTCGGTGTTCTGGTTCACGGTGGCCTTCGACAAGCGCCGCGTCGATCCGGATGCGCCGGGCGACCACCAGCACACCATCGACGGTCTGCGCGTGCTGGTGGTCGACGAGAGCGAGAGCAGCCGCGTGGGCCTGGAGCGCCACCTGGCCGCCTGGCGCGTCGAATGCGACGGCGCCGACAGCGCCGACGAAGCGCTCGAGCGCCTGCACGACGCGGCGCGCGCCGGCCAGCCCTACGACGCCGCCATCCTCGACATGGAACTCGAACAGGCCAGCGGCCTGCTGCTGGCGGCCGGCGTCAAGCTTGATCCCATGACCCGCGCCACGCGCGTGATCCTGCTGTCTCCGGAAAAGCTGGCGGCCGATCCGGTCCAGCGGCGCGAGGCCGGGGTGGCCTACCAGCTGATCAAGCCGGCGCGCGCCGCCGACCTGTTCGCCTGCCTGGCGACGCGTCCGCGCGGCCAGGTGGCGCCGGCGGCGCGCTTCGTGCCTTCGCGGCCGCTGCGCCAGGACAGCGAGCGGCCGCGCGCCCGCCGCGTGCTGGTGGCCGAGGACAACCCGGTCAACGTCGAAGTGGCGCGCGCCATGCTGGAGAGCCTGGAGCTGAACGTCGACTGCGCGCGCAACGGACAGGAGGCCCTGCACATGCTCCGCGAGGGCAAGTACGACTGCGTGCTGATGGATTGCCAGATGCCGGTGATGGACGGTTTTGCCGCCACCGCCGCGATGCGCCGCGAGGAGCGCGAAGCCGGGCGCGGACGGGTGCTGCCCATCATCGCGATCACCGCCAACGCGCTGCAGGGCGACCGCGAAGCCTGCCTGGCCGCCGGCATGGACGATTACCTGTCCAAGCCCTTCGCCCAGCAGGAACTGGCCGCCGTGATCGGCCGCTGGATGGCGCTGCCGCTGGCCGCCACCGTGCACCACGACGACGAGCCGCCGCGCCTGCCGCGCGCCTCGATCGAGGTGATCCAGCGCGACGTCATCAACCGCGTGGCGCTGGAAAAGATCCGCATGCTGTCGCGCGAGCGCGGCGACGCCCTGGTGCAGAAGGTCATCAACGCCTACGTCGACGACACCCCGCAGCAGCTGAGTACCCTGCGCCGCGCGATCGACGGCATGGACACCGGCAACGTGCGGCGCATCGCCCACACCCTCAAATCCGCCAGCGCGAACGTCGGCGCCGAAGCCCTCGCCGCCCTGTGCAAGGAGATGGAACATCTCGGCCGCGCCGACACCACCGAAGGCGCGGATTCCCTCCTGAATAACATGGAACAGGAGTTCCAGGCCGTCCGCGACTCGCTCAACGCCATCCTTGAGAAGGAAACCTGACATGGCAGCCCCCTGCTCCAAACAACGCGCGAACAGCCGCGGCGTCGTGCTGGTCGCCGACGACGATCCGGTGATGCGCCTCCTGATGCTCGAGATGCTGGAGGGCGTCAACCTCGACGCCATCGAGGCCGAGGACGGCGCCCAGGCCGTGAAGGTCGCGCGCGACTGCTCGCCCGACCTGATCCTGATGGACGTCGAGATGCCGCGCATGGACGGCTTCGCCGCCTGCCGCGCGATCCGCGACCTCGAAAACGGCGCCAGCGTGCCGATCGTGATGGTCACCGGCGGCGACGACCTGGATGCCGTCACCAACGCCTACGAGGCCGGCGCCACCGACTTCGTCTCCAAGCCGATCAACTGGCCCATCCTCGGCCACCGGGTGCTGTACGTGCTACGCGCCAGCGACGCCATCGTCCGCCTGCGCATCGCCGATGCCCAGAACCGCGCGGTGCTGGCGGCGATCCCGGACACCTTCTTCCGCATGAACGGCGGCGGCATCTACCTCGACTATGAACCGGGGCGTACGGGCAGCCGGCGGGAGAATCCGGGCCGCGAGCGGCCAGGCGAGAGCGAGGCCGTCGCGGCCGACGAATGCGTGGGAAAGCACATCAGCGAGGTGCTGCCGCGCGAGATCGCCGAACGCATGCTGGAGCAGGTCGAGGTCGCGCTGCGGATCCAGCAGGTGCGCTCGGTCGAGTATGAGCTGATCCGCTTCGGCCAGGCCCAGCACTTCGAGGCGCGCCTGGTCGCCACCGGGCCCAACGAGGTGCTGGGACTGGTGCGCGACATCAGCGAACGCAAGCGCGCCGAAGAGCAGATTCGCCGCCTGGCCTATTGCGACAGCCTGACCGGCATCCCGAACCGCCAGGCTTTCCTGGAAATGCTGGAGCGCGAGCTGCAGCGCTCGAAGATCGGCAACAAGAAGTTCGCCGTGCTCTTCATGGACCTGGACGCCTTCAAGCGCATCAACGACACCCTCGGTCACAATGTCGGCGACCAGCTGCTGCAGCAGGTCTCGGACCGCCTGCGCGAGACCATCCGCCCGAGCGACCTGCTGTCGCGCGGCGATTCCCTCACCCGCGACGGCGAGCCGCGCCAGAGCACCAACCTGGCCCGCCTGGGCGGCGACGAATTCACGATCCTGATCCCGGACCTCGACCGCGTCGAGCACGCGCTGAACGTGGCCCACCGCGTGAAGGATGCGATGCGCCGCCCCTTCATCATCGAGGGCAACGAGATCTTCGTGACCGCTTCGATCGGCATCTCGCTCTTCCCCGAGGACGGCGACGACTGCAATTCGCTGCTGAAGTACGCCGACACCGCGATGTACCACGCCAAGAACTGCGGCAAGAACAACGCCAAGCTGTACTCGTCCTCGCTGACCATGCAGATCATGAGCCACGTGAAGCTGGAAGTCGGCTTGCGCAAGGCGCTGCAGAACGACGAGCTGTATCTGCTCTACCAGCCGCAGCTGGACGTGCGCTCGTCCGAGATCGTCGGCGTCGAGGCCCTGGTGCGCTGGCGCCATGCCGAGCGCGGCGTGGTCTCGCCCACCGAGTTCATTCCGCTGGCCGAGGAGACCGGCCTGATCGTCCCGATCGGCGAATGGGTGCTGCGCACCGCCTGCAGCCAGGCGCGCGCCTGGCAGAAGCTGACCCGGCGCTCGGTGCGCATGGCGGTGAACCTGTCGGCCAAGCAGTTCAAGGACGAGAACCTGAGCCAGATCGTGCTGTCGGCCCTGCACGACACCGGCCTCGATCCGCGCCTGCTGGAACTCGAACTGACCGAGGGCACGCTGATGGACGACGCCAAGGCGACCATGGCCACCTTGGAGCAGCTGCGCGGCATCGGCGTCTACCTGTCGATCGACGACTTCGGCACCGGCTATTCGTCGATGAACTACCTGAAGCGCTTCGACGTGCGGGCGCTGAAGATCGACCGCAGCTTCATCAGCGGCCTGCCCCAGGATTCCGAGAACGCGGCCATCACCCGCGCCATCATCGCGATGGCGCACGGGCTCAAGATGGTGGTGGTGGCCGAGGGCGTCGAGACCGGCGAGCAGCTGGTGCTGCTGGAGGAATACGGCTGCGACCTGGTGCAGGGCTTCTACCTGGGGCGGCCGGCGCCGGCGGATACCGTTACCGGGATGCTGCAGTCGCTTTGGGTGCCGGTGGGTGCCAAATAGCGTAGGGTGGGCGCTCCCTGCCCACGCGTGGGCTCGGAGTGTCCACCCTACCTCGAAAACAGCAGGGTATGCACAGCAGGCCCCGGCAACAGCGGCGTCGGCGTCCCCTTCACCCAATCCTCATGCCCGCGCAGGAACCAGGGCGACAGCGGATGCCCGCTCTGCCCGCCCGGCATGTCGTACAGGCCCTCTTCCTCGCGTCCCGGCGACACCGTCAGCCGCTCCGACTGGCCGAACTTCGGTCCCGCCACGCGCGGCATGTTGGCGTCGCCCGGCAGCTGGTCGGGCGGCACGGCCAGCCAGCGCTTCAGGAAAGGCAGGGCCATGCTGATCGGATGCGCGATCGCGGCCGTATTGCGCTGGCCCCAGGTGGCCTGCGCCAGCGGCGTGCCGTCCTTCGTCATTTCGAGAATGGCGCGGTCGACGGCGGCCAGCTGCAGGTCCTGCCAGCTGGCGTAGCCCGGCGGCAGCCAGGCCGCCGGACGCTCGTCCAGCAGGCGCTCCAGCACCGCCGGCCAGCGTGAGGTGGCGACCACCATGCTGGCCTTCGGGTCGAGCTTTTCCATCTCGGCGTTGGCGCCGGCGAACAGCAGCTCATACAGCGACCAGCGGAACTGCTGCGCCAGGCGGTAGCCGACGGATGCCGTGCTGGCATGCCCGTCCCAGCTGTCCTTCAGCAGGCGGCGGAACTCGGCACGGCCGGCATGACCGGCGACGGCACGGTCGTCGAGTGCCCTCAGCAGGCGGTCGCGCCAGCCGGCCACGTACAGGGCGCGGTCGTCGAGCGCGGCGCGGAAGACGGCCGGGACGTCGGTCTTGTCGCCGAGCCGGCGCACGCCGTCGCGCAACTGGCTCGCGCGGGCGCCGAGGTCGAAACCACCGTCGCCGAGCAGCTGGGCGTCCGGGCCGGACAGCTGGCGGCTGTTGGCCGTCACCAGCTGGCCGCCGGGCGGGTTCACCACGCGCGGATGCGCGGCCGGCGCCAGCAGCTCGCGCCAGGTCGGCGCGGCGCCCTCTCCTGCCAACGGGAACGACACCGCCAGCCCGCGGCCCGCCTCGTCCCGGCGCGGCAGCGCGCCGGCCACGGTCCAGCCGATGTTGCCGTGGTCATCGCCGGCGACGATGTTCTGGGCCGGGATGCCGTCGGCGGCGCCGGCGGCCAGGGCTTCGTCCAGCGTGGTCGACGATTCCAGCTTCAGGTGTTCCAGGTTCAGCGCCTGCGGCGAATGCGCGACCCAGTGGACGGCGTACAGCGTGCCGCCGGCTTCTCGGATCGGGCCCAGGCTGGTCTCGCGCACGCTCAGGCGTTCCGGCGCCTGGCCTTTGACGAGAATGGTTTCGGCGTGCTCGGCCGGCGTCTCCCAGCCGGAAGGCAGGCGCACCTGGCCGGCATGGTCGCCGTCGGTGTCGAGGCGGACCAGGTCGAGCGTGTCGGCATAGCTGTTGGTGAAGGACCAGGCCACGTGGCCGTTGCTGCCGACGATGACCAGCGGCGGCGCGCCCGGCAGGCTGACGCCGACCACGCGCCGCTGTGCTCCTTGCGCATCGGGGAAGCGCAGCGCCAGCCGGTACCAGATGTTCGGCAGCTGCAGGCCGAGGTGCATGTCGTCGGAGACGATCGCCGCGCCGCTGCTGCTGCGCGAGCCGGCCAGCGCGTAGTTATTGCTGCCGACCGAATCGACGAAGCCGACGCCGGCCAGCTGGCGCGGCGGCACCGCCTCCTTGCGGCCCCACCAGGCCGCCGCGGTGGCGGGAATCGCGGCCGGCGCCAGCGATAGCGCAGGCGCATCCAGCGGCGCATCCCACTGGCTGGCCTCGGGCAGCAGGAAGGCGCGCTGGGCCGGGTCGAGATTGCGGGCCAGCCAGCCGCGCGCCAGCTCGCGCGCTTCCTGGTTGCCCTGCAGGTCGAAGTACATGGCCCACACCACCAGCAGGGAATCGGCCGCCGTCCACGGCCGCGGCGCGGCGCCGGTCAGCGCATATTCGAAGGGCCGTGCGCCGAGCGCGTTCACGCCGTCGTTGACGCCCGCCGCGTAGCGCTCGAGGAAGGCGCGCTCCTGCGGCCCCAGGCGCGCCAGCACCTCGGCGGCGCGGGCGCGGAAGCGGTGCAGGCGGTGGGAACGGTCGAGCGGCAGGGCTTTCGGTCCGAACAGCTCGGCCAGTTCGCCGGCGGCGCTGCGGCGCAGCAGGTCCATCTGGAAGAAGCGTTCCTGGGCGTGCACGAAACCGGTCGCATAGGCCAGGTCGAGGCGGTTGGCGCCGCTGATGGTCGGCACGCCGTTGGCGTCGCGCGCCACTGTTACCGAGCCGGACAGGAGCGGCGAGGTGCGCTTGCCGTCGAGCTGGGCGAGGCTGGCGCGCAGGAACAGCCAGCCCCCGAGCACGGCCAGTGCCAGCAGCGCCACGAGCAGCAGCCCAAGCCGCCGCGTCCAGATCAGCCATGCCCGTCGTGCCATCCCCGTCTCCCTCGCAAAACGAGCATCTTGCCAGAAAACCACTACCGCTGCGCGTGAAGCAGGCATTCGACGTGCATTGGCGCTGTCCGCCAGCCTGCGCTATTCTGATGCAAGGCGCATGGCGCCGTCGACATGGAGGTCCTATGTCATCATTTTCAGTTGCTGGCGTGCTTTGTCTCGCCATCGCCGCCTCAGGCTGCACGACGCCGCAGGAACGGGCCGCGCAGAAACAGGCCGAGGCCGCAAACATGATCACCGTCTACGGCCCCGCTTGCGCGCGGCTGGGCTATGCGCCCGATTCCGATCCCTGGCGCAACTGCATCGTGAACCTCAGCACGAAGGACGATCTGCAGCGCTATGGACCGTCCCCGGGCTATTACGCGGGCTGGGGTCCCGGCTACTGGCGTGGAGGCGGCTATTGGGGTCCGTACTGGTAAGCGGCAGCTCGCCGGCCAGGCGCTTCGCGCACTCGGCCTTGGTGACGGCGCTGCGCCGCGCCAGCAGGCGTTCCAGTGCACGCTGGGTATGCCGCACCAGCTCGGGATAGCGCGCGTCCGGCGGATGCAGGCTGAAGCGCACCAGCGGCCCGTCCGCCAGCAGCGCGGCGGTGGCGTCGGCCACCCGCGGCGACAGCCAGCGGCCGCTGCGGTTGCGCGCCGCGTACACCATCGACGGCGATTTCACGACCGGGCCATTCCGCAGGCAGTGGAAGTGGCTGAAGGTGGTGGTATAGGCGAACGGCGATTCGCGCAGCGCCTGCCAGGCGCCCTCGCCCAGCAGCCAGGCCGGCGGCACGAAGCCGGCCGGGGTCCAGCCGCGCTGGCGGAACCAGTCCAGGCCGAGTTCGAGCCGGCGGCGCGCCTCGTCGTAGTCGAGCGCCGCGAATTCGCCTTCGCGCCGCGTGTACACGTTGCGCAGGAAACGCGCGCGCAGGCCGCCGCGCCTGGCTTCGGTGTCGAGGTGGCTGTAGCCGTGCAGCGCCAGCTCGTCGCCGCGCGCCAGCGCCGCATCCAGGGCCGCCTCCATCGCGGGCGAGCGCTCGGGGCGGAAGTGATAGTGCGGCACCACCAGCCAGGTCAGCGGGATGTCGGCCACCGCGCGGATCGCCTGCACCAGGCGCAGGCAGTCGGGCCAGGTGGCGGGCGCGACGTCGTGGATCGACACGCACAGCATGCCCGGTTTGGTATTGTCCGGCGCTTCAGTCGGTAACACAGATACGCTCCGGTTCGCGCTGGACGGGCTGGTAGCCGCCCAGCAGCACGTCGTAGCGACCCAGCACCTGGGGCAGGATCTGGTCCCAGTCGTAGCGCTCGACCGCCTTGCGGCGCGCCGCCTGCCCCATGCGGACCATGTCACGCCAGTAGATGGCTTCGATCGCTTCGGCCAGGCTGGCGACGCTGTCCGGCTTGGCCAGGATGCCTGTTTCCCGGTCGACCAGCTCGGCCACGCCGCCGCGGTTGGTGCCGACGACCGGCAGGCCGCAGGCCATGGCTTCGAGCACGATCAGGCCGAAGGTCTCGCAGTCGCCCGGATGGGCCAGCACGTCGCAGCTGGCCAGCAGGCGGGCGAGCTGGCGCTGGTCGCGCTGGAAAGGAATGATGGTGAGGTTGTTCGCGCGCGGCAACTCGTCACCGCTGCCGACCAGTACCAGGTGGTAGCGCCCGCCCAGTTTGCGTGCCGCCTCGATCAGCACGTGCAGCTTCTTTTCCGGCGTGAAGCGGCCGGCGTAGACCAGCAGGCGGGTGTCGGGATCCAGGCCGAGCTGTTCGCGCAGGGTCTCTTGCTGGGCCTCGTCCTCGCGCAGCGGTTGGAAGACGCGCGAATCGATGCCCAGCGGCTGCTGGACGGCACCGTGCACGCCGATGGACTCCAGATGCTCGACCATCACCCGGCTGGGCGCCAGCACCAGGTCGAACTGGCGGTAGAGATTGGCGAGGTAGCGGCAGGTGCCGTGCGCGATCCAGCGGCCCAGGCGCGGACGCACCAGGCGCGGCAGGTCCGAGTGGTAGAAGGCGACCGCGGGCACGTCATGGCGTTTGCGCATGCGCAGCGCGGCCCAGGCGCAGTGGCCGGCATCGCCCGCCTCGACCAGGTCGGGCTTGACCGATTCCAGCAGGCGCGCCGCGCGCGATACCGACAGCGGCATGCGGAAACCGTGGAAGCCCGGCACGTTGGCGGCGGGAATGCGCACCAGCGGCGGCAGCGAATCGTCGCAGGTTTCGACGTTGGAACTGAGGATGGTGTGCTGGACGCGGCCGCGGCGCGCCAGCCAGCGCGCCTTGGCATTCAGGTAGGTGCTGACGCCGCCTCCTTCGGCCGCGTAAAACATCGTGATGTCGACGAGGTGCATGCTCGATTCCGGTCAAACTCCGGTCAAATGAGGCCTTGGCCCGCTAGCCCAAGGGCGCCGGCGGCCTCATGCATCGGCCCTGGCGGTCCCTTGTGGGAGGCTCATTATGCACTTCGCCTGTCGAGCATGGCGCGCGCAATCGTGCCCGCGTCCACATACTCGAGTTCGCCTCCTACGGGAACCCCGCGCGCCAGGCGGCTGACCTTCAGCCCACGCGCTTTCAGCATTTCGCTGATGTAATGGGCGGTGGCCTCGCCCTCGTTGGTGAAATTGGTGGCCAGCACGACTTCGTTGACGATGCCGTCGGTGGCGCGGCCGACCAGCTTTTCCAGGTGCAGGTCGCGCGGGCCGATCCCGTCCAGCGGCGACAGCCGGCCCATCAGCACGAAGTACAGTCCCTTGTAGGTCAGGGTCTGCTCGATCATCAGCTGGTCGGCCGGGGTCTCGACCACGCACAGCAGCGCATGGTCGCGCTCGGGGTCGGCGCACAGCTCGCAGACCTCGAGCTCGGAAAAGGTATTGCACATGGCGCAGTGGTGCACCGCCTCGACCGCCTGGTAAAGGGCGCGCGACAGCATGGCGGCGCCTTCGCGGTCGTGCTGCAGCAGGTGGAAGGCCATGCGCTGCGCCGACTTCGGCCCGACGCCCGGCAGGCGGCGCAGGGCCTCGGTCAAGAAGTCGAGCGATTTGGACATGATGGTGATCCGGATGTGCCCGCGCTCAGGCAGCGCGGTAGGCGGCCAGCGGCTCCGCCGTCATGACGGGAACGAATTCGGTGATCTCGTAGTGCGCCACCCCGGCCTGCTGGAAGGGATCCTCGCGCAGCACGTCCTCGAGCTCGGCGCGGCTGGCGGCCTGGGCCACGATCACGCCGCCGTCGCGCGGCACCTTGCGGCCCGACATCAGGAACAGGCCGCGCGCATACTGCTTGTCGAGGAAGGCGCAGTGCGCCGCCAGGAGTTCGTCGATGCGCGCCAGCGGCGCCGTATAGTGCAGGGAGACGATGAACATCAGAACGGCATCTTGAAGCCCGGCGGGATCGGCAGGCCGGCGGTCAGGCCGCTCATCTTTTCCTGGGTCGTCGCTTCGGCCTTGCGGATCGCGTCGTTGAAGGCGGCCGCGACCAGGTCTTCCAGCATGTCGCGGTCGTCGCCCAGCAGCGAAGGATCGATCGTGACGCGCTTGACGTCGTTCTTGCAGGTCATGACCACCTTGACCATGCCGGCGCCCGACTGGCCTTCGACTTCGACCAGAGCCAGCTGGTCCTGCGCCTTCTTCATATTGTCCTGCATGGCCTGGACCTGCTTCATCATGCCTGCGAGCTGGTTTTTCATCATGGTGGTGTTCTCCAAAAAAGTCGGGTGAAACGAAAAAGTGGTGAAGACCCGGTCAAGTACCGATCGGACGTACCGAGCCCGGCACCACGAAGGCGTCGAAAGTCTGCTCGAGGGCCTGGATGAAGGGATCGGCGCCGACGGTTTCCTCGGCCTCGCGCTGCAACTGCTCGCGGCGGACCCTGGCTTCGACGCTGGCGGTGTACCAGACCGGGCCGATCTCGGTATCGATGTTCACGCGCACCGCCGGGAAGCATTCCTGCAGGGCCGCGCACAGCTTCTCGCTGTTGCCGCTGGCGCGCAGGGTATCGACCGGCACGCGCAGGCGGAAATTGGCCGACGAGCCGTCCGAGGTACAGCTGACCAGCTCGGTCTGGAAGGCCAGCTGCTGGGCCACGCCGCGCAGCGACAGCGAGGCGGCCAGCGCCGGCCAGTTGCCATCCCAGCCGATCTCCGGCACCGGCGTGACCACGTAAGGATGCGGCGGCGCGCTCGGCGCCTGGACCCGCGCGGCCGGCGGCGCGCTGACCGCGGCCGGGGCCTCGGCGGCGACCGCGGTGTCGTCGGAAAATTCGGTGACCCAGGACGGCGGCTCGTCGTCGGCCACTGCCTGTTCATAGCCCCGGGGTGCCTGTGCGGGCGCCTGAGCGGCCGGCTGAGGCTGGGCCTGGCGCATGGCCGGCTGTGGCTGGGCGACGGCTTGCGGCTGCGGGCGCGCGGCCGGCTGGTCCCATGGGGCCGGTGCGGAAGGACGCGCGGCTGGCGCGGGCGCGGCGCTGGCCATCGGCGCCGGTCCGGGCGCAGGTGCCGGGACGGGAGCGGGTGCCTGCGCCGCCGCCGCCGGGGCTTCAGTGGCTGGCGGCGGACGGCGTCCGCCACCGCCGGTGGTCATGCGGGCGGCGGCGCGGGCCGCTTCCAGCGCGGCATTGATGGCGGCGCGGGCCGGGCTCAGGGCTGCGCCGGCGGCGGATGCGGGCGCCGGCTGCGCTGGAGCTGCCTGCTGCGCCGGAGCTGCCTGCTGCGGTGTCTGCGGTGCCTGCGGTGCGGCGGCAGCCGGTGCGGCGCCGGACGCACGGGCAGGCGCGGCCGCGGCGGCGGCCGCCGCCGGACGGGCGGCCTGGGCC